>CAIPXZ010000765.1 GCA_903869075.1 uncultured Myxococcales bacterium | reverse complement strand
TGGCAGCGCCACCGAGTACATTTTTGACCAGCCGCAAGTGACGCTTGGCGCGCTGGAAGACAACGATTTGGTGCTGGATGACGACCGCGTCAGCCGCCATCACGCGCGGATCTTCAGCGATGGCGAGGCGTTCCTGATCGAGGACCTGCGCTCGGCCACGGGCACGTACGTCGACCGCGTGCGCGTGCGCGAGGCGTGGCTGCGCTCCGGCTGCACCGTGCGGCTGGGCGCGACGTCGCTGCGGTTCTCGGTGGTGACCGAAAAGCTGGACCTGCGGCCGCGCGCGGAGGCGCAGCTGGGCGGCTTGGTCGGCCAATCCGAGTCGATGCGGCGGCTGATGGCGGCGGTCGAGAAAGTGGCGCCAACCGGCGCGACGGTGGTGCTGGAAGGCGAAACCGGCACCGGCAAGGAGGTCGTGGCGCGCACGCTGCACCACCTCTCTGCGCGCGCCAACCAGCCGTTCATCGTCTTTGACTGCAGCGCGGTGCAGCAAAACCTGATTGAATCCGAACTGTTTGGTCACGAGAAAGGCAGCTTTACCGGCGCGCTGGCCGCCCGCCAGGGCCTGTTCGAGCTGGCGCACGGCGGCACGATCTTCCTCGACGAGGTCGGTGAGCTGGCGCTGGACCTGCAGCCCAAGCTGCTGCGGGCGCTGGAGACGCGCGAAATTCGCCGCGTGGGCGGCAACCGGCCGATCCAGATCAACGTGCGCGTCCTTGCCGCCACCAACCGCGACCTGCAGGCCGAGGTCAAGGCCGGGCGCTTTCGCGAAGACCTGTTCTACCGCCTGGGCGTGGTGCGGTTGCACCTGCCGCCGCTGCGGGAACGCCGCGAGGATGTTCGGCTTTTGGCGGAACATCTGCTGCGCAACGGCGCCTTCAACCGCGGTGTCGGCGGGCCGAGGGAGCCCGAAGGCCAGCGCGTCAAGGGCATCAGCCAGGAAGCGCTCCAGCTGCTGCACGACTACGACTGGCCGGGCAACGTGCGGGAATTGGGCAATATCGTCGAGCGCGCGTGCTCTTTTGCCGACGGCGACTTGCTGCAAGCCGATGATTTGCCCGAAAGTATCCGCGGTACGGACGCGCCGCGCCGCCGGCAGGACGCGCACGCGCTGACGGAGCCGCTGGCGCCGAGCCAGCCGGTGGTGGCGGCGCTGCCGTTGCACGCGGATCGCAACTTCCGCGACGCCAAGGAGAGCTGGTTGGGCACTTTTGAGCGCGATTACCTGGCTGCCGTGCTGGCGCGCCACGGCGGCAACCTGAGCCAAGCGGCGCGCGACGCGGACGTGGATCGCAAGCATTTCCGGCGGCTGGCCCGCAAATACAACCTGGTTGCCGGCAAGCCCGGCGACGAAGACGAGTAGCCGACGCCGATGACCACGCCCCAACCCCAACTGCGCCGTCCGCTGGACCTCGGCATCGCCGCGGCGCTGTGGTGCGTGGCCACGCTGCTGCTGGTCATGACCAACGACATGGGCTTTGTCCGCGACGAAGCCTTCTATTTTGGCCACGCCGAGACGTATCAGGACTGGTTCGTCAAAGTGGAAGCGGGCGGCAAGGCGCGGGCGGACGCGCTGGAACGCAAGGCGATCCTCGACACCTGGCGGGCGAATTCCGAGCACCCGCCGCTCGACAAGATCCTGTTTGGCTGGTCGTGGCGGGCTTTTGGCCGCAAGCTGCGCCCGGTTTCCAACATCCATGTGGTGGACGGCGAGCCGACGCTGGACATCAACGAGCTGGGTCCGGCGCACGGTTTTGAGCCGAACAGCCGGATCTGGCTGCTCAAGCCGCAGCTTGTCGGCGGGCCGCCGGAGACGGGGCCGCGGCGGCTCGTGCAGGGCAAGGTGCTGGAGCGCAAGAACGATCACGCGACGGTGCGGCTGGACAAGTCCGTGGACCTCGCGGCGCTGAAAGCGGCGTGCCTGGCGCCGGGCGTGGGCGACAAGGGCGTCATCCGCCGCACGGGCTGCGAGGCCGTGGAGCAGCGCAAGCTGTACATGATGAGCGAGTCCGACGCCATGCGCTTTCCCGGCGCGGTTTTTGCCGGCCTGCTTGTGGCGCTGCTGTACCTCGCCGCGCGGATGCTGTTCACGGCGCCGCAGACGGCGTGGGGTCCGGCGCAGGCGACGCGCGCGTTCGCAGTGTGCGCGGGCGTCGGCTGGCTGTGCCTGCCGCAGCCGTTCTACCACGCGCACTTGGCGTGTTTCGACACGACGATCACGACGCTGCTGTTTGCGACCACGCTCTGCTACCACCGCGCGTTGCGCAGCCGGCGCTGGATCCTGCCGACGGCCGTGCTCTGGGGTTTTTCACTGCTGGCCAAGCACAACGCGCTGTTTTTGCCGGTCGTGCTGATCGGCCACTGGCTGTGGGACGCGATCGCCGAGCGCCGGTTCGAGATCACGCTCGCGCCGGGTTCCTGGCTGCGGCGCGTGCCGTGGCTGGTGGCTGGCGTGGTGCTGGCGGCGCCGGCGTACCACCTGCACCCGGTGCTGGCGCTGGCGATGCTGCTGCTGCCGCTGACGCGGTTCCTGCAGGTGTCGACGCCGCCGGTGCCGGCGGTGTTTTTCGTGATGCTGCCTGTCGGCTTTGCCATCCTGGTCGCCGGCTGGCCGCTGCTGTGGGTGGACACGCTGGATAACTTCCTGCGCTGGCTGGAGTTTCACCTCCACCATGAACACTACATGCAGACCTATTTTGGCCAGGTGCTGGCCTATCCGCCGTTCCCGCCGCAGTTTGCTTGGGTGATGACGGCGCTGACGTGGCCGCTGGTGCTGCTTGTCGCCGTGGCGCTGGGCTTGGTCGCCGTGTACTGGCCGCGGCACCTGCCGCACGTGCTGCACGACCTGCGGGTGTGGCGGCAGCAGCGGTCGCAGTCGGTGGAAGTGCAGCACGACGCGACGGTGCCGCTGGACGTGGCGACAAAGCGCCGCGAGGACACCGCGCGCGAGATGGGGCGGATGGCCGTCGTGGCGGCGGTGCGGGCGCGGATGCGTCGGGCGGGGCCGCTGGGACTCGACGATTTTGGCCGCACCGCCGAGCTGCGCAGCTGGGACCGGCTGATCCTGCTGAGCGCGATCTGGCCGATGGCGCTGATTTCCATGCCCGGCACGCCGATTTTTGGCGGCACCAAGCACTGGATGCTGGCGTTCGCCTTCATGCTGCTCATCGCCGCGCGCGGGCTGCAGGCCGTGTGGCGGCGGCTGGCGGAGGCGATCGCCCCGACTGACGGCAACGCGACCGACATGGAGGGCGTCAATCCCGGCAGCGTGGAAGCGGCGCTGATGCGCCAGTACGCGCCGACGACGCCGTCCTGGTGGCGCGGCCAAGCGGTGCCGGGGCTGCTGGCTTGGGCGATGGCGCTGGCGGTGCTGCTGCCGTCGGCGCAGGCGACAGCGGACGCGCATCCGCAGGGCACGGCGTACTACAACGACCTGATTGGCGGCATTCCCGGCGCCGCCGAGGCCGGCATGCAGCGGCAGTTCTGGGGTGGCACGACGCGCGCGCTGCTGGAGGAAGTGAACCGCCGGGCGCCGCAAAACGCCTTGATTTGGTTCCATAAATCCGCCTGGGGGGCGTACGTCATGTACCAGCGCGAGGGCTGGTTCCGCCGCGACCTGCGCTACACGTCCGAGGCCAATACCCCGACGGCGCTGGGCTTTTTTCACCACCAAAAAGACCACGACGACTACGAGCTGGACCTGTGGCAGGCCTACAAATGGCGCACGCCGGTGGCGCAATGGTCGCTGGACGGCGTGCCGATGCTGACCGTCTACGAGGCGCCGACGCGCGCGAAGTAGTGCAAATCGCGCCGGACGTGGTCGCGACCGGTGCGGATCGGGTTGCGCAGACCGGCCATGACTCCTACACTCCGCCGTCCCCGGAGCCATGTTGGCCCGCGCGTTGCCAGGACGTCGATGCTGTCATCCTTTTCGCGCGTGCGCCTTGGCCTGACCTTGACCCTGTGCGGTCTGGGCGCGCTGCCGGCGTTTGCCGCGGAAGCGCCGACCGATGGCCAGCCCGCGCCGCCCGCCACGCCGCTCGTGTCGCTGGATCTGCACGGTGAGCTGCGGACGCGGCTGGATTACCTGAACGGCGTGCGCTTTACCACGTCGGATCCCAGCATTGCGCCGCACCTGGACGTCCGCCACGGCGAGTCCAACACCACGCCGAGCGATGGCCAGATGGGCATCGGCGATCTGCGCCTGCGCTTTGATCCGGTGCTGCACGTCGCGGAATGGGCGGATATTTGTACGCAAATTGACGGCGTCAGCAACCTGACGCTGGGCGGTCAGAGCCGGCTGGGCGTGGATACGCAGGCGGCGTCGGTGGTGCCGTTGAAGGCGACCGGCACCGGGCTGAACGCGACAACTGCCAACAATTACGGGCAGTACCTGGCGCAGTGGACGTCGCCGACCGGCGGCGTGGCATCGGTGGCGGCGATCGGCGTGCGGCGCGCGTGGGTCCACGTGCGCGTGCTGGGCATGGGCGAGCTGGACATTGGCCGGATGGGCGACCATTTTGGCCTCGGCATGGTGCGCAATGACGGCCGCGACCTGATGTCAGACTTCCAGACGGACGTCGACCGCATTCAGATCTCTGCGGAACTGTTCGGTTTTCGCCTGATGGCGGCGCGCGACATCGTGTTCAAAGGGCCGCTGAGCTCGACGGTCCTGACCGGCACCTCGGTGCTGACCAAGGGCGTCAACGCCACCGTGACCGAGGGCCAGCCGCTGCCGCAGGAGATCAGCGCCGACGCGACGCGCTGGCTGCTGCAAGCGGAGACGGCCAAGCCGGCGGAGGCGCCGGGCCTGAAATTCGCCGCGGCGCTGATGTACCAGAGCCAGGACAACGGCTTTTACGGCGAGCACGGCGATTGCTCGGCGCAGCGGACGTGCGACCAGCTGATCCCGCGCACCGTCCGCGAATTCACGCCACAAATCTACCTGGACTGGCGCGGCAAGGTCGCCGACGCGCCGATGCGGCTGCAGCTGGAAGGCGCGTTTCGCTACGGCACCGTCGCCAACGCCGACGAACGGACCAGCACGGTGACGTCCAAGACCTTGGTTGGCGGCGGTTTTGCCGGCAAAGGCGAGTGGCGCTTTGGCCGCCAGCTGTGGAACCTCGACCTCGGCCTCGCCACCGGCGACAGCAGTGGCGGCTTTGGCGTCAACGACCAGGACAACTGGCGCACCGGCGCCGCGCCGGACGCCGCGCCGCGCTCGCTCATCACCGGCTACAGCTTTCACCGCGGCTTCTTGGTCGACAGCATCCTGTTTCGCGACATCATCGGCGCCGTGGCCAATGCTTGGTATTTCAAGCCGAATTGGCGCGTTTCGCTGCTCGAGACCGGCGCCGACGAGGGCCTGTTCGGCAACGTCGGCGTGATGACGGCGCTTGCCGCGTCGGAAGGCGCCACGCCGGGCCACGGCACGTTCCTCGGCTTGGAGCCAGAGGCGTCGCTGTGGTGGAAGGCTGCCAAGACGGTCGCCATGCTGCGCGCGTCGTACCTGCTGCCGGGCGACGCGCTGGATGCGCCCTCGGGCGCGCGTGCGTTGTCGGTGTGGCGGCTGGACGCGGCGCTGCGCTTCAAGTTCTAATCCGCACACCGCGACCCGCAACTGTCATTTGTCTGTGCCGCGCCGCCCGTGTTACACTGGGCCGATGCGTCCGCTGCCGTTGCCGGCCAGCTTTCGCCAAGAACTGCTTGGGCTGCAGGCCCTTGGAACGCACGGAAGGCCCGCCGATCGCCCGTCAAAGGCCGCGATGGGTGCGTGGCCAGAGGGAGAGACGCATGGACATGGCCGTGACGAAGGGCTTGGGGCGGTGGCAGTCGGCGTGCCTGCTGTGCCTGCTGCTGGCGGCGTGCGGTGCGCCTGTGGCGACGAGCGACACGACCCAGCCGGGAACGGACGCCGATGCTGCCACCGATGACGCGCAGACCGATGCTGTCGCAACCGACGTCGCCGCACCGGATGCGGCCGATGGCGACGATGCCGCCACCGACGCTGGCGTGGACGCGGTGACCGATGCCACGGTGGACACCGGCCCCGACGCGCCGGACGTGAACGCCGTGACCGACGTCGTGCCCGGCACCGATGCCGTGGATGCCGCCGAGGTTGCCGTCGACGTGCCGCCCGAAGACGCCGCCGGCATTGGCAAATCCCTGCATGCCACGGCCTGCAGCGCCAACAGCGACTGCGAGATCCCGTGCGCCAAGGGCATCTGCTTCCAGGGCAAGTGCACGTACACGCTCAAGGCCAACGTCTGCTTGACGCCGTACGGCGACGGCCAGGTCGCGTGCTACGGCGCCGGCCTCGCCGATGACGTCACGCCGTGCCTCGCATGCGCGCCCAAGATCGCCACCGGCAAGCTGAGCGCGGTCGCCGGCATCGCGCCGCTGGACGGCCAGGGCGAAGGCGTGTCGGTCCAGGACACCGCCAAGGGCGGCATCCAGTGGAATTTCAGCAGCGCGCGCAGCGTCTCCGGCGGCGTCAGCCTGTATTTTGGCGACCCGACCAGCCTGACCTACGCCAACGGCAAGCAGGTCGCCGGGACCGCCACGCTGCCGCCGCTGCCGGTGCCCAAGACCGCGGGCGTCAACCCGACGGCGTCGTTCTGGCTGTGGATGGACACCGAAGCCTCGGCCGGCTACGACATGCTGACCGTCAACGTGCTGGACGGCGCCGCGACGGTGCCGCTGTGGAATTCCGACCCGATGCTCAGCACGACGCACGGCTCGTGGCAGCGGGTGACGCTGGACGTCTCGGCCTGGGCGGGCCAATCGGTGACGCTGCAGTTCGCGTTCGACTCGATCGACGGCAACGTCAACGCGTTTGAGGGCGTGTACATCGACGAGGTCGAGATCTCCACTGGCTGCTGCGCCGCGCCAGCCGACTGCGACGACGGCAACGCCTGCAGCGTGGACGCCTGCCAGCCGACGACCGCCGGCACGCCCGCGTGCGTCCACACGCCCAAGGCGGACTGCTGCAACACAATCGGCGACTGCAACGACAACAAGCCGTGCACGCTGGACCTTTGCCCGGTGCCGGGTGGCAACTGCCAGCACAGCGCCAAGATCGACTGCTGCATGACCGCCGCCGACTGCGACGACAAGGACGCCTGCACCATCGACGACTGCGCCGCACCCGGCGGCGGCTGCAAGCACCAGAACACCTGCTGCAAGACCGACGCGGAGTGCGTCTCGGCCGACTCCTGCTTCACCGGCAGCTGCAGCGCCGGCCAGTGCGTGTTCCAGAGCGTTTGCTGCCAGAGCGACGGCGACTGCGACGACTTCAACCCGTGCACCAAGGACGCCTGCACCGCCGGCCAGTGCGCGTACGCCGCGTCCACCGCACCCGGTTGCTGCGCGCCGACGGTGCTCAGCAGCGCGTTTGACGGCAGCGACGATGGCTACACAATCACGCCGATGAGCGCGAACGGACCGACGTGGTATGCACTCAAGATCGCCGACTCGACCGGCGGCACCGGCGTGCTGGCGTTTGGCTTGCCCGGCGCCACGACGTACGGCGTTCCAGCCAACACCAAGCCCAAGGCGACAGCCGTCTCGCCGTACCTGACGCTGCTGCCGGGCAAGGAAGCGTCGCTGAGCTTCAGCTTCCGCGCCGACACCGTGTCGTCCGGCTTGAACCTGCGCGTTTCCGCAGACATCGACGGTGTGGACACGACGCTCGTGACCAAGACCGTGAATTCGGCGGTCGTGGCGTGGCAGACCGTGACGGTGGACCTGTCCGCCGTGGCCGGCAAGAGCTTCGCGCTGCACTTTGAGGTCGCGCCGAGCTCGACGTTTGGCACGCTCACCAACACGCAGGTGTACCTGGACAATGTGCATATCGACTGCACCTGCCAGCCAAAAAAATGCGCGAATACAGCGGCTTGCGCGCCGTCGTTCACGCTCAACTGTTACACCGGCGTCTGCTCGGACGGCCAGTGCACGTGGCCGTACAGCTGCTGCGCCGCCGACGGCGACTGCAACGACAACGTGCTGTGCACCACCGACAAGTGCGTGAACCAAAAGTGCCAGTTCAGCCCGATCGCCAGCTGCTGCATGGGCAACGGCGACTGCAACGACAGCGACCCGTGCACCGCCGACTCGTGCCCCGGACCCGGCGCCAACTGCCAGTTCGCGGCGATCGCCGGCTGCTGCAAGAGCAACGGCGGCTGCGACGACAAAAACGCTTGCACAATCGACACCTGCGTCAAGAACGTCTGCTCCAACCAGAACACCTGCTGCAGCGCCGACGCCGACTGTTCCGACGGCGAGACCAAGTGCACGATCGACACCTGCGTGGCGCAAAAGTGCGTGCACAAGCCGACCGGCGCCGCGGGCTGCTGCATCCCGGACATCTGGAGCAACACGTTTGATACCAACGACGCGATGGGCATGGTTTTTGTCAATAGCGCTGGCACGACGCAGGGTTGGCAGCTGTGGCTGACGAGCCCGCAGTCGAAGACGCCGCCGGGCGTGCTCTATTACGGCGACCCGAGCGCCGGCAATTACAACTTTGGCCTCAACAGCGGCACCGCAACGACGCCGCCGATCACGCTGCCGAACAACGTCAACAGCAAGGTCACTTTTGACCTGTTCATGGACACCGAGCAGGGTCCGCCCTACGACGACTTGACCATCAACGTCTACGTCGCTGGCGTGCCGACGCAGGTGTGGGAAAAGAATGCCAATGGCTATGCCGTCGGAAATTGGTCCACGATTTCAATTGATTTGACGCCATACATCGGCCAGGAAATCACCCTCGAATTCTCCTTCAACACCGTCGACGGCGTGGCCAACAGCGGCTTTGGCGTCGCGGTTGACAACCTGCACTTCATCGCGGCTTGCCCGTAGGAACTGACGATGCGACTGCTCAGGCGTGCGACGGCGATCATGGCGGGGCTGCTGCTGGCGGCTTGCGGTCAGGCTGTGACGCCGGTGCCGCAGGACGCGGCGGGGGATGCCGCCGACGACGCGGGCGATGACGTGCCGATCGCCGACACGGTGGCGGATGTGCCGGTCGCGGAGGTGACCGACGTCGCCGTGGATGTGCCGGTGGACGTGTCCGCGGACGTGACGCCCGACGTCGCCGACGTGGTGGACGCGATCGTGGACGTCGGCCAATGCGCCATCGACGATGACTGCACCGCGCAGCTGACGCTCTCGGCGTGCCAATTGCCGAAGTGCACCGCCGGCGTGTGCGCCGCCGTCAAGAACCCCGACGCGTGCTGCCTCGACAGCGACTGCGACGACGGCAACGAGTGCAACACCCACAAATGCGACCAGGTCCAGCACAAGTGCACAAACGTCGCGATCGCCAACTGCTGTTCCGGCAAGGTGCTTTTGCAGGACGCGACCTTCGAGTCCGGCCAGGATGGCTTTGTCGCCACCGACGGTCCGACCAACGGCAACGTCAGCTGGCAGCAGACAACGTGGCGGGCGCACGGCGGCAAGAAATCCCTGTATTTTGGCAACGCTTGCCACACCTACGACAACTCCGAGACGACCGCCGGCGCGTGCAAGCCGCTGGTGACGGACACCCAGCCGGTGGCGACGACGCTGCTGTCCAAGACGTACCTGCTGCCCAAGGGCAAGAACGCGCAGGCACATTTCTGGCTGTGGCTGGACACCGAGCCGCCGTACGCCAAGACGCTGCCGGCGGGGACGTGCGACCCGCCGTGCAACGCGGCGTCGTCGTGCATCGAGGTCGCGGGCGCGTCCGTGTGCGAGCCGGAGAAAGACCTGCTGTCGCTGCAAGTGCTGGCGCAGGACGCGCCGCCGGCGACGGTGTTTTGGTCGACGCAGATCGGCAAGACGACGCTCGGCGACCCGGCGCATCCTGATGGCTGGCGGCATATTGCCGTAGATTTAAGTAGTTGGCAGGGTAAGTCGATCCAGCTGGCCTGGCAGTTCGCCACCAAGACCAACGCCAACAACGGCTACGAGGGCATCTACCTGGACGACGTCGTCGTCGAGACCATCTGCCCCGACCTCGGCAAAATCCTCTGCAGCGACACGCAAAGCTGCGACGACGACGGGCTTGCCTGCACGGCTGACACCTGCACCGACTACAGCAACGCCGTCGGTCAGGGCGTCTGCTTTCACGACAACATCGCCGGCTGCTGCTTGGGCGACGCCGACTGCGACGACGGCAACGCCTGCACCGTCGACACCTGCACGCAAAACGTCTGCAAATCGCAGCCGGACGCCAGCAAACCGGCGTGCTGCGCGCCGTCGCTGTTGTTCACCGACGCTTTCGACACCCAGCCGCTGACCAACTGGGCGAACAGCGGCAACAACTCGGTCAGCGTGTTCTGGCGCTCCAACCCCAAGGGCGGCAACCCGAACGTCGGCAGCAGCGGCGGCGGCGGCAGCCTGTACTTTGGCAACGCCATCTTCACCGATTACGACGACCCGTCGCTGCCGGACGGCCAAGGTCCGCACGGCGCGGCGTGCGCCAAGGCGATCCAGCTGACGGCGGGGACGAACTACAAGCTGCTGAAATTCGACCTGAACATGGACACCGAGTGGTCGGATGTGCCGGCGGCGCAGTACCTGAACCCGCCGATCCCCGGCAACTCCAAGCTCGACTGGTTTTCCGTGCAGATCTTCACCGGTGGCACGTACCAGACCGTGTGGTCGTCCGATGCAATCCTGGGCACCACGCAGGGCAAGTGGCAGCCCATCACCGTGTCGCTGGACGCTTGGACCGGCAAGTCCGTGCAGGTCTGCGTGCGCTTTGACGCGGGCGACGGCACGCTGAACAACAAACCCGGCGTGAACATTGACAATTTGAGCGTCGGCATCGCCTGCCAAAAGGCCGACTGCTACTGGGACGCCGACTGCGCCGCCATGTCCTGCGCGACCTGCCAAACGCCGGTCTGCAGCGCCGCCGCGTGCACCTGTCAGGCCGTCAGCAACTGCCCGTGATCGCTTGGGTCCGCGACCACCGCTACAACTGAAAAACCGGCGCGCGCGGCGGTCACGTGACATTGCGAAACCCGTTGGCCAGAGGTACACTGGTGAAACGTGGTCGTGTCGGCACAGGCATTGGGAGCAGTGTCGACCCCGGTTCGCGCAATGAGGGGACCCATGAATCGCAGTCTGATGTCGAATCGCTGTCCGAAGTCTGTGCTTGAACTCCTGAAATTTCAGCGCGTTCTGGCGGTTCTCGCCCTGAGCGCAGCGCTCGCCGCTTGCGGTTCCAAGACCGTGACGCCGCCTGCCGACACCGGCCCGGGCGACGACACTTCCGATGACGTCAGCACCGATGATGCCGGCGACACCGGCCCGTCCGACGTCGGCAGCGATGCCGCACCAGCCGACACCGGTCCCGACATCCAGCCCGACATCCAGCCCGACGTGCCGCCGGTTGACGTGGCGTTGGAGTGCAAGATCGACGACGACTGCTTCAAGGTCAAAAACGCCGATCCGCAGTGCCAGGTCACCACCTGCGTCGACAACAAGTGCACCGACCCGAAGCTCAAGCCCGGCGCCAACGTCTGCTGTTCCGACACCGACTGCGCCGACATCTTGTGCCAGACCGCTGCTTGCAACAAGGCCACCGCCCAGTGCGAGTACAGCGTGAAGCCGCTCTGCTGCCCGGACAAGGAGACGCCGCTGCCCAAGGTCAAGTTCGAGGACGGCACGCTCAGCAGCTTCGCGACCAACGTCTCGACGACCGCGACCGGTTCGACGGTGAACTGGCAGGTCTCCAACAAGCGCGCGCACACCGGCAAGTCGTCGGTCTACTTTGGCAACGAGTGCTACAACTACGACACGTCCGCCACCCCCGCGACGTCCTGCCAGTCCACCGGCGGCGCCGCGAAGGTCACCGGCAAGCTGACGTCGACCGAAATCGTCATCCCCAAGGACAAGGCGACCGGCGCGCCCAAGCCGACCGTGCTGCACTACTGGCTGTGGCTGGACGCCAGCCCGGCGTTCGTCAAGCTCAACCCGGGCAACGCCGGCACCACCTGCACGTCCTGCGCGATCGACCAGGTCTGCGTGAACTTTGGAGGCGGCGCCAAGGACGCGTGCATGACGGAAACCGACGTCCTGACCGTCAGCGTCAACGGCGCCAGTGGCGCGACGCCGGTGTGGTCGTCGGTCAAGATCGACAAGTCCACGGGCGGCAAGTGGGAGCACCGCGTCATCAACCTCGCCGGCTTCGGTGACTCGGTGACCGTGACCTGGCAATTTGTCGGCAAAGCCGGCACGACCGAGTACGAGGGCCTGTACCTGGACGACATCGAAGTCGAGACGCTCTGCGCCACCGACAACAGCGGCTGCGACACGAAAACCGCGTGCACCAACACCACCGGCAACGCCTGCGCGCAGACGGACTGCACGTTCTACGACAACGTCACCGACAAGGGCATCTGCTTTGGCGACCTGACGCCGGGCTGCTGCGCCGGCGTGGCGGACTGCCAGGACAACAACACCTGCACCATCGACAGTTGCGCGATTGTCGGCGCCGCCGCCACCGGCTTGTGCAGCAACGTGCCGGACGCGTCGCAGTCGCAGTGCTGCTTGCCGTCCAACCTCTACGCCGACGGCTACGAGAACGGCATCTCGGCGTGGAAGAACGTCGGCAGCAACTCGACGACCGTGGGCTGGAAGGTCAACCCGACCGGCGGCACCACCGGCAGCAAGTCGCTCGTTTTCAGCGACAGCACGTTCCAGAGCTACGCCGATCCCAAGCTGACGACGCAGGGTCCCAAGGGCACGATTTGCTCGCCGGAGATCCAGCTGCAGTCGGGCACGCTGTACGACGTTGTGAAGTTCAGCGTCAGCCTGATCACCGAGTGGTGCGGCCAGACCACGTACAACAACCCGCCGGGCTCGCAGGCGCCGTGCACGGCGGACGCCGACTGCAAGACGGCGGGCGAGAGCTGCAACAAGGTGCTGGGCGTCTGCGCGCTGAACTCGCCGCTGGACAAGCTGACCGTCACCTTCCTGACCGGCGGCCAATACTGCGGCGCCACCGAGTGCACGCAGGTCGTCGGCAACATCAAGACGCCGCTGTGGTCCAGCGACCTGATCAAGGGCTGCAACGACGGCAACTACCAGACCGTCAAGCTGCACCTCGACCAGTTCGCCGGCAAGAAAGGCCGCGTTTGCTTCACGTTCGACGCCGGCGATCCGAGCGGCAACGCCTTTGCCGGTCCGAACATCGACGACTTCTCGATGGACATCACCTGCCAGGATACCGTGTGCGCCGTCGACAGCGACTGCGACAGCAAGTGCAAGCCCACGGTTGAAAAGGGCAAATGCGATCCGACGACCGGCGCCGGTATCTGCAGCTGCCAGCCGTCCGGCATCTGCGTCGTCGACACCGACTGCGACGACAAGGACAGCTGCACCGTCGACACCTGCGTCCAGGGCAAGTGCGACAGCGTGCTGACCGCGGGCTGCTGCACGGAGAAGTCGCAGATCCCCAGCGAGTCGTTTGAGAAGACCGGCGGCACCGCGCTGCCGACGGGCTGGGCCACGTCGTTCGCGACCGCCGCCGCGTCGCCCACCGGCGACCCGTACGACACGACGCTCAAGTGGCACATTTCGCAGGACAATTTCTACGGCACCAGCCCGGACCTGTACTCGCTGTACTTCGGCAGCACGCTGGGCAACTACGACGCCGGCTCGCAGAAAGTGCCGTACGGCTTGGTCAACAGCGCGCCGGTCGCCGTGCCCGTCAACGGCACAACCATCGTCACGTTCCACCTGAACCTGTCGACCGAGTGGGACGCGCCGGCCGTATTCGCTGTGCCGCAGTACAACGGCACGGTCTTCGCCGTCGACCGCCTGCGCTTTGGCTTTGTCGACCCGACCGATCCGACCAACATCACCTGGGCGTGGAGCTCGTACGACATCGGCGGCACGACCAACGGCCAGTGGATGCCGATCTCGGTCAAGGCGCCCGCCGCCGTCGCCGGCAAGACCGTGCAGCTCGTCTGGGAATTCGACGCGGGCAACCCGAAAAACAACAACCACATCGGCCCGTACATCGACGCCATCAGCATGTGGACTACTTGCGCCGCGCCCGTGTGCGTCGCGGATGCCGACTGCACGCCCGCCACGCCGGATCCGTGCAAGAGCTACGCCTGCGCGTTGGACGAGACTGCCAAGACCTTCAGCTGCGGCACCGGCTTCAAGGCCGGTCCGGGCTGCTGCCAGCCGACCTCGCCGTTGCCGGCGGTGACGTTCGAGAACGCGACGCTGGGTTCGCTGACGGGCTCGGCGACGCCGGGCATCCTGACGTCGTGGAGCGCGATTCCGCACAAGTACATGAACGGCAAGTACGAGGCCTACTTCGGCAACCCGGCGAAGTGGAACTACGACGACCCGACGACGCCGGCGGGCAGCTGTGGCGCCGTCACTTCGGACCTGTACACGCAGGTGCTGAAGATCGGCACGAATCCCAAGCAAAGCGCGCAGTTGCAGTTCGCGATCTACGCCGACATCGAGCAGCCGGTCGGCACGTTCCAGACGGAGCACTTCCAGGTGATCATCAAGAACGGCGCGCAGTCGCAAATGATCTGGGACGCCACGGACCCGACGACCGGCCTCAAGCCGACGCAGTTCAAATCCAAGCAGAACATCGTGCTGCCGCTGACCAAGTGGCAGGGCCTGAATATCATTGTGGAATTCCACTTCGACACGGGCGATTGCACGCTGAACGACAAGTACGAGGGCGTCTTCCTCGACGACATCCAGGTCACCGAGCCGTGCGCGCCCTGATCGTTCGAGCAGCGTGCACAAGCCGTGTCCGCGGCGGTTCGTCCCGCGCGCGGCTGTTGCCATGAGGCGTCCGTATGCCTGCCCTCAGTGATCGTAGCTTCAATCCCAAGGCCTGGGGCAAGTTGGGGCTGTACGCCATCGGCCTCGGCATCGTCGCGGTGCTCGTGTGGGCGTCCTCGATTTTCTTTGAGAAATTCGTCGAGAACCCGCGGCTGCTGCAAAAGCGCTTCCACGATCCCGTTGGCCAGGTCGGCATGACGTCCACGCGCATCGCGCACCTGGGCGCGGAAGCCGTGCCGACGCTCGTGGGCGACATGGCCAGCAACTCGCCGTCAGAGCGCTCCAAGTCCTTGGAATTGCTGTCCGGCATCGACGATCCGCGGGTGGTGCCGACGCTCGCCGACGCGCTGAAGGACGGCGACATCGGCGTGCGGCTGACGGCGCTGGCTGGGCTGGGTCGCACCGGCAAGCCGGCGGCGGCGGCGGCGCTGTGGCCGCTGACCCAGTCGGGTGATGACCTGCTGCGGCTGCGGGCGATCGTCGCGCTGGGCTTGTGTGGCGGCGAGGCGGACATCGCGAAGCTCGTTGCGGCGGCGCTGGCGACGACTGGCCAGGAACGCGCGCTGTTTGCGTGGTCGGCCGGGCGCGTGCAGCGGCGGCTGGAGAGTCAAAAGCTCAACGCCGACAAGCCGGAGATCGCCGGCTACGTTGCGCCGGCGCCGGAGTACACCAACGACGAGCAGATCCACGCCCGGCAGGTCGACATCGACACGCTGCTGGCGGACATCGACGCGGGCAAGGACATCGCCAAGAACGGCGTAAAGCTCAATGAATTGACCGACGTCGGCTTTGCCACGTGGAATCAGGGTCACCAAATCGCGTATCAGGTGCTGGCGGTGCGGGGGCCGGAAAAGGCTCTGGCGTCGACCGGTGATGCGCTGGCGATGGAGCCGGTCGCCAAGCCCGCGTGGACTGGGCCAAACGCCCAGAAGTTGCAGCTGGACGCGAAACAACCGCAGCCAGCGCCCTAGCTGGACACCCCCCGCGGTACTGGAGTGAACATGGGTCGCCTGTTGATTATCGACGATGACGTGCGCCTGGGCGCGCTGCTGGAGCGCCTGCTCAAGCCCGAGGGCTTCCAGGTGACGCTGGTTACCGACGGCCTGCAGGGCGTGCGCCGCGCGACGTCGGAAGTTTTTGACCTGCTGGTGCTGGACGTGATGCTGCCGGGCATGGATGGCTTCGAGGTGCTGCGGCGCATCCGCTCGTCGTCCAAGGTGCCGGTCATCATGCTGACGGCGAAGGGCAGCGACAGCGACCGCATCGTCGGGCTGGAGCTGGGCGCGGACGACTACCTGTCCAAGCCGTTCAACCCGCGCGAGCTTGTGGCGCGCATCCGCGCGGTGCTGCGTCGCGCGGACGGTGGCGCGCCGGCGCCGGTGACGGAGACGCTGCGCGTCGGCGACTTGATCATGGACACTGCGCGCCGCGAGGTCTCGGCGGATGGCACGGTTGTGCAGCTGACGACGACGGAGTTCGACCTGCTGCGCTGCTTTTTGCGTCACCCCGGCCAGGTGCTGAGCCGCGACGCGCTGATGGATATGCTGCGCGGCGTTGGCTACGCGGCGTACGACCGCTCGATCGATGTGCACGTCAAGAACCTGCGCGCCAAGATCGAGGCGGATTCGCGCCAGCCGCGCTACATCAAGACGATCTGGGGCACGGGCTACATGCTCGCGGCGGACGGCGCCAAGCCGACTGCGGCGGGATAGCGGCCGACCCAGCGCATGCAGGACCAGCCGCACGCGAGCATTCAGCCGGCGCGCATGACGCCGTTGGCGCAGCCAGCAGCGCGGCCGACGCTGCCGCCGTTGGGGCTTGTGCGCGGCGAGATTTTTGCCGTCGCCATGGCCATCGCCACCTTGAGCGCGTTGGGTGCGGCGGCGGTCAGCGTCTGGCAGAGCCGGATGTCGCTGGCCGGTACGGCGCTGGCGGCGCTGTTTGCCGCGAGCATCGGCACCGCGATCCTGCTGGCGATCGCGCTCACGCTGACCCAGCGCCTGCGCGAGCGGGCACGCGTGCTGCGCGAGGCGGCGCTGGAAATTGGCCTCGGGGACCTGTCCGTGCGCGCGCCGATTGAGCCAATGGACGATCTGGGCGCGCTGGGCCAGAGCCTGAACGCGATGGCGGAGCGCATCGCCCGGATGCTGCAGGCGCAAAAGGACCTGCTGTCGGGAATTTCCCACGAGCTGCGCTCGCCGTTGGCGCGCATCGAGGTGGCGCTCGAGCTGATCCGCATCGAGCTGGAACGCGAGCGCGCGCTGGCACCACAGGGCAAGGACCGTCGCCGCAACGAAGGCGAGGAGCTGCTGCAGGAGCTGCACGAGGAAGTGCGGCTGCTGGAGGATCACATCGGCCGGCTGCTGGAAGCGCAGCGCGTGGGCATCGACCGGGTGCTGCTGCACCGCGGCGAGGTGGCGATCGACGCGCTGGTGCAGACGGTGCTGCGGCGCGAGCGGCATCGGCTGGAGCGGCTGGGTTTCCAGTTTGAGCTGACGCTGGACAGCCTCGGCTCGGTTGTTTCCGGCGACGCCAACGCGCTGGACCGCGTGGTCTCGACGCTCATCGAGAACGTGATCCGCTACGCCGCCCACGACACGGCGCTCAACGGCCAGCCATGCCCGCCGTCGCTGCAGATCGAGACGAACCGCGAGCCGGCGGGCGCTGTCATCCGCGTCATGGACCGCGGCCCCGGCCTGACGCCCGACGAGTGCACGCGCGTCTTCGAGGCCTTCTACCGCAGCCCCAGCGCGCGGGCGCGCATCGCCGTCGGCAGCGGCTTGGGGCTGTTCCTCGTCAAGCGCACGGTCGAGGCGCACAACGGCACGGTCGCGGCGTTCGCGCGGCCAGGCGGCGGCTTGACCATCGAGATCCGCCTGCCGGTCATCGGCCAGACGGAGCTGCGCGAGACGGTGAAGATCCACGCGGTCAAGTAAGCCTGCTGACCGCTGTCCGGCGCCCACTTCTGCCGGTCAGACCTGTTGCATTTCGGACTGGATCCACGAGCGACCACCTTCGGTGGCGCCGCGGATGAAAACGGCCGGATCTCGAAATTCGGCCGGCGTGGATCGCTTGCGCGAAAAGCCCGCAGATCCGACACTCCCGGCATGGGCAGTCCCGTTCTTCACGGCTGGAGCATCGACGTCGAGGACTGGTTCCACATCCTCGAGTACGACCGCGCGCCCGACCCGGCGGCGTGGCGGCGGCAGGAACGGCGGGTGCACATCGGCACGCAGCGGATGCTGGACGCGCTGGACGTGCGCGGCGTCAAGGCGACGTTCTTCGTCCTCGGCTGGATCGCGGAAGTCGCGCCGGAGTTGGTCGCCGAGATCGCCCGGCGCGGCCACGACGTCGGCTCGCACGGCCACATGCACCGGCTGCTGCAGCACCTCGGTCCCGACGATTTTGCCCGCGATCTCGACCACTCGCTGACGGCGCTGGAGCGGGCAACCAAGCGTGAAATCACGTCTTTTCGCGCACCGGGCTTCTCGCTTGGGCCCAATGAGACTTGGGCGCTGCCGATCCTCGCGTCGCGGGGCATCCGCCTGGACTCGTCGCTGTTCCTGACCACCCGGGCGCACGGCGGCTATCCGCTGGAGCGCAGCCGGCCGTTCGACATCGTGCTGGGTGATGGCCGGACGATCCTTGAGGTGCCGGTGGTGCCGCTGCGCGTCGGCAACCGCGACCTGGCGTTCTCCGGCGGCGGCTACCTGCGGCTGCTGCCCAAGCCGGTGCTGCAAGCCGCGTTCCAGACCTGCGAACTGCGCAAAACACCTGCAGTTTTGTACTTGCACCCGCGTGAGCTGGACCCGGACCAGCCGCGGATGCGCCTGCCGCTGGCGCGCCGCTTCAAGTATTACGTCGGTCTGGACGGCGTAGCGGACAAGGTGGCGATGCTGCTCGATCGCTTCCATTTTGGCACGCTGGCGCACGTCGCCGCCGCGACGCCGCGCGATTTGCCGCTGGTTCTGGACGGTCTGGCGTGACGACCCGCGGTTGGCTGTTGGCCGTTCTGGTCGCCCTCGCGTGGGTGCCCGCGCGCGCGGAGGCCACGAGTCTGGAGTTGTACGGCTTTGGCGCCCGCTCGATCGCCATGGCTGGCGCCGCCGAGGCGACCGAAGACGACTACTTTGCCGCCTATACCAACCCGGCCAACCTCGCGTTTGCCCAGCACATCCACTTTGGCTTTGGCGCCGACGCGATCTGGAACCGCTTCGACATCCAGCGCGTCGCCGGCCAGAGCCAGTATCCGAGCGTGCTGCCGGCCGATAACTACTTGGCGCACATTGGGATTTCGACGCCGTTTGGCGGCATTCTCAAGGACAAGATGGCGCTGGGCATCGCCATCCATGTGCCGCTGGGCGGCCCGACGCGGCTCGACGCCCACGATTACCGTCAGCCGCAGCTGCCACTGTACGACACGCTGGGCGACCGTCTGGCGCTCGTCGCTGGCCTGGCGTACCGGCCGTGGCCGTGGCTGTCGCTGGGCGTGGGCGCGCAGGTGCTGACGGCGCTGAACGGCCAGGCGGACATCGCGCTGTCGGTGCTGGACCACCGCATCACGCAAAAATCGATGGACGTGGAGCTGGCGACAAAGGCCTACGCGATCCTCGGCATGACGCTGCAGCCCAACGCCGATTGGCGGATCAGCGCGGTGTGGCGGCAGAGCTCGCAGGTCAGCTACGCGATCCCGCTGGCGGTGAACATGCAGGACGTCGGCAACCTGAAATTCAAGATCCAGGGCGTGGGCCTCTGGCTGCCGGACACGATCGTGCTGGCGGCGGCGCACCGCATCGGCGCGGTGAACCTGACCGGTGGCGTGGCCTGGCTGCGGTTCTCGGCGATGCCGCCGCTGGCACCGGATGTGACGCTGAGCATCGATGACGCCGCGCTCAAGCAGGGCAGCGCCACGCCGGACAAGGTTGTCGACGTGCACAACGTGCCGGTGGCGATGGGCGCCAAGGACATCCTGGAGCCGCGGCTGGGCGTGGAATGGCAGGTGCTGGAATCGCTCGTACTGCGCGGCGGTGCGCAATACCGACCGACGCCGCTGCCGCGCGCGGATGGCGCCGCCAACTACCTGGACGCGCCGGCGACGACGCTGGGCCTTGGCGCGGGCTGGGTCATGGGCGATCCGCTGGCGGTGGCGCGCAAGCCGCTGCACGTCGACTTGGCGCTGGCGGCGACCGTGCTTTCCAGACGAACTGTTGCTAAGCTCGATCCGGGCGATCCGGTTCAGGCAACGTCCGTGTCAGGCGCCGCGTGGCACTTGGCGCTCACCGTCCACCACGATTTCTGAGGCCTGGCCATCATGTCCATCGTGCCCGGCTCGCGCGGCAGTTTGGCAGCAGCCTTCGTGGGCGTGCTGGCGATCTTCGCCACGGCCATCGCGATGCTCGTGCTGCGCACCAACCGCCACGCCGTCGCGCCCGATGACGCCAGCTTGGCGGCCGCCGCGAAGATCCTGACGCGGGACGTGCAAAAAGGCGACGCGATCGGCTTTCACCCCGAGTGGTCGGCCAGCCAAAAATGGCGGTTCGCCGAGGCGTACCGCAAGAACGCGCTGGCGTACGACAGCGCGCTGATCGTCGGCGACCCGACGGATCTGTGGGACGCCGACGGCTTCAAGCGGCTGTGGGTCGTGTCGACGCACAACCGCGCGTCCACGCTCAAGCTTTCGGCGCGGCGGCTGCGCGCCGAAGACCTCGATCACGGCACGGAGCTGCTGCTGTACGACCTCGGCGCGTCGCGGACCGCGTACGATTTGCGCAAGCACTTGGCCGACGCCATCGTCGAGCGCCGCCAGCCGGACGGCACCTTCAAGCGCTGTACCTGGAACGGCGACAGCAAGCATCTGTGCGGCGGCGAGTGGTGGCTGGACGTGTTTGACGCCGTGCACGAGGTCGGCAACTCGCGGCACAACGGCCTGCTTGTGCAGCCCGGCGCGGCGAATGGCCTCGCGCGCATCACCTGGCCGCGACCGGCGCCGGCGCGCGTGCTGGCGGGGCGCGTGGGGCTGCGGCTGTGGGCGGTGCGCAATGACGTCGGCTCGGACGTGACGGTGCGCGCGCTGGCCGGGACGCACGAGGTCTGGTCGCTGGTGCTGCACAAGGCCGATTTCGCCTGGCATCCGTTTGAAGTGCGGCTGAGTCCGGATGACGTCGGCAAGCCGATCGCCTTTGAATTTGCTGCCGCGGACGGCAATTGGCGGCAGACCGTGCTCGACGCGCGGCTGCTCGACGCCACCGAGGCGCCGCCGCCCGCGCCGCCCGCCGCCGTGCCGAACGCCGCGCTGCCAGCGCCGGCGCTGGCCCTGCCGGCACCCCGCGCCGCGGCCCCAGACGCTGCTGAACCGGCCAAAAAAGACAAACGTGGCAAACGACACTGAATCCGCCATCTCCGCGCTGCTCGCGTGGTTTGCCCAGCACCAGCGGCGCCTGCCGTGGCGCGACAACCCGACGCCCTACGCGGTGCTCGTCTCCGAGCTGATGCTGCAGCAGACGCGCGTCGACACCGTCATCGACTACTTCCAGCGCTGGCTGGCGCGCTGGCCGACCGTCGCCGACCTGGCGGCAGCGTCACAGGCCGACGTGCTGGCGATGTGGACCGGGCTGGGCTACTACAACCGCGCCCGCAACCTGCACGCGGCGGCGCAGGCGGTGATGGCGCGGCACGCGGGCGTGCTGCCGGCCGACGACGCGGCGCTGCGGGCGCTGCCAGGCCTGGGGCCGTACACGGTCGGCGCGGTGCGGTCGATCGCTTTTGGCCAGCCAGCGGCGCTGGTGGACGGCAACGTGGCGCGCGTGCTGGCGCGCTGGACGGCGTTTGCCGGCGATCCCAGCCAGCCCAAGGGCCGCGATCACATCTGGCGCGTCGCCGAGGACTGGCTGCAGCAGCCGGTCGCGCGCGCGCAGCCGGGCGCGTGGAACCAGGCGCTGATGGAGCTGGGCGCGACGGTATGCACGCCGCGCGCGCCGGATTGCCTGCTGTGTCCGGTCGCGACGCACTGCCAAGCGCGGGCGCAAGGCCTGACGCAGGCGATCCCGCCGGTGCGGCAAAAAGCGACTGCGCAGCTTGTGCGGGCGGCGTATGCGGTGATCGTCGGGACGCCGCTGCAAGGGCCGGGCGTGGCCGATTCCGCGCCGCGGGTGCTGCTTGCGCGGCGGCCCGAGGACGTGCGTTGGGCCGGGCTGTGGGAGCCGCCGGGCGTGGAAGGCGCCGACTGCCTGGACGTGCTGAACGCGCGGCTGCGCGCCGCCGGGCTGACGCCGGAGCCGCCGCTGGGGCCGATCGTCCACATCCTGACGCACCGCCGCTACGAGGTGCTGGCGGTGCCGGTGCACTGCGCGCTGGAAACCCTGCCGGATCTGGCGGCTTTTGGCTATCCAGCGCTGCGGGTGCAAGCGCTGCCGGACGCGCTGGGCAAGGAGAGTGGGCTGTCCCGGCTGGCGCAGAAATTGCTGGAGCTTGTGGTGTAAAGTTGCATGCAGAATCTGGCGCATCCGCGGCAACGCGGCCAAGATGTGCGCCGGTCGCCGGAGGACGAAGATGGGCATCACGTTTGTCGAAAAAGGGGACCGCAGCCGCCCGCGGCCGCACGCCAAGGTCGCCCTGGTGCTGGCTGGCGGCGCGATCTCCGGCGGCGCGTTCAAGATCGGCGGCTTGATCGCCCTCAACACGCTGCTGGCCAACCGCTCGGTCACCGATCTCGACATCTACGTCGGCATTTCTGCTGGCGCTTTTCTGGCCGCGCCGATGGCCGCGGGCGTCGGTCCTGAGGAGATGCTCAAGTCCCTGGAAGGCCAGAGCACGCGCATCGACAAGTTCCGTCCGGCGCAGTTCTACCGGCCGAATTGGCGCGAATTTGTCTCCCGTCCGCTGCGTTTTGGCCGCGATGCCGCGGGGTTCCTGCCGTCGGCGTCGATGACGCTGGGCCGGTATGTGCTGCAAAAACGCCCGGAGTTGATCAACGCGGTCCGCGATTTTGTGAAGGATCCCGGCTTTGACGCCGCGGAGGCGCTGGTGCAGCCGCTCGTGCGCGAGATGCTGCGCGACGCCAACTTCCGCCCGGGGCTGAGCTACATGCCGTCCGGGCTGTTTGTGAACACCGGCATCGAGGAGTTCATCCGCGAGCAGCTGCGCAAGAACGGCGTGCCAAACGATTTCAGGCTGTTGCACATGGAGCGCGGCAAGTCGCTGTACATCGGCGCCACGCATCTGGACACCGCGGAAGGCGTGGTTTTTGGTCACGACGAGGACGCCAGCGTGTCGATTTCTGAAGCGGTTCAGGCTTCTTCAGCGATTCCGGGCTTCTACAAGCCGGCGCGCATCCGCGGCAAGGACTACCTGGACGCCGGCGTGCGCCGCACCGCCAACATCAGCCTCGCGGTCAAGCGCGGCGCGCAGCTCGTCATCGCGTATAACCCCTTCCGGCCGTTCGTGAATTACAACGCCGACCAGCTGCTCAACGGCCAGACGTCCATGTCCGACATGGGCGTGGCGACGGTCATCAACCAGGCGTTTCGCACGCTGCTGCACACGCGGCTGATGCTCGGCATCGAGAAATTGCAGATGAATCCGAACTTTCACGGCGACGTGATTTTGCTGGAACCGTCTGAAACCGATGTGAAATTCTTCCAGACAAACCCGCTCAACTTCTGGGCGCGCGCCGAGAGCGCGATGCACGGCTACATCAGCGCCACCGAAGCGCTGGAGCGCCACGCGACGCGGGTCGAGGCGATCCTGAAGAGTTACGGAATTCGTACGGATTTTGACAGGTTGCGGGAGCGGGTCGAGGAGATTCGCGCCAGCGGCTACGACGACAAGACGATCATGCGGGTGCTGCAGCGTGAATTGCACCCGCCGCGCCAGACCGGGCTGGAACCGCCCGTGCCCTTGCGCGTTGTGCGATCCTGAACTGATCTGGAGGGAGCGATGGCCAAGAAGCTTTTTGGAACGGACGGCGTGCGCGGTGAGGCGAATTCCGGCGTCATGACGGTGGAAAACGCCCTGCAGATCGGTCGCTCGCTGGGCGTGCTGTGCCGGCGGCGCCATGACGGCATGCGCGTGCTGATCGGCAAGGACACGCGGCGCAGCGGTTACCTGTTTGAAAATGCGCTGGTAGCCGGGCTGTGCTCGGTGGGCGCGGAGCCGTACCTCGTCGGTCCGCTGCCGACGCCGGGCATCGCGTTCATGACGCTGGGCATGCGCGCTGACGCGGGCGTGGTCATTTCGGCGTCGCACAATCCGTTTTTTGACAATGGCATCAAGATCTTCGGCGCCGACGGCTTCAAGCTGGACGACGATCTCGAGCGCAAGATCGAGGAGATGGTCGAGGATCCGCCGGCGCTGCAGGCGGCGCTGGCGCAGGGCGCGGACATCGGCCGGGCGCACCGCATCGACGACGCGTGGGGCCGGTACGTGGTCAAGCTGAAGACGACTTTCCCCAATGATTTGACGCTGGACGGCGTGAAGATCGCCATCGATTGCGCCAATGGCGCGGCGTACAAAGTGGCGCCGATGGTGTTCGAGGAGCTGGGCGCCAAGGTCGTGACGATCAACGCCGCGCCCGATGGCGTGAATATCAATGAGAATTGTGGCGCGCTGCACCCGCAGGAGCTGGCGCGCACGGTCGTCGAGCACGGCTGCGACATGGGTCTGGCGCTGGACGGTGACGCGGATCGCTTGATTCTGATTGATGAAAAGGGCCACATCGTCGATGGCGATCGCATCATGGCGCTGGTCGCGCTGCGCATGCACGCAGCTGGCACGCTCAAGAAGAGCACGCTGGTCTCAACCGTGATGTCGAATTTCGGCCTTGAAATCGCCATGCGTGCCGCCGGCATCACGCTGCTGCGCACCGACGTCGGCGATCGCCACGTCGTCGAGGCGATGCGGCGCGGCGGCTTCAACATCGGCGGCGAGCAGTCTGGCCACCTCGTGTTCCTCGACCACGCGACGACGGGCGACGGCGTGCTCGCCGGCTTGCAGGTGCTGGCGATCGCCGTGCGCGAGGGCGCTCGCGTCAGTGAGCTGGCGCACGTGATGGAAAACGTGCCGCAGGTGCTCATCAACCTGCCGGTGCGCGACAAGCCGCCGATCGTCAGCATGCCCGCGGTGTCTGGCGCGATTAGCGAGGCAGAACGCGAGCTTGCCGGCTTTGGCCGCGTGCTCGTGCGCTACAGCGGCACCGAGCGCAAGTGCCGGGTGATGGTGGAAGGCCAGAACCGCCAGCTCGTGGAGTCGCACGCGCAGCGGATCGCCGACACGGTCATTGCGTCGATTGGCGTGTGAGTTCAGGAGGATAGGATGCCTGTGGGACTTCAGCTCGGCGTCAACGTGGACCACGTGGCGACCCTCCGTCAGGCGCGCGGCACGCGGTTTCCCGATCCGGTGCTCGCGGCGAGCCTGGCCGAGTTGGCCGGCGCGGACCAGATTACCGTGCATTTGCGCGAGGATCGCCGGCACATTCAGGACCGCGACGTGACGATTCTGCGGCAGACGGTGCAGGTGCCGCTGAACCTGGAGATGGCGGCGACGGCGGAGATGGTGCGCATCGCCGTGCGCGAGCGCCCCGATACCGTGACGCTCGTGCCGGAAAAGCGCGAAGAGCGCACGACCGAAGGCGGGCTGGACGTGGTGGGCCATACCGACACGCTGCGGCCGGTGATCGCGGCGCTGCGGGACGCGGGCATCGTTGTGTCGCTGTTCATCGATCCGGATCCGGCGCAGGTGGCGCGCAGCGCGGAACTGGGCGCGCACACGGTGGAATTGCACACCGGCGACTACTGTGAGGCGCGGACGGCGTTGCTGCGCGACCAACGGCTGACGCATCTGGCGGACGCCGCGGCGCAGGCCCATGAGCTTAGCCTGCGGGTCGCCGCGGGTCACGGCTTGGACTACAAAAATGTTCAGGATGTCGCGCGCTTGCCGTACATGGTGGAACTGAACATCGGCCACGCGATCGTCGCGCGTGCCGTGCTGGTGGGTCTCGAACGGGCGGTGCGTGAGATGATCGACGCGATGCGGTTGGCGTAGATGAAGATCCTCTCGCCAGATCAGGTGCGGGCGCTGGACAACCGCGCGATGAAAGAGCTGGGGCTGCCGGCGGCGGTGCTCATGGAGAACGCCGGGCGGGCGATCGCCGACGCCATCGTGCGGCGGGTCGGCGCGGCCAATGGCCGGCACATCACCGTGCTGGCGGGCGTGGGCAACAACGGTGGGGACGGTTTTGTCGCCGCGCGCATCCTGCAAGACCGCGGTTTCAAAGCGGAAATATTCCTTGCGGGCGAGCTGGACAAGATGACGCCGGAGACGGCGCTGCACTTCCAGGCGATGAAGCGGCTGGGCGTGGACGTGCGCGTGGTCAAGGAGCCGCCGCGCGGTCCGGAGCTGCAGAACCTGCGGCGGTCGCTGGGGCGGTCGGCGGCGATCGTCGACGCGCTGGCGGGCATCGGCTTGGCGGGTGAGCTGCGCGAGCCGGTGCGGACGCTGGCGGCGCAGCTGGACGGGCGCTACCGGGCGCTGGTTGTGGCGGCGGACATCCCGTCGGGGCTGTCGGCGGTGGACGGCAAAGTGCAGGGCGTGGCGGTCGTGGCGCAGCTGTGCGTCACGATGGCGGCGGCCAAGCCCGGGCTGTTCCTCGGCGATGGGCCCAAGTACTGGCAAGAGCTGGAGATCGCCGAGATCGGCGTGCCCGCGGCATGGATCGCAGCCAGTGAGCCGTCCGGCCAGACAATCGACGCGGCGCTGGCCAAGCAGCTGCTGCCGGTGCGCGACGACCAAGGCTACAAAGGCCGCTTTGGCCACCTGTTTGTGCTGGCCGGCTCGCCGGGCAAGGGCGGCGCGGCTTTGCTGAGCAGCGGCGCGGCGTTGCGCTCGGGCGTCGGGCTGTGCACGCTGGGCACGTCGGGGGAAATCCGCGGGCGGCTGGAAGCGTCGATCCCGGATTTGATGGTCGAGGCGGTGCGCGGCGGCGCGTCGGAGATCAAGCGGATCGAGAAGCTGCTGCACAAGAAGTCGGCGGTCGCCGCGGGACCGGGGCTCGGCACGAGCGCGGCGGAGGTCGACCTGATCCAGCGCGTGCTGGCGATGACCGACGTGCCGGTGGTGCTGGATGCCGACGCGCTGCACATCCTGGCCGGCAAGCGCGAGATGGCGGCGCCGGCGGCGGGGCGGCTGGTGCTGACGCCGCATCCGGGCGAGATGGCGGTGCTCGTCGGCAAGCCGATCGAGGCGATCGAGGCCGATCGCCTGGGCGCGGCGCGGCAGCTGGCGACGGAGCTGCAGGCGGTTGTGGTGCTCAAGGGCGCGCGGACGCTGGTTGTGGCGCCGAACGGCCAGTGGGCGCTGTGTCCGGAGGCGAATGCGGCGCTGGCGAAAGGCGGCACGGGCGACGTGCTGACGGGGCTGATCGGCGGCCTGCTGGCGCAAGGTCTGCCGCTGTTTGACGCCGCGCGGCTGGGCGTGGCGCTGCACAGCCTCGCCGGCCAGCGGCTGCGGGCGCAGGCGGGCGCGCGCGCGGGGCTGGCGTCTGAGCTGCTGGAGCACCTGCCGGCGGCGATCGTCGCGCTGGAAGGCTGATCGCAACGGTTCTTGCCGGTACGGGCGGCGACCGCTAGGCTGTGACGGGATGCACGCTCAACCGCAAGCAGTCAGGGCACTTTGGACGATCGCGCTGATCGCCGTCTGCGCCGTTGCCGGCTGCACCGCGGACAAGAGCGCGGCCGGCGCGCCGTGCCGGGCGTCGAGCGAGTGCGGCACCGGGCTGTGCTACGTCAACGTCTGCCTCGTGCCGGGCCGCGACGAAGACGGCGACGGCTTGGACAACGCCACCGAACACGCGCTGGGCAGCAATCCGCTGGCGGCGGACACCGACAATGACGGCAAACCGGACGGCGCCGAGGTCGGTCCGGACCTGGCGCACCCGCTCAATGGCGACGACGATGCGCTGGCGGACGTGCTGGAATCGGCGGTGGCGGACGTCGATCGCGACTGTCTGGCCGATGAGGTCGATGCCCACAACACCGTTCCCGAGACGGACACGCACGTGCTGGCGGCGATCGGCTGCGGCCACGTCGGTGTGTGCGCCGCCGCGGGCGCCGACGTCGTCGCCGTCTGCACCAACGACGTGCTGAGCTGCGATTACCACAACGTCCCCGGCTTCGCCGTCTCCGAAACGTGCGACGGCAAGGACAACGACTGCGACGGCGAGGTCGACGAGGGCTTTGCCTACGCCGGCGGCGGCATCGGCGAGCGCTGCAGCGGCACCGGCGCGTGCGGCATGGGCGTCGTCGAGTGCCACGGCGCGCAGGCCGACTGCTCCAGCAACCCCGGCGCCAGCCACGACCAGTCCAAGCCGGAGCTGTGCAACGGCATCGACGACAACTGCGATGGCCAGATCGACGAAGGCTTTGCGTTCAATGGCTTGGCGATCGGCTCGCCGTGCCTCGGCGACGGAGAGTGCGGCTTGGGCATCGTCGAATGCAGCGGCAACGGCGCGCCGCGCTGCTCCAGCAACCCCGGCGGCAGCAGCGCCCACGTCGCGCCCGAGGTCTGCAACGCCCTAGACGACGACTGCGACGGCGTCACCGACAACGGCCTGGCTTGGAACGGCATCGCTTTGGGCGGCGCTTGCCAAAGCACCGGCATCTGCGGCGGTGGCACGGTCGTCTGCGGCGCGGACGCCAAGGCGGTGTGCTCGTCGGCCCCCGGTAACGCGGACAGCAAAGCGCAGGCGGAGGTCTGCAACGGCCTCGACGACAACTGCAACGGCGCCACCGACGAGGGCTTTGACTTCGCCGGCATCGCGCTCGGCGGCACCTGCCCGGCGACCGGCGTCTGCAGCGCCGGCACGGTTGTCTGCGGCGCCAGCGGCACGGCGACGTGCTCCAGCCACGCCAGCCAAGCCAGCACGGAGGTCTGTAACGGCTTGGACGACGACTGCGACGGCGAGACCGACGAACAGCTCAGCTGGCTCGGCAACCCGCTGGGCGCGGCGTGCGACGGCACTGGCGCGTGCGGCGTCGGCGTCGTGCAGTGCGGCAGCGCCGGCCAGGTGACATGCTCCACAAACCCCGACGGCAGCAGCCCACAGACGCACGCTGAGATATGCAATGGCCTGGACGACGACTGCGACGGCCAAGTCGACAACGACATCGCTGTGACGCCGCCGCTGCCATGCCCGACCACGGGCGTGTGCGCGGGCGGCGCGCCGTTGCTCGTCTGCGCGGGCGGCGGCTGGCAATGCACCTTCACCAACCCGGCCTTCCAGATCACCGAAACGACGTGCGATGGCTTGGACAACGACTGCGACGGCCTGACCGACGAAGGCCTGCCGCTGGCGTGGCTCGAGCCGACCGAGACCTGGGTGACCCGGCCGGTGGCGCGCACGGAGCTGGCGATGGCGACCGATGCGGAGGCGCTGTACGTCGCCGGCGGCGTTGTCGATAGCTTGATTCCGGGCACTGGGACGGTCAGCTCGGGCGATGTCTGGCGTCTGCAGCTGGCGACGCGGACCTGGTCGCTGCTGGCGCATGCTCCACAGCTGGCGCGACGTGCGGCCGGAGCGGTGATCCTGCCGGCCAACGCCAACGCCGGGCCGCGGCTGCTGCTGTTGGGCGGGCAGGATGCCGCGGGTGTGGCGTCGCCGCCGGCGCAGCTGGACCTGACGACCGGCGCGGTGACGGTGCCGCCGTGGAAGACCCAGCCGCAGCCGCGGCTGTCGCCCACCGTCGTGCGGCTGGGACCGGCGCAGCAGGTGTGGCTATTTGGCGGCGTGGCGTCCGGCACCGCGGCAGTGGTGCAGCGGCTGGACGAGCAGACAGGCACCTGGCAGGCGGAGACGCTGCCGCAGCCGGCGCCGGCGGTGGGGCCGGTGGCGGCGTGCGCCAATGCCGCGGGCGATCTGTACAGCTACGGCCAGACGCTGCTGGGCGAGGCATTCTTTGCCGTGCTGCCGGCCGGCGCGGCGGCGTGGCAGGCGTTGCCGGACGTGCCGGGCAAGACTGGCCAACCGGGGCGACTGCTGTGCGACGTGAGCGCCGACGAGGTCTGGCTTGTGGGCGGCGTCAGCCAGGGCAATGCGCCGCAGCCAGTGCGCAAATTCACTGTAAGCTCGCAGACCTGGACGACGGTTGCGCCGCCGGGCGTTCAGCCTGGTCCGGACGGCGATTCCTGGCCGGGTCCGGTGGCGCCGGCGGTGGCGGCGTTTGGCGGCAAGCTCATCGTCGCGCTGGGGCAGACGCCAGACGGCCATGGTTTGGCGGCGAGCTGGATCGGCCTGCCGGGCGCGTGGACCTCCGCCGATCTGGCGCCCGAGCCGGTGGTGGGCGCGCGGCTGTTCCCGCTGGCGGCCGGCGTGGTGCGGGTGGGCGGCGCGTCGCTGCGCGTGGGTGCCGCGGTGTTCGAAGGCACAGCGTGGCGCAATCAGGATGGAAAGTGGACCGCGTGGCCGCTGCCGTATGGCGCCGGCCGGGCATTTGCGACGGTGATCGGCGACCCGGACGGCCAGGGTCTGCTGCAATGGGGCGGGCTGACGGCGGCGCCCACGACTGGCGATTGGCAAGGCGCGCTGGAGACCCAGCTGCCGGCACCGGGTGCGGAACACCTGGACCTGACGACAGGGACGTGGCAGGTGGCGACGCCGCAGCAGCAAATGGCGCTGCCGCCGCTGCGGCCGGACGCGGCTGTGGCGGCGGGCGCCCTGCCGGGGCAGTGGTTTGTGCTGGGCAACCAGCCGGCGACGGACGTCCCGCAGCTGTGGCTCATCGACCTGGCCAAGCCGAGCAAGACGCTTGTGTGGCAGGGCCCTGACCCGGCGCTGGGACCGGTGCCGGGACAGCCGCAGTGGCACGCCGGCAGCGCACTGACTTGGGACCCGACGTGGGGGCGCGTCGTGTATGCCTGCGCGGGGACGCCAAGCTCGCTCTGGCACTACGATTTTGGCCCGAGCGAAGGCTGGACTCAGAGCGCGGCGAACCTCGGCCTCACCGGGCGGCTGCAATTGCTGGGGACGGCGAGTGAGACCGGCCGTTTGGTGATCGCCACGTCCCTGCAGGCGCCATTGGGCGTGCGCCATGTGACGCTCGGCGTGGATGTGGCCGTGACCGCGCAGCCAGTGCCCGCGGCGGCGATCTTTGGCTTTGCCCCGGCGCTGACCGGGCCGCAGGATACCCTAGCGTGGCTGGCGGAACCGACGGATACTGCGGGTGTTTTGCGGTCAGTGTGGCTCAAATGGCGCCACGCTTGCCAGCCGTGAGGCGCGGGCTCAGCGCATCATGCCGTGTGGCAACAGCAACGGCCGCGGCCGGTACGGCGGCGCCCACCGCGGCGCATCGCGCGCCACGCCGGCGTTCTCCAGCTCCAGCATCGAGCCGGCGAGGTGCCGGGTCAGCCGCAGCCGGTACGGCTTGTCGCCGCCGACAACATCCAGCACGTACGAGCGATCGGGCGCAATCCACGTCAGGCTCGCGACGTGCAAGCCCCCGGGAAGTGTGCGTTTTGCGCTGACGGCTTGGCGAAACGCTTCGCCGGTGGCCTCGAATGCAAGCTTGGAAATCAGCCAGACGTCGTAAAGATTTTGCTCGTTGCGCACGACGACGCGGCGCGTCACCGGCTCCGCCAGGGAGAGCACTGCAGTCTCCAACGGCCCGCGGGTGACCGTCGGCTCGGCAGTTTCCACAGGCGTTTCAGATTCTTGGGCATAGCCCGTGCCGGCCGCGGTGGCGGTCAACAACAGGGCAACGGCGAGGTGGGTCAACGGGTTGCGCATGGCGGCAGTCTAGCGTTTTTGTGACAGGAGCGGAAGATCCGCCGTCGTCGGCGGGTGATTCGATCGCCAACCGTGTAAGTATTTGAAACCACTGCGCTTCAATGCCTTGACGCTTTGCCGTGTGCCGACTATCATCCCCCGCGCGATGCGGGCTCCCCATCGTCGATTTTTGTGCGTCCAAAATCCGTCACCGCATCCATTCACGGCAGGTTTGCAGATGTCCCTTCGCAGTCTCGAGATTTCCAGCCGCGAGATCTCCCACCCGCGTTCCACCGTTCCGTCGCGCATCGCCAACCCGTTGCGCGTGCTGGCGATTTTGGCGCTCGCCGCCGTCTCGGCGCTGACGGGCTGCCAGCGCGGTGAGAAGTCCTGCCGCTACTACAGCCTGGTGCTGGAGAAGTCGGAGTCGCCCGAGGACCGCAAGGGCGCGCTGGACGCGATCAAGAAGCTGAACACCAAGGATCAGCAGAAATGCAATGATGATCGGGTGTTTGAGCGCATGAGCAAGGCCATGAACGAGCCGAAGTACCGGCCGCTGGTCATCGAGACGGTCGAGAACGTCGGCCGTGCGGGCGGCAAGCTGCGCGAGCGCTCCGAGAAGCTGCTGCTGGCGGGCTTGAGCAACAACGACGCGGCGAGCCAGATCGCCACGACGTTCCGCACCTGGCGCCTGGAGAGCATGGACACGTCCGACCCGTGGGTGCCGGGCGAGAACGTCGCGGCGGCGCTGGCGACGTCGATCAAGAAGGTGACGCAGGGCGCGGCCCGGGCGCCGCTGGTGGAAGCGCTGTTCCTGTGCCTGTCCGACGCCAACGCGCGGGCCAAGTACGAGGACCTGCTGATCGAACTGGCGGACACCGATCCGGCGCAGCAGACCGTCGACGTGAACATCAAGGCGATCCAGTACCTGGCCGAGAGCAAGACGCAGAACGAAGCGGCGTTTGCCACCTACATCCACGGTCTGTACCAGCGCGACGCGGTGCGGTCGGAGACGTACGGTGCGGCGCGCATCGCGCTGGCGACGCAGCCCAAGCAGAAGGTCGCGGACAAGCTGCTGGGCATCTACACGCAGAAGGATCCGGCGTTTGAGGAATGGACCAAGAAGGCCGGCTTGTTCCCGTGGGAATGGCAGGAAGGCCCGAAGGCGATGCAGGTTTTTGCCGACTTGCACCTGCCGTCGACCGCGCCGGCGATCCTCGCGTCCATCGGCAAGCCGCTGGACGTGAGCGAGGACAAGACCCCGGCGACGTTCAAGATTGTCAACAAGGCGCTGCCATGGGCGGGCTACGTGACGAGCCGCATCCAGCTGTCCACTTGGGCGCTGTCGGCGATGGGTGATGGCCTGACGGCGGTGATTCCGGACATCCTCGCGATCGGCAAGAACGGCAACCTGGCGCGTGAACAGCGCGTGCACCCGGCGCTCGGTCTGGCGTTCTCGGGCGCGCCGGACGCGTGGAAGACGCTGCTGCAGATCTTCAAGGAGTCGTCCGAGACCGATCGCGGCGAGTTCCTGCCGGCGCTGGCGTACAACGTCGACACCGCGCATCTGGCTGAATGGACGACGATTGTTGCTGCCGACAAGAACGTGACAGCGGCGGTTGCTGACCCGACGATCACGGCGCGCATCAAGGTCGTCGAAGAGTGCAAGAAGGTCGAGGACGGCGCGCAGCCCGCCGAGAAGCAGAACGCGCTTGTCGGTTGCTACGCCGGCTTCATGAAGAACGGCGATGCCGTGGCCAAGGAGAAAGCTGCGGTCATGCTGGTGCAGCTGGGCGTCAAGGGCGCGGTTGTGCTGCCGGAGCTGCTCGGCGCCATCGAGCGCACGACCGCCAACGACGTGACGCTGCGGCAGATCGCGATGAGCGGCATCAAGTTCCTGGCCAAGCCGGACGTCGACCTGATGAAGGCGATCTACCACACGCAGCAGCTGATGATTCAGGATCTGCCGGCGGCGCAGCCGTGGATCTGGGACTTCGACGTGTTGCTGTACCAGCTCGCGCAGCAGCTGGGCAACAAGGCCCCCGCCGCACCTGCTGCCCCGGCCAAGGCCCCCGCGGCTCCGGCTGCCCCCGCGCCCGCGCCCGCGCCCAAAGCGCCGTAAGTTTTTTCAGCCCAGCCCGCGGCAAAATTCGCCAGCGACCGAACACCATGAGCCAGCCCTTTCACGCGGCTGGCTGGAGGTGCTCATGGTGCGCACGCTTTGGCTTTGTCTGCTCGGTCCCTGGCTGTGCGTGGCCTGTCCCGCTTCGCTGGATACACCGGATTCCGCGGGGTTGCAGCCGCTACCGCCGGACAACGTCGGCCTACCAGCGGCGCCGTCGCCGGAATGTCGCGCGGCCAACGCCGGTGAGGTGCTGCTGAACGAATACCTTGTGCGGCCCGGCGGTCTGGACGTGGATGGCGACGGTAAGTCCAACGGCCGCGATGAGGTGCTGGAGCTGGCGCTGGCGAGCGGCGGCACGGCGGTGCACTTGGGCGGCGCGCAACTGCTTGTGGACGGCCAGGTGCGTGGCCAGATCACCGGCCAGACGTGCCTCGATCCGCAGCACCTCGTCGTGCTGGTCGGCAGCACGACGGCACTGACGACCTGGCCGCCGGGCGCCGATGAGGTGCGGCTGGACCACCTGCTGAAGCTGCCCGATGGCGGTGCGAGCCTGGAGCTGCGCACGGCCGACAACCAGCTGCTGTTTCGGCACCAGTACCTGCCGGAGCAGGGCGGCGCGCCGTCCAGCTGGACGCGATCGGTGGATGGCAACATGGCCGCTGACTGGGCGCGGCAGCTGGATTGGCCGGACGGTCACGGCTTGGCGACGACAATCGGCTTGTGCAACAATGGCTTGCCGGCGTGCGCGTGCCTGGCGAATCAGGGCATGGACTGCGGCGCGGTGTCGCAGTAGCGGCAAAAGTGCTGAAGCCCGGTCCACCTTGCGATGAACCGGGCTCCAGCGTGACTTTCGCTAGTCTTACGACAGCTTCAGATCGCCAAACTGGCAAGCGCCCTGACTGGGCGCGCGGCAGCGGCGATCACGCTGTCCCAAGCACTACGACAGCTTCAGATCGCCAAACTTCTCACGCACGAGGTCACCAATGGTCGTCGGACCCGCGGCAGCCGGCTCGTAGCTGTAGTCGTCGTCGTCCTGGCCAACGCGCTTGATCGACAGGCCGAGCTTGCGCTCTTCCGGGATGATCGAGATGACTTTGACTTTCGTCTTGTCGCCTTCTTTCAGCGCGTTGTGGATGTTCTCGACCTTCTCCTCGGCGATTTCCGAGATGTGCAGGAAGCCTTCGATGAAGTCGTCGAGCTCGACGATGGCGCCGAAGTCGAGGATCTTCGAGACGGTGCCCTCGTGGACCGAGCCGCGCGGGTACTTCTTCGGCACGTCGTTCCACGGATCGGCCGACATCTGCTTGATGCCGAGCGAGAAGCGCTCCTTCTCGGCGTCGATGTTGAGGACGATGGCCTCGACCTCGTCGCCCTTCTTGAAGATGTCCTGCGGGTGCTTGACCTTGTGCGACCAGGAGAGGTCGGTCACGTGGCAAAGGCCGTCGATGCCGTCTTCAATGCCGATGAAGATGCCGAAGTTCGTGATGTTGCGCACCACGCCCTTGACGCGCGTACCGACCGGGTAGGTGCTCGCGAGCACGTCCCACGGGTTCTGCTCGATCTGCTTCATGCCCAGCGAGATGCGCTTGCCGCGGGAGTCGATTTCCAGAATCTGCGCTTCCACTTCGTCGCCCAGCGACAGCACCTTGGACGGGTGCTTGACGCGCTTGGTCCAGGACATTTCGCTGATGTGGATGAGGCCTTCCACGCCGCCTTCCAGCTCGATGAACGCGCCGTAATCGGTGAGGCTGACGACCTTGCCCTTGACGCGCTGGCCGATGGCGTAGCGCGCTTCGATGTTCATCCAGGGATCTTCGCTGTTCTGCTTCAAGCCGAGGCTGACGCGCTCGCGATCGGCGTCGTACTTGAGGACCTTCACCTTCACTTCCTGGCCCACTTCGAAGAGTTCCGACGGGTGGTTGACCCGCGCGTAGCTCATGTCGGTGATGTGCAGCAGGCCGTCGATGCCGCCGAGGTCGATGAACGCGCCGTATTCGGTGATGTTCTTGACGATGCCGTCAACGACCATGCCGACTTCCAGCTTGTTCAGGGTCTGGCTCTTCAGGGCCTCGCGCTGCTTCTCGAGCAGGGCGCGACGCGAAAGCACGATGTTGCCGCGCTTCTTGTTGAACTTGATGACCTTGAAGTGGAAACGCTGGCCGATGTACTTCTCCAGGTTGCGCACGGGGCGCAGGTCCACCTGGGAGCCGGGCAGGAACGCCTTGACGCCGATGTCGACCGTCAAGCCGCCCTTGACGCGCGCCGTGATGACGCCTTCGACAAGCTCTTCGTTCTCGCAGGCTTCGGCGATTTCGTCCCAGATCTTCAGGCGATCCGCCTTCTCCTTGGACAGCTCAACCAGGCCGTTGTCGTTCTCGCGGTTCTCGACGTACACGTCGATCTCGTCGCCGGCCTTGACCGTGACGGCGCCTTCCAAGTCGATGAATTCCTGAACGGGAATCTGACCTTCCGACTTGTACTTGATGTCGACGATGACAAAATCTTTGTTCACCGACAGGACGGTGCCGCGGACGATCTCGCCCTCCAGGACGTTCTGCTGCTTTTCCCAATCCAGGAATGCGGCTTCGAAGTCCAGGTCCTCAGCAAATCCCATCGTGTTGTCTTGCTCAGCCATTTCCAATCCTTTTGTGTCCGCCGTTCGCACGTCCGCGGGCCCGTTTGTTCCCGCAGCGTTTCGGTTGTTCAAATTTCGCGAATCAGGCGCAGTGCCTTGCCGTGGCAAGGGCGCAAGAGGATACCCGAAACCGCGCAGAAGTCAAGATGCGATCGGCAGTTGCGCGTCTTGCGTGGCCACGGGGCAGGCCAGTTGCCGCGTGCCAAAAGCCAGCAATTCGGGCCGATTCTGCTGGCACGCCGGCAGCGCGCGCCGGCACCGCGGGTGGAACGCGCAGCCCGGCGGCGGATGCAGCGGGCTCGGGATCTCGCCGTCCAGCACCTGCAAACCACGCGCGCGGGCGGCGACCGGGTCGTGCAGCGGCACACTGCGCAACAGCGCCTGCGTGTACGGGTGCTGCGGCGCGGCGATGACGTCGGCGACGCTGCCCGCCTCCACCACGCGGCCGAGGTACAGCACCGCGACGCGATCGCACAGGTGCGCCACCGCGCCCAGATCGTGGCCGATGAACAGGTACGAAAGCCCGCGCTGCCGCCGCAGATCCTCCAGCAAATTCAAGACTTGCGCCTGAATGGACACGTCCAGCGCCGAGATCGGCTCATCCAGCACCACGAGCTCCGGGTCCGTCGCCAGCGCGCGGGCGATGCCGACCCGCTGCCGCTGCCCGCCTGACAGCTCATGCGGCCAGCGCAGCGCGTAGCTGGCGTCCAGCCCGACCTGCTCCAGCAGCGCCAGCACCTTGTGCTGCAGCTCCGCCGCCGTCAGCCGCTCATGCACCCGCAGCGGCTCCGCCACCGCATCGCCGATGCGCATCCGCGGGTTGCACGACGCCTCCGGGTCCTGGAACACCACCGTCATCCGCCGCCGCACCGCCTGCAGCTGCCGCCGGTGCCAGTGCGTGATGTCCGCGCCGGCAAAGTGCACGCGCCCCGCCGTCACGTCCTGCAGCCGCAGCAGCGCGCGTCCCAGCGTCGACTTGCCCGAGCCCGACTCACCGACGAGCCCCAGCACCTCGCCCTTGCCAATCGCCAGCGACACGCCGTCGACAGCGCGCACCCGCGCCACCTCGCGCGGCAGCAGCAGGCCGCTGTGCACCGGAAAATGCACTTGCACGTCGGTTAGTTGCGCCAGCACCTCAGGCATCGGCAAGCTCCGCGTGGCGAAAACAGCGCACGGTCCGGCCATCGGCCAGCGCTTCCTCGGGCGGCCGCGCGGCTTGGCACTGCGGCACGGCAAACGCGCAGCGCGGCGCAAACACGCAGCCCGCCGGTCGCGCCACCGGGCTCGGCGGCGACCCGGCAATCGCCTGCAGCCGCTGGCCGCGGTGCTCGGCCGCCGGAATGCTCGCCAGCAGCGCCCGCGTGTACGGGTGCCGCGGCGCCGTAAACAGGTCGCGCACGGCGGCGCGCTCGACAACAAGGCCGCCATACAGCACCGCGACTTCGTCGGCCATGTGCGCCACCACGCCCATGTCGTGGGTCACGAGCACCACCGCCATGCCGTTGCGCGCCTGCAAATCCTGAATCAACTTGAGCACCTGCGCTTGAATCGTCACGTCCAGCGCCGTCGTCGGCTCGTCGGCCAGCAGCACGTCCGGCTGGCACAGCAGCGCCATCGCCAGCACCACGCGCTGGCGCATGCCGCCCGACAGCTCGTGTGGATACGCGCGCATGCGCGCCTGCGGGGCGGAAATGCCCACGGCTTCCAGCATCGCCACCGCCTGCGCCGTCGCCGCCTGTCGCGACAACTGGCGGTGGACCTCCAGCACCTCGGTCAGCTGCTGGCCGATGCGCAAATACGGGTTCAGCGACGTCATTGGATCCTGAAACACCATCGCCAGCCGGTCGCCGTTCAGCGCGCGGCGCTGCGTCGCCGGCAGCGTCAGCAGGTCCACGTCGCCCAGCCGCAGCGTCTGCGCCGTCACGACCGCCCGCTGCGGGTCCAGCAGCCCCATGGTCGCGAGGATCGACACGGACTTGCCGCTGCCGCTCTCGCCGACGACGCACAGCGTGCGGCCTTTGGCGACGCGCAGCGACACATCCTCAACGGCGACGATTGGCCCGCGGTCACCGGCAAAAGCCACCGCCAGCGCGCTGACTTCCAGGGCAGCGGTCACGGCGATAGGTGCAGCCCCGGCGCGGCCGGCTTGCCCAGCGGATCGGGCGTGTCCGACAGGTGCAGCCCGGTCGCCGGCGCGGCGTCCAGGTGCAGCGGCGCGTCCAGCCCGGCCTTCGTCGCCTCGGGCGCCGCGCGCGCCAGCACAACGTGCAGCGTCGTGTACAGCTGCGAGCGCGCCACGCACTGCTGACCGCGCGCCGTCTTGCCGCACGTGTCCCGCAGGCCGTCGATGACCTGCACGACCTGCTCCATCGGCACGTCGCCGTCTACGCGGATCGTCGCGCTTGTGATCTTCGGCGCCGCCACCTGCAGCCGCTCCGCCAACGCGATCAGCGATTCCACAATATTGCCAAGGATTTCCGGGTAGGTCGGCTCGCCCGCCAGCCGGCCGATCTCCACGCTCACGCCGCTCTCCGTCACGTTCACCGTCAGCGCCGTCGCGTCGGACGGCAGGCCGCCCGGCACGCTCTCGCCCGGCTCCGCGGCGCGCCGCGCGGTGATCAGCGTCGGCGCATCCGGCAGCGCCGTGCCAATCCCCAGCGCGTCCACAAGCTCGCCTTCATGGCTGCCCACCGCCAGCTGTGGCCGGGCGCCCGCCGCGCGCAAGGTCGCCAGCACGGCGTCCACGGTCTGCCAGTTGACCCGGCGATCGGCGATCACCGGAACGTCCTTGTCCTTGAGCTCCGCGGCAACGTTCGCCAGCGCCGGCACTTTGCCGTCCACCAGCTGCGCCGCATCCAAGCCAAATTGCGCCACCGTGCTCGCCTGCTTTGTCGCTTCCGGCGCGCAGCTCTCCGGCTTTTTGCTCTGGCAGTGCACCGGCGCGATCGCCTTGTCGCGCAGCCACAGCTGCGTCCGGCCAATCAGCACCGCCGGCGCCATCCAGGTCCGCACCGGCGCCGGGCTGCCCGCGTCGGTGCGCGTCGTCGGCGTCACGTCCTGCCACGGCAGCGGCAGCCGCGCGTCCGCCGTCGAGCGCGCCGGCTGGACAAGCAGGTCCTGCTCCAGCTCCGCCACGCGCTCCGTCGGCCGGGGCGGCGGCACATCGGCTTGCGGCCCGGACTTGACCGGACCGTGGCCTTTGGCGGTATCCGCGTCGTTGCGCTTGCAACCGGCCAGCGCCAGCGCGCCCACCACGACCGTCGCGAGCACGGGCCTCAGCGTGGAAACCATCCGCTTTGTCATCTTTTCCCCCTGCGCAGCGCGCTTGTCGGTGTACTTTGCGCCCGTTGGCGCTGCGGTCAAGTCCTGATTCACCGGCTTTGTCAGGTGCTGGCCGTCGGCCCGCGCGGCACGGCAATGGCTTCCGCGCGCAACAGCGCCTGGATCATGCTCGCGGCATCGGCGATGCCCTTGCCGGCGATGTCGTACGCCGTGCCGTGATCGGGCGAGATGCGCGGCACGGACAGCCCGCACGTCAAGTTGCAGGCGTCGTGGAAGTGCACGGTCTTCAGCGGCCCCAGCGCCTGGTCGTGGTACATGCACAGCACCGCGTCGTAGCGGCCCGTGATGGCGCGATGGAACACCGTGTCGGCGACGACCGGGCCGTCTACCTCCAGCCCCAGCATCCGCAGCTCGTGCACCGCCGGCGCGATGATGCGCGCCTCCTCGTCGCCCAGCCGGCCGCCCTCGCCCGCGTGCGGATTGAGGCCGCACACCGCCAGCCGCGGCTCACGGATGTCCATCCAGCGCGTCAGCGCGTCCGCCGCCGCCAGCCCGCAGTTGACGATGCGCTCGGTCGTCAGCAGCCGCGCCACGTCCCGCAGCGCCACGTGCGTGGTCACCGGCACCACGCGCAGCCGCGGCCCCGCCAGCATCATCGCGAACCGCGGCGCCTTCAGCGTGTCAGCGAGGAATTCCGTCTGCCCCGGCGGCCGCGGATCCAGATGGTCAAAAATGCCCTTCGGCACCGGCCCCGTCACCATCGCGTCGATCTCACCGCGCAGCGCCGCGTGCGCCATCGCCTCGAGCGCCTGGAACGCCTGCTGGCGGCTGCGCAGCGTGCTGATGCCCGGCTCCGGCACCGCCGTCCCCGGCTCACCCGGTTGGCCGACGGCGATCAGCGCCAGCCCCGGCAGGCCCTTGCGCGGCACCAGTGGCAGGCCAAAGCGCTCGCACGCCGCGCGCAGCCACGGCGCCAGCTCGGCGGCGACGAACAGCTGCAGCTCCACGCGCCGGTGCATGTGCGTGTGCAGCAGCGCCTGGATGAGCACCTCCGGGCCGATGCCCGCCGCGTCGCCCAGCGTCACGCCGATGCGCGCCACCGTGCCGTCCGCCTTGCGCACAAGCTGCCAGGAATCACTCTCCACCCGCGCAATCCGCGTCCCTGAGACCGCCATCGCCACTCCCTGCGCCAGCTTGTATCGCTCCGCGCGCGGCGGATGCTAGCATTGCCGACCATGCAGGCGAAACCCAACGACGCGTTCCAAACCCTTGCCACCGCTGCGCCGGGCTGCGTGCTGCAGCTGCCGGACGACCTCGATGCGGCTACCCGCGCGTATCTGCTGGCGAATGTCGAGGCGCTGACCGAGCCGCTGCGGCCGTGGGGGCGTTTTCGCCAGCCGGTGCGGATTCAGACGGTCGCCGACCCGGCCGCGCTGCACGCGCAGCTGACCCAGCCGTCGCGAACCGAGCTGCGCGCCGTCGCGGCGCTCGACAGCGTTGTGCTGTGGCCGCCAGAAGCGCCGGAGGAGCTGCGGGTGCTGCTGCTGCACGAGCTGGCGCATGTCCAATGTTTTCAGCGCTGTACGCCGCCGCACGGCCGCGTGCCGTACCTGCCGACGTGGTTTCGCGAGGGCCTGGCGCTCTATGTCGCGCACGGTCGGCCGGAGCCGCAGGCGCGCCGCGCGCTGGCCAAGCACCCGGACTTGCCGCAGCTGCCCAACGCCGATGATGCGCAGATCGCCCGCGATCCGGCGGCAGCGTACGCGCTGGCGGCGCACCTGTTCACGGCGTGGCATGATCGTTTTGGCACCGTTGGCCTGACCGGGCTGTACGCGGCGATGCGCCAGGGCCACCCATTTGCGACGGCGTTTCAGCGCGCGTGTCATCAGCGACTCGCTGAATTTATTGAGCTTTGGTTGGCGGCGCTGCGGCGCGAGGCGCGCACGTCCTGACGGCTAGACCTCGAGGATCTCGGCCTCTTTCTCGATGATGAACTGGTCGATGCGCTTGCCGCCGGCGTCGATCGTGTCCTGCACTTTTTTCTTGGCGCGCGTCACGTCGTCTTCCGGCATGTCCTCGACCAACTCGATCATGTCCATCGCGTCACGGCGGGCGTTGCGGATCGAGATCTTGGCCTCTTCACCCAAGTGCTTGAGCATCTTGACCATTTCTCGCCGGCGGTCGCCCGTCGGCGCCGGCACGGGCACCAGCACGACGTCGCCGCGGTTCGCCGGCGTCAAGCCCAAATTGGCCGCCAGCAGCGCCTTCTCGATCGGCCCGCACATGTTCCGGTCCCACGGCTTGACCTGCAAAAGCCGCGCGTCGACAACGGAAATCGTCGAGACGCCGCTCAGCGCCGACTCCTGGCCGTAATACTCGATGCGCACGCCGTCGAGCAGCCCGGCGTTGGCGCGCCCGGTCCGCAACTTATTGGTTTCCCGCTTGAAAGCGTCAAACGCCTGGTTCAGGCGGTCGTGCAGCTCATCCAGGATTTCCTGTTCCATCTCGTCCTCGTCCTTGGCTCAAATTTCCGCGGTCACCAGCGTGCCGACGTGCTCGCCGCGCAGGATCCGCAGCACATTGCCGGTCGCGCCGAGGTCAAACACGATGATCGGCAAGCGATTGTCCATGCACAGCGACAATGCCGTCGAGTCCATCACTTCCAACCGCCGCGACAGCGCGTCGTGGTGCGTCAGCCGCTCGAACTTCTTGGCGGTCGGCACCTTGCGCGGATCGGCATCGTACACGCCGTCGACCTTTGTCGCCTTCAGCACGATTTCCGCATTGATTTCATTGGCCCGCAGCGCCGCCGTGGTGTCCGTTGTAAAGTACGGATTGCCGGTGCCGGCGGCAAAAATCACGACGCGGCCTTTTTCCAGGTGGCGGATCGCCTTGCGGCGGATGTACGGCTCGGCGATCTGCTGCATGGCGATGGCCGACTGCACGCGCGTCTGCACGCCCATCTTTTCCAGCGCGTCCTGAACCGCCAGTGAATTCATGATAGTAGCCAACATGCCCATGTAGTCGGCGCTGGCGCGATCCATGCCCGCGCTGGCGCCCGCGACGCCGCGAAAGACGTTGCCGCCGCCAATGACGATCGCCAGCTCGACGCCGAGGTCGTGGACGGCTTTGCATTCCTTGGCAATGACGTCCAGCGTGCCGGCGTCAATGCCGTAGCCCTTGGGACCAGCGAGCGCCTCGCCCGATAGCTTGAGCAAAATGCGTTTATATTTCGGGGATGTAGGGGAGCTGTCCATGCGTATTTCACCGCCGGCAGCCTGGACCGCCCGCCGCTGGCAGCCTGAACTGACTGCGCGCGGGGTGTACAACGATTGGGGATCCGGTTCAAGCCGCGCCGCACATTTCCCGGCGCGCCTGCTGATTTCATGGACAATTTGCCGGAGCCGCTCGCCCGTACGCGCTCACGGGCAGCCCGCGGGTATCGCACCGCCGCCGACGGACTTGACGAATTTCGGGTTGGCGTAGCACGGCGTGATGCACCATTCGCCCTTGGGCTGCCACATCTTGGCGGTGCCGGCGCAGACGTCGCCCGGCTTGCTGCCCGGGGTCTGGTAGCAAACGGTCAGCGGCGGCATGCTGGTGCCGGTCAGCTGGTTGGGCCAGTTGAGCTTGCCGACGTTCCACATGTCCAAGGGATTCATCGAGATTTTGTCGATCTTCAGCGCCACGGCGCCAAATAGATAGACGGTGATCGTCGCGTACGAAACGCCGTAGCCGTGGTCATTCCAGTAGTGAACGCCGATGTCGTACCAGCGCGGCAGCGACGGATCGCCCTCCGGATGCTCCAAATTCAGGTTCTCCGGACCGGCACCGTCGGTGTCGTCCAGATCCATCGTCGGGTCATCTTTGATCGCGGTGTTGGCCGAGCCCCACTGCGGCATCGGGTTGTACCAAAAACAGTCAAACGGGTCGTTGAACCACGGATCGCCGGTGCCATCGCAGTCCAGATCGACGCCAGTCGCCAGGTAGTTGGCAAAGTGCAGGTCCAGGTCCGCGCCCGCCGCGGGGCCGGTATCGGTCTGATCCGGGTCCGCCGGCGTGTCCCACAGCAGCTCGATGTGCACGGCATTGTTCGGCACCACAAGCACTTTTTGGCAGGTCTGCTGGCAGGACTTCACGCCGTTGGCATCCACCACGTCCAGGCAGAATTCGTACTCGCCGGCAGCATCGGGGGTGAACGTCGGGTTGGGAAAGGTGCTGCTGGGCACAAAGCCCTTGGCCGAACCGGCGGGCTGCTTGGCCGTCCACGTGTAGCTCTTGATCGCCGCGCCGTTGGCGCCGGTCGAGGCATCGCCTTTCAAGTGCAGCGTCGACTGCGGCACGACCTCGTCGCCTTCAGCCACCGTGATCACCGCCACCGGACACGCCGGACCCGGCACCGTAAAGCCAGCGACGCTGCCCACCGCCGGCGGGCACGCCGCGTCGGCAACCGTGACCTGCAGCGTCGCCGTGTCGTCCTTGCCCGCCGCGCTGGCAATTGTCGGTGCGTAGCGGACCGTCAGCGCCGCCTTCGCCCCCGCGCTCAGGCAGCACGGCTGCGCGCTCGTTGGCCCGACAGCCGGGTCCAGCTGCGGGCAGGCGCTCTGCAACTGCTTAAAATCAAGCGAGAATGTGGCCGTCGTGGCGCCCGCCAGCGCGATCGCTGTCACGCACTGGCTGGCGCCTGTCGGGTTCATCAGCTGCACCGTCTGGTTGGACTGCGTGCCGACCGTCGTGCCGCCAAAGACTACGTCGCTGGGCACCAGCTGCAGGCACGACGGCGCGGAGTTGAGCTGGATCGCGACCGGCGTGCCGTTGGGCTGGCTGGGATCGTCGCAAAACAGCGTCAGCGTCGCGGTCTGCAGCTTGGCGTCGGTCGCCTTGGCCGTGACTTGGACGTCAAGCACGCTGCCCGCGGGAACGGTCAGCGGTGGCGCCAGCGTCACTGGGCCGGCAGCGGGCAGGAACTCCGTCATTGCGCCCAGCACAACCGCGAACACGGGCGCGCTCGCCGTGAACGTGAACGCCGAGCACACCAGCGGGCAGTCGCCCTGGTTGCGCAGCGTCACGACGCCGAGGGTCTCGGAGCCCGCCGGCAGGTAGGGAAACGTCAGCGCCGGTGGGTCCACGGCGAGGTGCGGCGCACACGCGGCGTCCGCCGTCACGACCGCGGCCACGTCCAGCGCATCCTCGCTCAGCGCATCGCCGATCGCTGCCGGCGCTGGTGACCCGCAAGCCGCCAACGCCGTCGCCCACAGCCAAAAACGCCAACGCAGCATCCAATCACCTCGGATCGGATGCTGCGCCGGCATTTTCTTCAGGTCAACGCCAACTTACGCTCACGCCTGACCCTGCGCCATCCGCTCGACTTCGGCGACAAAGTCGTCTTCCTTCTTGGCCAGGCCTTCGCCCAGCTCAAAGCGCGAGAAGCGGCGCACGACGATGTTCTCGCCGGTCTTGGCGATCCGCTCGGCGAGGAACTTGGCGATCGACGTGCCTTTTTCGTCCTTGATGTACGGCTGCTCCAGCAGGCAGATGTCGCCGTACCACGCCGCGAGCTTGCCCTCGGCGATCTTCGGCACCAGGTTCTCCGGCTTGCCCATCTCGCGGACCTGCTGCTCAAAGATCGCGCGCTGGTTGCGCAGCACGTCCGAGGGGATGTCCTCCTTGCGCACGTACTCCGGCCGCATCGCCACGATCTGCAGGCAGAAGCTGCGCACCAACTCCTCGAATTCCGGCGTATTGGCGACGAAATCCGACTCGCAGTTCACTTCGATGATCGCCCCCGACTTGCCGTCGTGGTGCACGTAGCTGGACACGCGGCCTTCCACCGCGACGCGGCCGGACTTCTTCTGCGCGGTCGCCAGCGACTTCTTCTGCAGGTACTCGGAAGCGGCCTTCTGGTCGCCGTTGCTCTCAGTCAGCGCCTTTTTGCAGTCGCCCATCGGCGCGCCGGTGGCATCGCGCAGTTCCTTGATCATCGTTGCGGTAATCGCGACAGTCATGGTGGTCTCCAGGTCGGGGCGCGGCGCTCGGCCGGTCCCTCGTCAAAGTTTTTGGTTGAGCGTCAAACGCTGGTTTCTGAGGCGGAGGGCGGGCTTACGCTTCCTCGTCGTCCGCGGCGTCGATCGCGGCTTCTTCCGCGTCCACATCGATGTCGCTGACGGCTTCAACCACCGCGTCCGCGTGACGCGGCTTGCGGATGATCTCGACGTTCTCCAGCGCCGCGCCGGTCGGGCTCACGCTGCCGTCGAAGTCGCGGCTGAACGCCTGGCTGCTGGACGCCGCGCCGGTGATGCACGCTTCCGCCGCCGTCGAGACGAACAGGCGAATCGAGCGCATGGCGTCGTCGTTGGCCGGGATGATGTAGTCGACGAGGTCCGGATCGGCGTTGGTGTCGCAGACGCCGACGACCGGAATGCCCAGGCGGCGCGCTTCGGCGATCGCGATGTGCTCCTCGACCGGGTCAACAACGAAGATCGCGCCCGGCATCGCCGGCATCGTCCGCAGACCGCCGAGGTTGCGCATCAGCTTGGCGTGCTGCTTGGCGAGGTGCGACAGCTCTTTCTTCGGCAGGCGATGGGCCATTTCTGGGCTCATCATGCGCTCGATTTCATTGAGCTTTTCGATCGACGTTTTGACCGTGCGGAAGTTGGTCAGCGTGCCGCCGAGCCAGCGGTGGGCGACGACGGGCTGCTTGGCGCGACCGGCTTCCTCGCGGACGATGTCGCGGGCCTGGCGCTTGGTGGCGACGAACAGGACCTGCTGGCCGTGCGCGGTGATGCGCGACAGGAAGTTGGTGGCATCCTTCAGCAATTTCGCGGTTTTGCCGAGGTTGATGATGTAAATGCCGTTGCGCGCGCCGTAGATGTAGCGCTTCATCTTCGGGTTCCAGCGGCGGGTCTGGTGACCGTAGTGCGCGCCGGCTTCGAGCATGTCTTTGATTGTGACGTTCAAATTGGCCATTTCGAGCTCCGTTTACCAGCATCCAAGCGGATGCGCTGCCGCTTTGACATGCACCGGGAAATCCCAGCACGGAGGCGTCAAAGCGTGAAGTTTTCCCGAAAAACGCTTGCGTTTCACGAGGTTCGACCGTGTTTTGCGCGTGGACAGCCCAAGCGAAACCCGCGGTCGGGGGCGAAAGTGTACGGCGAATGCGCGGCGAACGCAACAGAATCCAAGCGTTGATCGCTGCGCGGTGGCCTCAGGCCAGCGAGCCACCCGAGCGCAGCGTCCGCGCCAGCCGGCTGATGTCGCGCACGACCTTGACGTCCAGGTGGCGCAGCTCGCCGTTCAACGCCGCGAGCTCGCTCGTCACGTCCTCAGCGCCGCCTTCGAGCGCCGGCTCCTCGAGCAGCAGCGCGTCCGGGCGCGTGTCCAGCGCGGCGCACAGGCGCATGAGCGTCGGAAAGCTGGGCAAAGACAGCCCGCGCTCGATGCGCGCGTAGGCTTCGGTCGTCAGGCCAATGGCCGTGCTGATCTCGTCCTGCGTGCGATGGCCGGCTTTGCGCAAGCCGCGCAGGCGACCACCGAGGCGCTGGGCGATGCGTTGGGCTTGGGCACGGTCCTCTTTCTTGCGCGGCATAATTCCTCCGATCGTGGGTGTGGCGCACTGCAAAACAGCGGCGAAAAATAACGGGTCAGGGCGACGGCTGTGGCTTCCGGGCGGGCCACATACCCGCCCCGCTGCGTTGGACTGACCAACCCGCCAATTGATGACATGCCGTGACAAACCGCAGATGGATTCGCCTCGCCAGCCCGCGCGCATCCGGTTATCATCTTGCCCGCGCTGGTTTACGACCATCCATCAGCGCCACGAGGTTCCGATGCTGCACATGCCGATCCGTCCCCGCCGCAACCGCAAAAACGCGGTGCTGCGCGGTTTTGCCCGCGAGACGACGCTGGAAGCCAGCCGGCTGGTCTGGCCGCTGTTCCTGCACGCCGGTGAGGGCCGCCAGGCCATCAAGTCCATGCCCGGCTGTTTTCGCTTGTCCGTCGCGGAGTTGCTCAAGGAAGTCGCGGCTGGCGTCGCTGACGGCGTGACCTCGGTCGTGCTGTTTCCAGCGATCGACGAAGCGCTGAAGAACCGTACCGCCGACGAGTGCTGGAACGCCCAGGGCCTGGTGCCGCAAACCGTGCGGCTCCTCAAGCAAAAATGGCCGGATTTGTGCGTGATCACCGACGTCGCGCTGGATCCGTACAACAGCGACGGCCACGACGGCGTCGTGAGCGAAGACGGCCGCATCATCAACGACGAGACGGTGCATATCCTGTGCAAACAGGCACTTTGCCACGCTCGCGCCGGCGCCGACATCGTCAGCCCCAGCGACATGATGGACGGCCGCATCGGCGCGATCCGCGCGGCGCTGGACGCCGAAGGCTTCCAGGACGTGGCGATCTTGGCCTACACCGCCAAGTACGCCTCGGCGTTTTACGGCCCGTTCCGCGATGCCTTGGATTCTGCACCGAAATTTGGCGACAAAAAGACCTACCAGATGGACCCAGGCAACCGCCGCGAGTCGCGCCGCGAGGTCGCGCTGGACGAGGCCGAGGGCGCCGACATGGTGATGGTCAAGCCGGCGGGACCGTACCTGGACGTGATCGCCGAAGTGCGCGCGGCGACGGTGCTGCCGGTCGCGGCGTACCAGGTGTCCGGCGAGTACGCGATGCTCAAAGCCGCGGCGCAAAATGGCTGGCTGGACGAAAAAAAGGCGGCGCTGGAGTCGCTGTTGGCGATTCGCCGCGCCGGCGCGGACATGATCCTGACGTACTACGCCCATCAGGCGGCGCGCTGGTTGGCCGGCAAAGAGTAGCTCCGGATGAGCGTGCAGCTTTGGCTCCTGAGTCTCGGCGTGATGCTGCTGGGTCCGGCTTTGCTCGCCTGGGTCCAGCGGGCGCCGCTGTGGCTGCAGACCACGGCGCTGCAGGGGCTTGACGGCTTCGTGTTGACGTCGGTGGCCGGCATCGTCGTCGCCGACGTGCTGCCGCACGCGCTGGATGAAGCGGGGATGTGGGCGGTGCCGCTTGTGCTGCTGGGGCTGATCGGCCCGTCGCTGGCGGAGCGCGGGCTGCATCGCGCGGCGGAGCAGGTGCACGCGTTGGCGCTGTTCCTCGGCATGGCCGGGCTCGTCCTGCACGCGACGCTGGACGGCGTGGCGCTGGCGGGTGGTGACGCGCGGCCGCAGCTGGCGACGGCCGTACTGCTGCACCGGCTGCCCGAAGGCCTGACGATCTGGTGGCTGCTGCGGCCGACCTACGGCCGGGTGATCGCCGGGTTGGCGCTGGGGCTGGTGGCGGCGGCGACGATCCTCGGCATGTCGGCGGGGCCGTCGACGGTGCCCGATGGCGTGGCGCTGGGGCTGATCGAGTCGCTCGTCGCCGGTTCGTTGCTGCACGTTGTCATGCACCGCCCGCATCCGCTTGTGCACCTCGCGCACGGCGCCCGCGGGCGGCTGGCGAGCGGCCTGGGCGGTCTGGCGGGCGCGGCGGTTGTCATCGCGCTGCTGGGCCACGACCCGCATGGCGCCGCGGCAGCGCAGGGCTTCCTGCACTTTTTGCTCGATTCAGCGCCGGCGCTGCTGCTGGCGTACCTCGCCGCTGGGCTCGTGCAGGCGATGCTGCCGGCGGCGTCGACGGCGTGGATGCAGCGCGGCGGGCCGTTGTCGCAGGCGCTGCGCGGCGTGCTGTTCGGTCTGCCGCTGCCGATTTGCTCCTGCGGCGTCGTGCCGGTCTACCGCAGCCTTGTGCTGCAGGGAGTGCCGGCGGCGGCGGCGCTGGCGTTCCTTGTGGCGACGCCGGAGCTGGGGCTCGACGCGATCCTGCTGTCCTGGCCGCTGCTGGGCGGTCACATGGCGCTGGCGCGGCTCGTCGCGGCGGCGGCGGTGGCGCTGGGCGTTGGCTGGCTCGTCGGCCGCAAGCTGCCGCCGCTACACGACAATCATAGCCATGGCGCCCTGCCGCACAAGAATACCCAGGCGTGGCCGGCGCGGCTGCGGCAGGGCTTGGCGCTGGGCTTTGGTGAAATCGTCGACCACACAGCGCCGTGGCTGTTGCTGGGGCTGGTGCTGGCGGCGCTGGCGGAGCCCGAGCTGAAGGCCGGTTTGCTGGCGCACCTGCCGCCGGGCTGGGACGTGCCGCTGTTTGCGCTGCTGGGGATGCCGCTCTACGTCTGCGCTTCCGGGGCGACGCCGCTTGTGGCCGTGCTGGTGGCCAACGGCGTGTCGCCCGGCGCCGGGCTGGCGCTGCTGCTGACCGGACCGGCGACGAACGTCTCGACCTTCGGCGTGCTGGCGCGGCTGCACGGCACGCCCGTGGCGCTGCGCTTTGGCGTGGTGATGGCGCTGCTGGCGGTGGCGGCGGGCTACCTGTGCAACCTGGCGCTGGGCGAGTACCACGTGCCGGTGGCGACGGCGGCGGGCCACGAGACCCTGCACGCGGTGCAGGTCGCGGCGGCATGGGGCTTGGCGCTGCTGTTTGCGGCGTCGGTGCTGCGCCAGGGCGCGCGCGGTTTCTTCAGCCAGGTGCTTGAATTCAACGACCGCGAGCGCCACGACGAGGCGCCGGCGCATGATCACGGCCACGATCACGGCCACGCGCACGGCCACGATCACCACCACCATCACCACTGACCGGTGCTAGCCGATGAGCGCTGCGCTGCGCAGCTTGGCGATCGCCGCCGCGCGGTCGGTCTCGCCAAACACCGCGGAGCCGGCGACGAACCAGTCGACGCCGGCATGGCGCGCTGCGGCGATGGTGCCGGCGTGGATGCCGCCGTCGATCTCGATGAAAAGACTCGGCTTGTGGGCTTTGCGCCAGGCGTCGATGTGCCGCACCTTGTCCAGCACGCTGCCAATGAAGCTCTGGCCGCCAAAGCCCGGATTGACGCTCATCACCAGCACAAAGTCGACGTCGGGCAGGATCGGCTCGATCGCTGAAAACGGCGTGTGCGGGTTCAGCGCCACGCCCGGCTTCATGCCCAGCGCGCGGATGTTCTGCACGGTGCGGTGCAGGTGCCGGCACGCCTCGACGTGGACGGACAGCCAGGTCGTGCCCGCCTTGGCAAAATCCGCCAGCAGCAGGTCCGGGTTCTCGACCATCAGGTGGCAATCGAGCGGCAAGGTCGTGTTTTTCTTCAGCCAATGCGCTACCGGCGCGCCGATCGTCAGGTTCGGGACAAAGTGTCCGTCCATCACGTCCACGTGCAGCAGGTCCGCGCCGCCCGCCGCCACCGACGCCGCTTCATCGGCCAGGTGCGCAAAATCCGCAGACAGAATCGATGGCGCGATGAGAATCGGGTGCATGGGCGGGCCTATTTGCTGTTGGCCGCGCCGGGCGTCGGCGGGCTGACGGTCTTCCACGTGGCGGCGCCGTCGGGCGTGCGGTCGTAGGTGGAGCCGGCGGGGCTGTCGCCCTCGTTCCAGTCGACGGCGTCGATCTGCAGGCCGTTGGCGTCCCAAATGGCCATGCTGCCGTCGCTTTTGATGCCGGCGTCGATCACCGGCGTGCCGAGGCTGGCGTGGTTGAAATAGACGACGAGAAAGCCGCTGGCGCTGACCTGCGTGCCGCTGGGCAGCGCGCTGGCGCCGCCGATGCCGTTGGTGATGCCGCCGACCTTGCAGCCGCTCAGGTCGATCGCCTGGCTGCTGGCGTTGTACAGCTCGATCCAGTCGGCGTCGGTGGCGACGATCGGCTTCTTGCTGCCGCCGGCTTGGATTTCATTGAGGAACAGCTTGCCGGTCCACGGCGAGCCTGCGCCGTCGCTGCTGTCCGCGTCGTTGCTCACCGCGTCGCTGCCGGCGCTGGCGTCCGTGGCCGTGGCGTCGGCGCTGGCGTCCACCAGTGCGTCGCTGCCGCTGTCCGTGATCACCGCGTCCGTGCCGCTGCTGCTGGCGGTAGTGCCGCCGCAGGCGCCCAAGCAGGTCGTGGCGATGATCAGCCAAAATGTGCGCATGAATCCGACCTTACGGCTTTGCCGGCGTCACCGGCGGCAGCTTGGCGGCCTCTTCCTCGTCGGCCAGCACCAGCAGGTAATCGCGCGGCAGGTGCGTCGAGTCGGCGATGACCGCCAGGCCCGCGCCGCGCGCCTCCGCTTCCACGGTGTCCGGGTGCACGCGCTGCTCCGGCGGCGGGCCCTCCACGTGCGGGTCCGGCCGCACGTCGACGATTACGATCAGCCCGCCCGGCTTGAGCGCCGCGCGGATCGCCTTGAGCATCGCCACCGGCTGCTCCAGCTGGCGGTACGTGTTCAGCAGCAGCACGCGGTCGACTTTTTCCGGCAGGTTGAGCGCTGTCGCCGAGTCTTCGATGACCTCGACGTTCGCCAGCTGCTCGTGGTGGCTGCGATAGCGCAGCATCGTCGCGAAATCTTTCTGAATTTCAACGGCGTAGACCTTGCCGTCGGCGCCCGAGGCCTCGGACAGGAACGGCAGCATGTAGCCCGTGCCGGCGCCGAGATCGACGACCTTCATCCCCGGCTTGATCTCCAGCGCCTGGACGATCGCGTGCGGCAACTGCCATGTGTCGCGGTCCGGCGCGTCCAGCTCGTGGGCGGAGTTGATGTCGGAAAGCGGCGCCGGCGCGCGCACGTGCGGCGCACACGCCAAGCCAAGCGGCAGGACAAACAACAAGGGCAAAAGACGCTTCATGGCAAACCTCACGCAGCGGAGTGTGCAACTCGCGAGCCAGAGCTTCAAGGGCCTAGCGGCGCTTTCCACGCAAACAGGCTGCCGTCACTCGCCCAGGTGACGACGCGCAGGCCCGCGGCATCCTGCCACAAGCCGCCGAGGACGGCGATTTGCGCGCTACACGGCGCCGGGCAATGACGGCTGAACGTGGCGAGCGGCAAGCTGGGCAGGCCGGCGCCGCCGGACCACACGCGCGCAGTGCCGTCGGCGGAGGTCGACAACAGCCGGCTCGTCGGCGCCCACGCCAGCGCGGTGATCGCGGCGGTGTGGCCGGCCAAAGTCTGCAGCAGCGCGCCGGTTGCGACGTCGGCCACCGTGATGGTGCCGTCCGGGCTCGACAGCGCCACGCGCGCGCTGTCGGGCGACCACGCGAGCGCGTGCGTGGGCACCGGCAGGTCGCTCCACTCGCGCACCACGGCGAAGGTCTTGGCGTTGAGGATCCGGTAGTGCACCAAGCTGGCAGCGCCGTCGCCCGTCATGCCCAGCGCCAGCAGCTTGCCGTCCGGGCTCGGCACCACGCGCTCGATCACGTTGCCAAGCTTGGTCGGGTAGGCGTTGAGCTTCTTACCCAACGTCTCGGGATCCGTGGAGAATTTGCTCAGCGTCGGCCCGCCGGCGGCCCAGATCCCCGCGACATCCGCCGTCAGCGCCAAATCCTGCGGCCACGGCCCGCCCAAGCCAAAGATCTTCGGCGTCAGCACGCCGGCACCGCCCGGGGTCGGCGTCAGCGTCCACAGCCGCACGGTAAAGTCGTCACTGCCCGAGGCGAGGCCCAGGCCCGCACCCAGCAGCGTCACCAGATCGCTGCCTGGCGCCGCACCCGGCAGCTGCGTCAGCGGCTGCACCGCCAGCACCGCGCCGGTATGGCCCCACAGCGCCGTCAGCGGCAGCGCGTCCTGCAGGCGCCACAGGCGAATCGCGCTGTCGTCGCCGCCGCTCAGCAGCAGCCCGCCGGTCACCGCTGCGTCGCGCACCGCGCCGTCATGCCGCACTACCGCGCGCGTCCACGTCGCCGTCGCCAGATCCAGCTGCCAGGGACCCTGCGCCGCGAAGCCGACCGCCACATGCCCGCCGCGCGCACCCAGACTCGCCGCCACGTCGCCCGCGACCTCGGGCGGCGGCGCCACCGACTGCACCGGCGTCACGTCGGGCACCAGCGCGCTCGGCGGCGGCAGGCTGTAGCGCCGCACCGCGCCGGTCTGCTCCACCACCACCGCCTCGCCGCCGCCTTCCGGCCGCAGCGCGCCACCGGTCCACGCCGCCTTGCCGCCCACCAGCTGCGCCAGCGGCGTGCCATCGGCGCCGTCCAGCACGACCGCTTGGCCGTCCGCCACAAGCAGCGTCTGCGTCGAGCCGGGCAGCGCGGCGATCGCCCGCACGCCACCCGTCATCAGCGCCATTTGCTGGCCGGTCTTGGCCGCCGGCTGCCAGCGCCACACCACGCCGCCGCTGTCGCCGCTCAGCAGCGGACCGTTCTGGCCCTGCGGACCCGGCAGCCAAGCCAGCGCCGTCACTTCCGATTTGTGGGCGATCAGCGCCGCGACCTGCAGCCCGCTCCACAGCGCGTAGATGCGCACAGCCCCCGTCGCGTCGCCCACCGCCAGCTGGCCGCCGTCGGGCGAGAACGCCACCGCCGCGAACGTCGTGCCCAGGCCGCCCACCTTCAGCACGGGCACCGCCACCGCGCTCGGATCCGCCGGCAGCGCCAGCGCCCAGACCTGCAGCACGTCCAGCTGGCCTGTCGTCGCCAGCTGCTTGCCGTCGGGCGCGAACGCGAGGCTGGTGACCGCGTGGTCGTGGCCAAACCAGTCGCGCACCACAGTTTTGCTTTGCCAGTCGAGCACTTGCGCGCCCTGTTCGGTTGTCCATGCCAGCAGCTGGCCGTCCGCGCTCAGCGCTACCTGGCCGCTGCCGTGGCCGCCGGCTTGCCAAAGCGGGCAGGCGGCGTCCTCGTCGGTCAAGCCGTCACAGTCGTTGTCCAGGCCGTCGCACTGCCATTCGCTGTCGGTGGCGTAACCGGGCAGCTGCGACCAGTCGGGGTCCTGCCAGCCGATTGTGCCGTTGCAGACGAGCAGTTGCCCCGCGCAGACGCCGGCTTGCTTGGACGCCAACGCCGCGGGCACGTCGTCGGTGACGCCGTTGCAGTCGTTGTCCAGGCCGTCGCAGCTGACCTCGGGCGATTCCCAGCCCGGCTGCGCTGTGTAATCCGGCGGGCTCCAGACGCCTTGCAGGCAGCGGATCAGCGCGTCGGCGCAGACGCCGGCGCTGTTGACGGTGACGCCGGAGCCGAGGAAATTCGCGACGTCCATGCCCTCGTCGGTCAGGCCGTCGCAGTCGTTGTCCAGGCCGTCGCACATGGTCTCGACCGGCTCCCAAAACGGCAGCGTGTTCCACGGCGGGACCTCCCAGCCCAGCGCGCCGTCGCACACATACTCGGCGTCGGCGCAGACGCCAAAAAGCCCTTTTAGTTTATTGGGTTGGCTGAAAATATCGATCGCCCCGTCGCAGTCGTTGTCCACGCCGTCGCACGCCGTCTCGACGGTTTCGTACAGCGGCAGGGCCAAAAAGTTGGGATCCTGCCAGCCGTTTTTGCCGCCACAGCTCTGCAGCTGCCCCGCGCAGATGCCGGCTTGCTTGGACGCGGGCGGCAGCTTCAGGTCGTCGTCCACGAGGTTGTTGCAGTCGTTGTCCAGGCCGTCGCAGGACTTCTCGACCGGCTCGTAGCCGGCGACCTGGCTGTAGTCGCAGTTGGGCTCGCCGTCGATACAATACACTTTGATATTCGCGCCCTTGCAGACGCCCCAGTGCAGGCAAATGCTCTGCGGGTAGTACGGACACGTCGGGTCCAGCGCGTCGACGGTGGCATCGGGCGCGGCGTCTGGGGCAACGTCTGGCGCAGCGTCCGGTGCGGCGTCGGGCGCGTCAGGAACATCTGGCGCGTCTTGCAAATCCGGCGCGTCGGCGGCGTCCGCCACTGCATCCGCCGTTGTGTCGGCGGGCGCGTCTGCGGCGTCGTCGGCATCGGGCGTGTCGGCAAGGACGTCCGGCACGGCGACGACGTCCGCCGCTGGCGTGGCGTCGCTGGCGGCGTCGGCCGTGTCGGCGGCACCGGCTGCATCTATTTCGGCCGGTGCGCTGTCTGCCGCCGCGTCATCGCCAGCGTCCACCGCGCCATCACCACAGCCGGCCAGCGCTGCCAGCCACGCCGCGATCAGCGCCCACCGCACGGCACCTGGTTTCACGCCTGCGCCGATTCGTGCGGCGCCTGCGCCACTTGCACCTGAAACGGGTGCGACGCGCCCTCGATCCAGCCGTCGGCACCCGGCACTTGCAGCCGCGCGACGATGCGGTACGCGCCAGGCCGCAGCACGGTCATCGCGTGGACGATGCAGATCGTGCGGTGGCTGATGCGCCCGGCGAACGTGATCGTCTCCTCGGAAAGCACGGACGACGACTCACCGCTCTGCTCTTCGACCTCGATGCGCAGCCGGCCATCCACCGCCATGTCCACTGTGTTGTGCCACAGCGCCACGATGTGAAACGCCGGCACCACCGACGGCAGCCGCGGCACCTGGACGTGCTCAAGCACATGGATGAGCGAGACGCGGTTGGTCAGGCGGTCAACGAGCGCCGTGGAGCACGCCGTAACCCAGTCGCTGTGGATTGTCATGCACGCCCCCGGGCCAGTGGACCCGCTGCCAGTATAGCGCCATCGCCGCGGCTTTCACGTTTCGCGGCTATTTGCCAATGCAGAACTGCGAAAACACCGCGTCCAGCACGTCGTCCGGGACAATCGCGCCGGTCAGCTCATCGAGCGCCAGCGCCGCATCGCGCAGGTCGGCGGCCAGTAGCTCCAGCGGAAAACCATGTTGAACCGCGTGGTTGGCGCGCTCCAGCGCCGCCACTGCCACTTGCACCGCGGCAGCATGCCGCTGCCGGCTCAGCACCACATGGCCCAGCGTCCCCGCCGCCGACTGCCGCACCGCCGCCACCACCGCCGCACGCAGCGCCGCAACGCCTTGATCATGCTGGGCACTCAGCGCCAGCGCCGCCTGCCACTCTGGCCGCTGCTGCCAGTCCGGATGCGCCGGCAGGTCGGTCTTGTTCAGCACCCGCAGCACCGTCGCGGCGGGCGGCGGCGGCAGGCCGGAGAACGGCTGCGCGCGGTCTTCCAGCCACAGCACCACATCCGCGTGCTGTGCTTCGGCCTCGGCGCGGGCGCGGCCGGCTTGCTCCACCGGATCGACGGCATCGCGCAGCCCGGCGGTGTCAATCCAGGTGACGAGCACACCGTCCGGCGCCGTCTGCAGCTCCACCGTGTCGCGCGTCGTGCCCGGCCGGGCGTCCACGAGCGCGCGATCGGCGCCACACAAGGCATTGAAAAGCGTTGATTTTCCCGCATTCGGCGCGCCGTACAGCACTACCCGCGCGCCGTGCAGGCGGATCCGCCCGGCGGTCGTCGTCGTCAGCAGCAGCTGCAGCTGCGCCGCCAGCGCCACCAGCCGTTGGGTCAGCGCCGGGCGATCCACCTCGGCCAGATGTGGCTCGGCGGCAAAATCGATGCGCGCCTCGATGTCCGCCAGCGCGTGCAGCAGCGGCAGCCGCACCGCCGCCAGCGCCTGCGACAGCACGCCGTCCAGCGCCTGCAGCGCCGCTTGCCGCGCCGACTCCGCCCGCGCGCCGATCAGGTCCGCCAGCGCCTCCGCCTGCAGCAAATCGAGCTTGCCGTGCTCATACGCGCGCTGGCTGAACTCGCCGGGTCGCGCCGTGCGGGCGCCCAGGTCGACGCACACGGCAATCAGCCGATCCGTCACCGCCAACGAGCCGTGGACCTGCAGCTCGGCGACGTCCTCGCCCGTGAACGACCGCGGCGCGTGGAAAGCGACGACGTAGCCGCGGTCGATGAGCTCCGCGCCGTCGCGCAGGGCGACAAGCCGCATCCGCGCGTGCGCCAGCGCCGGCAACCCCGCGAGCGTGCAGGCGATCGCGTGCGCGCGCGGACCGGACAGCCGCACCACGGCGAGGCCGGCAGGCACGGGCGCGGTGGCCAGGGCGACGATGGTGTCCATGCCAGTTCCGGGGAAAGGGGCAGCCCACCCTGTGTCGGGAGGGCGTGTCGAATTATCGCGTCCCGGCGAATTTTGCCGCGGCACCGCCAAAAGTGTCACACAGTTGGCCGCGGCCGGCAAAACGCGCAACGGCGAGCCGGAGCCCGCCGTTGCATCGACATCCCAAGCTCAGCCGGCGATCAGCCGCGCAGCGCCTTGATCTGCGCCGTCAGCTCCGGCACCGCGACGAACGCATCGGCGACAAGACCGTAGTCCGCGACCTTGAAGATCGGCTCGTCGGCGTTCTTGTTGATCGCCACGATGACCTTCGAGTTCTTCATGCCCGCCAGGTGCTGCACCGCGCCGGAGATCGCGATCGCGAAGTACAGCTGCGGCGCCACGACCTTGCCCGTCTGGCCGATCTGGTAGTCGTTCGGCGCGAAGCCGTCGTCCACCGCCGCGCGCGAGGCGCCAATCGCCGCACCGAGCACGTCCGCCAGCGGCTCCGTCACCGCACCGAAGCGATCCTTGAGGCCACGGCCGCCGGCGACGATGATCGCCGCTTCCGCCAGGTCCGGACGGGACGACTGCACGCCGTCGAACGACACGAACTTGACGCGCGAGCCCGCCAGCGCCGGATCGGCGGCGACGGCTTGGATGGGGCTGCTGCCGCCAGTCGCTTCCGCGGCGTCAAACGCCGAGGCGCGCACGGAAATGACCTTGTTGGCCGTCGAGATCTTGACGTTGCCGGTCAGGTTGCCCGCCCACATCGGCCGCGCGAACGCGCCCGAGTCGGTCAGCGCGATGATGTCGCTGGCCATGCCCGCACCCAGCCGCACCGCCGTCCGCGGCAGCACGTCCTTGCCGGTGGTCGAAGCCGGACCGACGACGACGTCGGCGCCGATCGACTTGGCCAGATCCGCCAGCACCTTGCCCCACGCCGAAGCGATCGGATGCGCCAGGTCCGCATGATCCGCGACGTGCACCGCGCCCGCGCCAAAGCCCTGCAGCGCCGTCGCCACCGCGCCGACGTTGTGGCCGAGCACTGCGAAGTCGTAGCTGCCACCAAATTTCGCGACGTACTGCCGCGCAAAGGCCAACGTGTTGAGCGTCACTTTCTTGAGCGCGCCCTTGTCGTGTTCGGCCAGAATCAGCACTTTGCTCATGATTTTGCCTCGTATTTCCGTTGGAGTGTTGCTTAGATGGCGCGCGCTTCCGAGCGCAGCTTCTGGACCAGCTCTTCGACGTCCTTGACGATGACGCCAGCCTTGCGGCCCGACGGCGTGGTCAAGCCCACGACCTGCACCTTGGTGCCGGTGTCGTCGAGGTCGAGATCGTCGATCTCCAGCTCGTCAAACGGCTTCTTCTTGGCCTTCATGATGCCCGCCAGCGATGCGAACCGCGGCTCGTTCAGGCGCAGATCCGCGGTGATGACCGCGGGCAGCGTCACTTCCAGCGTCTCCAGACCGCCGTCGACTTCACGCGTGACGATGGCCTTGCCGTCCGCCACTTCGATCTTCGAAGCGAACGTCGCCTGCGGCCAGCCCAGGTATTCCGCCAGCAGTTGGCCGACCTGGTTGGAGTCGCCGTCAATCGCCTGCTTGCCCAGCAGCACGATGTCCGGGCTTTCGCGGTGCACGACGCCGGCGTAGATGCGCGCGATGAGGTCGGAGTCAATGGTCTCCTCCTCGGCGCTCACCAGGATGCCGCGATCGATGCCGCGCGCCAACGCGCCCTGGCGGATGAACCGCGCAGTCTCGTCGTCGCCGATGCCGATGGCCACGGTCTCCGTACCGTCATTGGCTTCCGCGATCTGCAGCGCCGCCTCGATGGCGTTCTCGCAGAACGGATTCAGAATGTACTCCACGTCACCCTCAATCCACTTGCCATCTTTGGCGATGGCGAGTTTGGCATTGGGGTCGCTGACGCGCTTGGCAGAGACCAGGATCTTCATGCGGTACTCCTCTGTAGTGCCTGACTGGGGCTGGGTGGCCTGACTCGCGTTCACGTGCGGATACGCGGTCGGGGTCAGAATCGCGGCTGGATCGCTCGAAACATCGGGTGGACAACAGCGCTGGTCGACCCCGCAACCGGAGGCGGCAAGCGCGCGGCAACCTAGCGACGACTTCAGAACCTGTCAACGACTTCAGGCCACGAATCTGTCACGCGTGGCACATGCGCCGCGCGGTCAAGCGCTACTGGTCGAGGATCGAAGGCGTCGGCGCCGCGGGCCGGCCGGCGTCAATCGCGTGGTGCGCATCGCGGTCCAGCTCCTTGGACATCTGCTGCGCCGTCGGCGAGCTCGGCAGCTTGGCCAGCACCTCGTCCACCAGCGACCGCGCCTCGTCGCGCAGGCCCAGTTCCATGCACGCGTTGGCCAGCGCGAGCGTGCCGTCGTGGAAGTCCGGGGCGAAGCCGTGGGCGCGGCGAAAAGCCTCCAGCGCGTCTTCCTGACGGCCCAACTGCATGGCGATGCGGCCCTTGCTGTACCAAAAGATGGCCGCTTGGTCGGTCGCCGCTTGCATGAACGGCCCGCGGGAATTGACGTACGCCAGCGCCTCGTCCGGGCGGTTGGCGGCAATGATAGCGTCCAGCGCGCCATCGCAGACCCGGCGGTTTGTCGCTGCCGACTTGCAGACCTCGCGGAACAGGTGGAACGCCTCGTAGTTCTTG
>CAIPXZ010000764.1 GCA_903869075.1 uncultured Myxococcales bacterium | reverse complement strand
GTCGTCGGGTCCTTGGTCAGGAACAGGTCGATGCCGAGGTCGATCTTGTCCGCGGTGATCTGGATGGTCACCTTGGCCGCCGGGATCGGCGGGATCGCCATGTCCAGCTCGATGTCCGCCGAGAAGCCGTAGATCGTCGCGCCGACGTGGACGCCGCCCTGCAGCACTTCCATGGCGATGAGCGGGAAGCCGTCATTTTGCGCCGGATCGCCCAACTTCACGTTTTTGATGGTGATATTGCCGTTGATCGAGATGCCGCCGGTGATCGGGATGTTCAGCGGGATGCCGTTGGCGCCCAGCAGCGAGCTGAGGTCCAGCGAACCGAGCACGACCTCCAGCACCGTCGCGATGTCGTGCGGCGCCTTGTGGTTGTGCGGCGGGTTGTCCAGCACCGACTGCGAGAGCCAAATGCCGATGGCGTCATTGATTTCACTGTCCTTGGGCGCGGTGAAGTCGGATTTGTACCACTTTGTCGAGTAGTAGTAGGTCTGCACGCCGGTGGAGATGTTGTCCCACTGGTCGTGGGCTTCCCACTCGATCGGGTTCATGCCCCACACGCTATTGATATCAAAGGTGAAAGTGCCGTCTTCGGACAGCGTCACGGACTGGCCGCCGATGGTCAGCGACTTCACGCCGCTTGTCGCGTCGATGCACGTGCCCTGGACGTGGACCAGCGGGTCGCCGTTGAGGGTTGAACCGCGCGGCGGGTTGGTGATCAGCACCATCGGCCCGACCGAGTCGCACGTCAGCGTGATCTCCGCGGAAAGACTCGGGTAATCGGTGCTCACGCCGGCGAAGTGGTAGTGGCCGTCGGTATTGAACGAGTAGCTCTTGCCGCCGGCGTTGACGGTCACGCCCTCGGGCGGGTCCACGGCGCACGGCTGCTGCAGCGGCATGTCCGGGACATCATTGCCGTATTTGTCTTTGCCGAGGCCGAACATCTGGATCGTGTCGTCGATCTTGTACGACGGCTGGTTCGGCTTGGGCGCCAAGGTCATCGAGATCGGCGCGCCGGGCGTGACGATGAGCGTGCCGGGCGTGGCGTTGTCCTTCGTGACGTCGGCCATCATGCACAAAATCGCGTACGTGCCGGCGACCGTCGTCGTCAGGCCGCCGCTGCCGGACGTCAGGCCTTTGGGGTACATGAGCGTGGCGCTTGTCGCGTCGACCGGGTTGCCCCACTGGTCGGCGGCGGCGCAGGTGACCTGCGCGCTGCCGGCGCCGGCCTCGAACGTGCCGGGCGTGACGGTCGCGGTGGTCTTGTAAGCCGGGCCGGCGGTGATGACGAGCGGCGCGCCGTCGCTGGCCGCGTCGGGCGAGTCGGGCAGCCCGCACTTGACGGTCGCGGTGCCGGCAAGCCAGCCGGTGATGGTGAGGTCGGTGATCGTGCCGGCGGTCGGCGGGTCGACGGACAGGGTCCAGGCGATGCCGTCCTTGCCGACGTCGTTGCCGTACTGGTCCTTGCCCGAGCACGCGGCGCTGGCGACATCGCCGGCGTGGATGCTGCCGGGCGTGATGACGGTCGTCAGCGTCGTCGCCGGGCCGGCGGTCACGGTCAGGATCGCCGACTTGTCCTGCGCGCTCGGCGTGCGATCCGGCAGCGTGCACTGGACCTGGTAGGTGCCGGTCAGCGTCGCGGTCAGCGTCGACTTGTCGATCGTCGTGCCCTTGCTCGGCGAAACGTTGTAGGTCGGCAGCGGAATCTTCACTTCGCCCGGCTGGCCGATGCACTGCACCGTCACCGCCGTACCCGCAGTCACTTTGGTCTCCGAGAGCTGGGTATCCACCGACGCCAGCGAACCCAGCTGCCCGGGCGTCAGGCCGAGCGCGAGGCCCGGATCTGTGGCTGTGTCAGCGGACTTGGAGTCGCCGCAACCCGCGGCCAGAACAGCAAGAACCGCCGCAGCGACGGCGTGGACGACGAACTGGCGTGATGCGAGATACATGAGGCTCTCCCTGCGCGGCGCGCGGGACCGGGCGGTCGAAACCTCGCCCTCGGCGCCCACGCCAAGCTGTGAATCCACACGGTCAAGTGACCGGGCGCGCGAAGTCTACCAGATCCGTCGAGCGATCGCGAGTTCCAAGTCAGGCCCCGGCGCGGCCTCGCCGCACGCCGATTCTGCCGCGGATTGGCGATTGGCGGCCGCCAGATCTGCCGCTACACTCGGCTTTCCCGTCCCTTCGGACGCTGCGAATCGCCATGCACGTTACCGAGACCCGCGTCTACCAAGGTCCTAATCTTTACGCGCACTTTCCAGTCATGCGCTGGACGGTGCAGCTGGGTCCGTTGGAGGACAAGCCTTCCGACGAAATTCCCGGCTTTGTCGACGCGCTGTTGCAGCAGGTGCCGACGCTGTGGGAGCACACCTGCAGCCCGGGCGTGCGCGGCGGTTTCGTGCAGCGGCTGCGGCAGGACGGCGGGACGTGGCTGGGGCATGTGCTCGAGCACGTCGCGATCGAGCTGCAGAACCTCGCCGGCGCGCGCGTCAGCTTTGGCAAGACCCGCGGCGCTGGCAAGGTCGGCGAATATCATGTGGTTTTTGAGTACGAAGAGGCGCGGGTGGCGCAAGCTGCCGCCGAGCTGGCGATGCGCCTCTTGCACCACCTGCTGCCGCCTGAGCTGGCGCCAGACGTGACGCTGGACCCGGAATTCGACTTCCAGTCCGAGCTGGACGACCTGATCCGCCAGGCGCAGCGGCGCGCGCTGGGACCGTCGACGGGCAGCCTCGTGCGGGCGGCCGAGGCGCGCGGTATCCCATGGATTCGCTTGAATGATCATTCCCTTGTGCAGTTCGGCCACGGCAAGCTGCAAAAGCGGATTCAGGCGACGGTGACGAGCGAGACGCGGCACATCGCCGTGGAGATCGCCAGCGACAAGCAGGAGACGAACAAGATTCTCGGCGATCTCGGCCTACCGGTGCCGCGCCAGGAGATGGTGTACTCGGCGGCCGATGCGGTGAAAGCTGCGAAGTCCATTCGCTTTCCGGTCGTCGTTAAGCCGCTGAACGCCAACCATGGCCGCGGCGTGTCGATCAACCTGACGACCGCGGAGCAAGTCACGACGGCGTTCGACAAGGCGCAGGAACACAGCCGCGCGGTGCTCGTGGAGACGTACGTCGCCGGCTTTGACCACCGGATGCTTGTGATTAACGGCGAATTGGTCGCTGTCGCCAAGCGGGTGCCTGGGCACGTTGTCGGCGACGGCACGCACACGGTTGGCGAGCTTGTCGACATCGTGAACGCGGACCCGCGGCGCGGCATTGGCCACGAAAAAGTGCTGACGCGGCTGGTTTTTGACCATCAGGCTGAGCGGCTGATGGAGCAGGCGGGCATCACGCGCGACTCCGTGCTGCCGGCGGGCGAGATCCTGTACCTGCGCTCGACCGGCAACCTGTCGACCGGCGGCACGGCGATCGACTTGACCGACTCCGTGCACCCCGACAACGCCGAAATGGCGGTGCGCGTCGCCGGCGCCATCGGTCTCGACGTGATCGGCGTCGACTTTTTGACCCAGGACATGACGCGGAGCTACCGCGAGGTCGGCGGCGCGATCTGCGAGGTCAACGCCGCGCCGGGTTTCCGCATGCACGTCGCGCCCAGCGAGGGTAAACCCCGCGATGTCGCGGGCAAAGTCATCGACATGCTGTTCCCGCCCGGCACGTCCGCGCGTATCCCGATCGCCGCCATCACCGGCACCAACGGCAAGACGACGACGGCGCGGATGTTGGCGCACATCTTCAAGTTGCGCAGTGAAATCGTAGGTTTGACGACCACCGATGGCGTCTACATCGACGGCCAGCGCACGGTGGAAGGCGACATGACCGGGCCGATGAGCGCGCAGATGGTGCTGCGCGATCCGAAAGTCAGCGTCGCCGTGCTGGAAACCGCGCGCGGCGGCATGTTGCGCTCGGGCCTCGGCTACCGCTGGCCGGACGTCGCGTGCTGCCTGAACGTCAGCGCCGACCACCTGGGCTTGGGCGGCATTGACACGCTGGAGCAGCTGGCGGCGGTCAAGCGCATCCCGATTGAAGTGGCGCGCGAGGCGGTTGTGCTGAACGCCGACGACGATCTGTGCCTGCACATGGCCGATCACAGCCAAGCCAAGCACGTCTGGTACGTGACGATGAACCCGGCGCACGCGCTGGTCCGCGAGCACATCCGCGCCGGCGGCAAGGCGGTGGCGCTGGAGGCGGGCGTCAACGGCCAGATGATCGCGCTTTACGACCGCGGCCAGCACCTGCCGCTGCTCTGGACGCACCTCATCCCGGCGACGCTGGAAGGCAAGGCGATCCACAACGTCCAGAACGCGATGTTCGCCGCGGCAATGGCGTACGCGATGCACGTCAAGCTGGACGATATCCGCCACGGGCTGCGGACTTTTGACTCGACATTCTTCCAGACGCCGGGGCGCATGAACGTCTACGACGGCTTGGGTTTCAAGGTGTTGCTGGACTATGGCCACAATCCGGCGGCGGTCCAGGCCATGTGCACGCTTGTCGACAACCTCGTCGCTGGCGGCGTGCTGGGCGCGAACGGCAAGCGCGTGTGCGTGTTGGCGGCGCCGGGCGATCGCCGCGATGCGGACATCCTGGAGGTGGCGCGCATCGCCGCGCACTCGTTTGATGAAATCATCTTACGGCGCGACGACAACGCGCGCGGCCGGGGCGATCGCGAGGTGCCGGAGCTGCTGCAAAAAGGCTTGATTGCCAATGGTTTTCCCGCGGACAAGCTGACGATCATCCCGCACGAGGTCGAGGCGCTGCAGACGGCGCTGGAGCGCTGCCAGCCGGGCGATCTGCTGCTTGTGTTCTGCGACAAGGTGACGCGGTCGTGGAAGCAGATCATCTACCACCACCAGCAGCAGGGCGGTGGGCCGCCGCGGGAAGCCGAGGAGCCGCAAGGCGTTTCCGCGCAGCCGGTGGACGACGAGGTGCCGCTGAGCGCCGCAGGGCTGGTGCGCGATGAGCGCGGGGTGCGGCTGGCGCGACCGGAAGAGGCGGACTGATGCACGCGAGCCCCGCCCGGCGTCTGACCGGGCCAAGCTGGTGGCTGGCCGCGCCGGGCGCCGCTGTGGAAGTCGCTTTTGCCGCCGACGAGGACACCGCGCGCAGCTATGCCGCGTGGTGCCAAACCGTCGCCGCGGCCGCTGCGCAAATCGGCTGGCCGCAACCGGAATTTGGCCACACGGCCGGCGAGCAGTGCGCGACGTGGGCGTTCTCCGCGCCGCTGGATCAGCTCAGTGTGGCTGCCGATCTGGCCGAGCTGGCGTGCGGTACAGCGCCGGTGGACGTCTCGGCCCTGCGCGGAGCGGCGCATGCCGAGGCACAACCGCGCGTGCAGGCGTGGCTGGCGTGGGCGCGCGCGCGGAAGCTGCCGTGGCTGCTCGATGACGAGGGCGTGACGCTGGGTTTGGGTGCCCACAGCCAGACCTGGCCGCTCACCGCGCTGCCGCAGGAGCCGCCGCCGGACGCGGCGCTGGCGACGATCCCGCATGTGCTGATTACCGGCACCAACGGCAAGACGACGACGGCGCGGATGGTGGCGCGGATCCTGCGGCACCACGGGCTTTTTGCCGGCAACACGTCGACCGATGGCCTGATGCTGGACGGCCAGCTCGTGACGCCGGGCGACTGGACGGGTCCGGGCGGCGCGCGGCTGCTGCTCCGCAACCCGCGGCTGCAGGCTGCGGCGCTGGAGACGGCGCGCGGCG
>CAIPXZ010000763.1 GCA_903869075.1 uncultured Myxococcales bacterium | reverse complement strand
TCGGCAATCGGGCGATAAACTACAATCTCTACATCGACGTTCGAAGTCGCTTTCGAGCGCTACCTACGATGCCAGAGTTTCCAAAAGTATTTCTCAGCGGCTCGGGTGATGTTGAGGACATCTACCGGGCGTTAATCCCGTTACTGGAGGCGCGCGGGGTCAAGGGCGTGAGGATGCCCTTCCCCTGTTAACGCCGTTTGAAGAATGTCCAGAAATCGCCGGTCGTTAAGGGCCGTAAGGTCGCGCCGGCGATCGTATCCAGAAAGCGCCGCGGAGCTGCCCACCTACTTTTCGTAGCGCGATAGCCGCACGCTTTGGGCAGGGGGCCCCTGCCATGAAGGCGAAACAGAAGCGCTGTCCATTTTGCGGCCGGATGTTCGAGCGTGATCCTCGCGCAGAAATCCAGAAATGTTGCGGTCGACCTGAATGCCACCGCGCACGCAAGCGCCAAAACCTGAAGCGTTGGCGGGTCTTGCATCCGGATCATGCGACGCGATACAAGGGGAAGGAGCGTGCTTGGGCGAAGGCCTATCCGGACTACTGGCGGCGATATCGAGCGGGACATGCGCAATATGGTGAGCGCGAAAAGCGGCGCATGGCGGCGGCACGCCGACGACAAAAACGCGTCGCAAATGAAACCGGGATGCGGCAGGTTCTCGTCGAGAAACTGCGCGTACTGGAGGGGCTTCGGGTGGCAGAAATGTCCGCAAATGAAACCGGGTTTCATCGACGGGTAAACGCGATCGAGGATTGCCTGCGCACGACGGTGGAGGTCGTGTGCGTCGCAAGACGAAACCGGCTTGGCGCGGTCGAGGGACTTGGCCGATAATACTGGTCGACATGGAAACGCAACTGTGGGCGACGATCCGGCGGCTGTCCGAGATCGAGAAGCTGAGTAAAAGCGCCATTGCCGCGAGGCTACGCGTGCATCGGCAAACAGTACGGCGAGCCTTGGCAAGTCCGTTGGGCCCGCCGGCGGACGCGCGCAAGCCCGTGACGGTGCCGAGCAAGGTGGACAACTACGACGGTTATCTGCGACGGCGATTGGACGAATACCCGGAGTTGTCGGCGGTGAAGCTGATGGCCGAGATCCGTCGGCTGGGTTACGACGGCGGCTACACGATCCTCAAGGAGCACTTGCGCACGCTGCGGCCAGAAAAGCCGAAGGCGTTCATGCGCATCGAGACGCAGCCTGGGGAGTTCGCGCAGGTGGACTGGGCGAACGTCGGGACGCTGCGCATCGGCAACGCGACGCGCAAGCTGTCGTGCTTCGTGATGGTGCTGAGTTATTCAAGGATGATGTACGCGGAACTGACGCTGTCGCAATGCCTGGAGGACTTCATCGCGGCGCACGTGAACGCGTTCCGGTTCTTCGGCGGGGTGACGAAGAAGATCAACTACGACAACCTGAAGACGGTCGTGCTGTCGCGGGTGGGGCGAGAGATTCGATTCCACGAGAAGTTCATGGATTTCGCCGGGGCGTATCTTTTCGAGCCGGTGCCGTGCACGGTGCGGGCGGCTTGGGAGAAGGGCAAGGTGGAGTCGGGGATCAAATACGTGCGCGGATCATTTTTGGCCGGGCGGCCGCTGCTGGACTTGGTTGCGCTGAGACGGGAGTTGGCGGCGTGGCTGGAAGGAACGGCGAACGTGCGCGTGCACGGGACGACGCGGGAGCGGCCGCAGGATCGGTTCTTGATTGAGAAGCCGCTGCTTCAAAGCGAACCCGACGTGCCGTACGACTGCGCGATCGTTTGTTCGCTGGGAGCGACGAGCCAGGCGCTGGTTCAGTTTCAGACGAACCGCTACAGCGTGCCGCATGCGCACGCCGACAAGACGCTGACGCTGAAGGCGACGGGGCAGACGGTCATGATCTACGATGGGGCGCAGCACGTGGCGGCGCACGCCCGATGCTACGAGAAGTATCAGGTGATCGAGGACCCGGCGCACTACGCGGGAATACTCGCGCAGCGCAAGAAAGCGCGATCGGCCAAGCGCGTCGAGCAGTTCCTGGCGCTGGGCCCGCTGTGCGCGCAATATCTCAAGGGGCTGTCGACGGCGGAACTGAACCTTGCGGCGCATCTCGACAAGATTTTGGAATGCGCGCGGGACTTCGGCCGCGAGGAGACGCTCGCGGCGATCGCGCGGGCTCAGCAGTTCGGCGCGTTCGGCTCGGCGTACATCCACAACATCCTTTTGCAGCGCCGGGCGGCGCGGGGCCAGAGCGCGCCGCGGCCGGTGGTACTGAGCAAGAAGCCATCGTGGTCTGAGATCGCCGTCGAGGAGACCGACCTGAGCCTGTACGATGAGTTGTTTGGCAACGCGAAGGACAAAGGCGGTGACGCGTGACAACTTCCACGGCCGCCACCGGCAATGCCTATGACGCCATCGTGGCGATGGCCGAGAAGTTGTGCTTGACCCGCACGGCGGCGGGCTACCGCGAGTTATTGGAGACTGCGGCGCGCGAGAATTTGTCGCATCGGCAGATGCTTGAGCGGGTCCTGAGCGACGAAATGGCGTGGCGCCATGAGCGCCTGGTCGCGCGCCTGATCCGCGAAGCCCATTTCCCATCGATCAAGACCATCGATGCGTTCGATTGGAGACATCCGACGGCCATCCCCCAGAGCCTCATCCTGCACGCCCTTGAGCTCGACTTCGTTGCTCAGCGCGGGCATCTCATCTTTCTCGGTCGCGGTGGTCTTGGCAAGACGCATCTCGCCACGGCTATCGGCTACGCCGCCTGCCAGGGGGAAATCAGAACCCTCTTCACGACGGCGGCGGACATGATCAACCGTCTGGTCGCCTCGAAGGTCGACCACAGCTTGGAGCGGGTCCTGCGCCGCTACTGCTCGCCCCGGCTGCTCATCATCGATGAGCTCGGTTATTTGCCCCTGGATAAAGAAGGCAGAGACCTCTTCTTCCAAGTCATCTCGAAACGATCGGAGACCGGCTCGGTCATATTGACCACCAATAAGGCTTTCCGAGACTGGGGAGAGGTGTTCCAGGACAACGCTGTGGCGACGGCGATCGCCGAGCGCCTCATCGAAAACGGGGAGTTGATCAAGATCGAGGGGAGCAGCTATCGAGTCAAGCGCAGAAAGCACAAAGAATCGGACACTGCGGGATTGGGCGAGTAGGCCGGGCCCGTTTTTTATTTTTCGCGCCGCGATTCCGTCGGACCGCTGCGCCCGAATCGTCAGGAAATCAAGTGACTGGACACGATCAACCGGCGGAAACTGGACACGCGCGGAGCGGCGCTAACAAGCCCTGCACCTTCTATTCCGGCGAGGGGGGCAAATCGGTGACAACCCCTCACTTACATATCCGGCGAAAGGGCGAACTCAGCACATGCGCCTCTACC
>CAIPXZ010000762.1 GCA_903869075.1 uncultured Myxococcales bacterium | reverse complement strand
TGGTCCGGCCGCGGATGCTGGCCCGATGGGCTCGGCCTTAAGCACTCTCAACTGTTCGATTTCGCTCGCCAACTTTCGCAGCTCGTCTTCGGTCCGCGCATTCAGCCGATGCATCTGGTTTTCGATCGCAGTCGCCTTTGGCTCCGATTTCAATGCCTTGAGCCCTTCGACTTCTTCAGCCAGCTTGCGCAAGTCCTCATCCCCTCGCGCGTTCAGGCGCCGCATTTCCTCCTCGACCGCCAGCGACACGGCACGCGCGACCTGTTTGGCGTCCGACACCCGGCGGCTGGCGTTCGCCGCCTCCTCGGCTTGGATGCGCGACATCGTCTGCAGCACCAGCGCGAGCGACTCCTCTTGTCGGTAGCGGATGTTCCGGTTGGTGAAGCGCAGCACGATCCAGCCTTGGCTGGCCAGCGCCGTTTGGCGTCGGGTCAAGTCGTCATGGCGTTCCGGCGTCGGCCCCAAGCCGTCGCCCCACTTGTCGAAGCCATCAATTTCGATTGCAATCTTTGCGGACTTCGGCAACTGGATCGCGAAGTCGATGAACCGGTTGCCACCTGTCCCGTCAGAGAAGTGCTTTTGGCAGGTGACGACGGCAGGATCCAGTCCGGGAACCTTGCGCAGGATCTTCTCAACAAACACGAGTTCGTGCCCGTAGTTGGCTTCAAGCGTTTGACGGTTCGCCTCGATGAACTCGTCCCAAGTCATGCTCGCTCCGGGTGGCCAATCGCTGCGTCAGGGCCACCGTTATCTGCGGTTCGCCGGTCGCTGGCAACCCTGTCGGCCTTCGGTCGACCGTCGACAGCCTCAACAGCTCCGGCGTTGCCAGGCCGTCACGTTTGGTGTTCGGCGCTGGACAACGAAGGCGCCGCTTTGCTACGCGCGTATCACGCGAAACATCCTCGATCGCGCGGACTGCGCCCACGCTACCGTCGGGCCGCCAGGCAAGCGCCTCGCATCGGAAAGAGGCGCGACCGGCCGAGGGGCGGTGTGTCCATCAAGACGGCGTCCAGTCGTCGTCCTCCAGCAGGCCGGCTTCGCGCGCGATTGACCGCACGTTCTCCGGTGATGTACCCATCTGGACGGCGATTTGGTCGATCGGGTCGCGCGACCGCTCCAGGTGTCGTCGGCGCCATGCGGTCGTCACCAGCAACATCGCTTCCTTACGGACTGCGTTCTCGACCGACCGCAGCGTGGGGGTTCGCCGGCCGGCCCGGTCGAAAAGCGCCCTGTGGAGCGCGGGAAAGGCCTTTGCCGCCATCGCGCGGTACATCTCGAGGCCCGTGTCGACGTCTGGAATACTGGCACGGGGCAGTTCATGGTTGGCAATCCGCGTCACATCGCCGACCTTGATGTTCGCCTCGGACAGCGGCTTTGGGTCGCTACGGTCTGCACCATGAACCGGCGTCACGTCGTCCGTCGCCAAGTCAAAGTCGATGAACACCGGCCCTTGGTTGGGTAATTTCTTCACCCCGTCGGGGTTGCCGAGTTCGTCAATGATGTGGACTACCTCACGCTCGCTGGTGGCTCGCACAAGCGAGCTCGACAGGTTTGGCCAACGAACCAGATAGAGCATC
>CAIPXZ010000761.1 GCA_903869075.1 uncultured Myxococcales bacterium | reverse complement strand
CGGACGCGTGGCTTGTGGCGGCGGCGAAGGACGCGGACCTGTTCGAGCTGAAGTTCGAGCCGGCGCGCAACGTCGGGCAGCGGCTCAGCGGCATCCTCGGCGCGGCGGGGACGCGCGTGCTGGACACGCTGGCGGATCGCCTGGAAAGCAAGCGGTTTCCATAGCCTGGCTCGCCGCACGTCGCGGCTGTGACGCAAGAATGACGCCGGCGTTTGCGCTCCGCCGCGGGCAGTCGCTACGATGCAGCGCGTAGCCCCGGCACCAAGCCGTCGACGAGGTTGACCATGCCTGTCACGCCGCGCGCACCGCACCTCGCGGGCCGTCTCCTGATTCTCGCGCTGCTGCTGGCACTGCCGGCGTGCATCGAGGGCAACCCGGCGTTCTCGCGCAGCCTGCAGCTCAGCTCGCCAGTGGAAGTTGGCGATTCGCTTGCATTTTTGGATTCAGGTCGGCAACAGCTGATCCGCTTGCGCAGCGCCGACGGCAAAATTGCCCAGGATGCGACGCCGCTGGCGATCGACCCCCTGGCGACGGCGCGGACGCCCGACGGCAAGCTGCTACTGCTGCTGGACACAGCGTTTGACAAGGGCCACCAGCAGCTGGCGATCGTCAGCGCGAGCGGCGCCGCGGATTGGCTGCAGTTCAGCACCGCGTTTTCCGGCTTGACGGTGGCGGATGACGCGGCGGCGGTTGTCGCGTACCACGCGCCAGACAAGACGCAGAGCGGGCTTGTCATCTCCGCCGAGCTGGCGCTCGTTGACCTTGCGGCGAGCCCGCGGAAGGTGCAGATGGCGACAATCGCCGGCATCTCGACGCAGCCGCTGGCGGCGCACGTCTCGCCGCCGCTGACGCTGCCGGATGGGGTGCACCGGCTGGCGTGGCTGGAGACGACTTCGGCGCTGGGCTTGGCCGATTTTGGCCCGACGGCGACGCGAACGGTCGTTGTGCCGCTGGCGACGGCGGGCGCAGCGGCGGGTATCGTGCCGAAGCGGACGGTGGCGCGGGTGACGGGCACCGTGGCGGATTTATACCTGATTGCAACAGGTTCCAACGACGCCGTGCACATCACTGTCGATCTGGCGCCAGCCACGCTCGCGGTGTCGCTCGACCAGATCGCCTCGGGACCGCAGCCGGCGGATCTGGCGCTGATGGACACGACCGCCGGGCTGCGCATCCTGACCGTGCATGCCGGCGCCCCGCAGCTGGCGCTGCTGAATCCGGCGACGGGCACGGGCACGGCGGTGACGCTGACCTCGCCGTCGCGGCACATCCAGCCGTACACCGGCGCCGACGGCAAGCTGCACGCGCTGCTGTGGGCGGACAACGTGGCGACGCTGCAGCGCGTCGACATCGAGGACATCGAGAAGAAAAAAGGCAAAGCGATCCATGATGTGCAGGCGAGTCTGGGCGTTTCGGGCGTAACGGCGCTGGCTGGCCAGTTCCTCCTGCAGCACAACGGCGTGCAGCTCTCGGCGTACGACGCGGACAATGACCGGCTGACGGCGCTGACCGGCATGGGCACTGTGCGCGACGTGCGCGTGCTCGGCGGCGCGATGTGGGTGCTGGGCGCGGTGGCGAGCGGGATGCGGCTGGCGCGCATCGATTTGGCCAACCTGACGGCGCAGAGCATGGAGCTGAACTTGCCGGCGACGGGCATCGCCGCGTGGGGCTCGACGGGCGTGGCGCTGTGGTCGCTGGGCGATGGCTCGGGCGCGCTGCTGGCGCTGCCGACGGGCGCGCTGGACCTGGACACGGCCGAGCTGGCGCAGGGCTTCGCGCTGGCTGGCACGACGGAGGCGCCATGAAACGCTTGGGCTTTTTACTGCTAATCGCGAGCGTGTTCGGCCCCGCCGCGAGCGCCAGCGCCCTCGAATTCGGCGTCGATATCGCCAGCCAGGGCTTACGCAGCTACACGACGTCCGCCAACCCGTGGTCCAACAACCGCACGTTTGGCGGCCTCAACATCCGCGGCGAGGTCGGCTTGAGCCCGAACTGGCGCATCGGCTTTGGCTGGCACTACGCCGGTGCGGAAGGCGAGCTGCACGGCTACGGCACCACGATCGGCCGCCATGACATGACGCTGGACGGCCGCTACCGCTACCCGCTGCTCAGTTGGCTTGTGCCCTACGCGCGCGTGGGTGTGGGCGCGGCGCGTACGCACCTGACGCTGCCGACGGCGGAGACAAACAACTGGACGCCGCAGGTCCAAGCCGGGCTGGGACTGGAGCTGCTGCTGCCGGCGACGGCGTGGGGCAAACAGGACAGCGTGCTGCCGGCGTTTGGCGTGTTCCTGGAGGGCGGCTGGCAGATGGTCTTTGACCAGCAGGCGACGCTGACTTCGAGCGCGCCGCTGCAGACCGGCGTGCAGCCCGACGACTTGAAGCTGGGGACGCTGAGCTTGAACGGCCTTGTGCTGCGCTTTGGCGCGGCAGTGCGGTTTTGATGGAGGGCAACATGCGCAAGAACTGCATCGGCTTGGCAATCGGCGCCCTGCTGGCGACGGCGTGCGGCAGCAGCTCTGCCCCCGACTCCGTGAACTCCTCGGGCTCGTTCAACGGCGGCGGCGGCGGCTGGAGCAGCGGCGCCGCCGATGTCCAGGCCTACGACGACGTCTCCTCCGGCGGCGACTTGCCGCCCGAACAGGAAAAAACCTACGACTTTGGCGCACCTGAGGGCAGCCCGAGCTTCGTTTACATCCCCGCCGCCGGCACCGACAACCTCGTCAAGATCGCCGGCGCGACGCTGCAGGTGACGCTCGTCGAGGTCGGCGATCGGCCGATCGTCGCCAAGACTGTGCCGGGTCACGACGCGGTGCTGGTCATCAACGCCGGCAGCGACGACGTCTCGTACGTGCAGTCGACGGCGACGGGCGACACCGTGACGTCCCTGCCGGT
>CAIPXZ010000760.1 GCA_903869075.1 uncultured Myxococcales bacterium | reverse complement strand
TGCTCGGCAAGCTGGGCAAGAACGACCCGCAGCTCGGCATCGCCAAGGGCCTGGAAGAAGCGGCGCTGAAAGACGAGTACTTCGTCGCCCGCAAGCTGTACCCGAATGTCGACTTCTACAGCGGCATCATCTACCGCGCGCTCGGCTTCCCGTACGGCCTGTTCACGGTGCTGTTCGCCATCGGCCGCCTGCCGGGCTGGACGGCGCACTGGAATGAGCACAACGCTGGCAAGGCGAAGATCGGCCGTCCGCGGCAGATCTACACGGGCAAGAACGCCCGTGACGTTGTCGAGCTGAGCAAGCGCTAGACCGTCATGCAGTGAAAGACGCCGCCGCCGGGGGAGACCTCGGCGGCGGCGCTGTTTTTGCGGCAGCGGATTGTGAACTTAGCGGCGCTTCTTGACCGGCACGCCCGGCGGCGTCGCCTCGCGCGTCTCCAGCGAAAACAGCGCGCCGTGTGGCAGCACATGCATCTTGACGCCGATGAGCCCCACGGGCGCGCCTGTGCGCGCGGTCGCCATGCCGGACCAGCCGAGCTGCGAGACGTCGATGACGGTGATCGCGCCCTGGCCGACGACCTCGATGACGTTCTCGGCGTCGATGAACGCCGCTGTGTTCTCGTCCAAGCCCAAGCCGACGACGAACGGGTTGTAGGCGATGGCGGCCATCAGCCGGCCGAGGCGGTCGCGCTCGCGGAAGTGCTGGTCGACGATGATGCGGTTGGTGAGGCCAAGGCCGGGCGCGAGCGTGACCTGCCCGGCGACCGGCGTGGAGCCGCCCTTGCCGCCGGCGATCATGTGCTCGGAGCAGAACGCCGCGCCCGCGGAAGTGCCGGCGATGTGGACGCCGTGGGCGTTGCGCTTGCGGATGGCCTGGGCGACGTCGGTGCCGCCGAGGATCGTCGACAGCCGCAGCTGGTTGCCGCCGGTCATGAAGATGGCGGTCGCGGCGTTGAGCACCTCGAGCCAGTCCTTGCGTTCGGCGTCGGCGCGCGTCAGGTATGGCAACGCTTGGACATGGCCGGCGCCGAGCTCAGCAAAGACCTTTTCGTAGCGCTCACCGGTGTCAGGCAGCTCGGAGGCCGTTGGAATTACAGCAATTCTCGATGCCGATCCACCAGCGCGCTCGACGAGCTTGCGCAGGATCAGCCGGTCGGCAATTTTGTCTTCCGCGCCGCCGATCGGGATGATGTTGCCGCGCGGGATGTGAGGTGCTTCAAGCGATGGCATGGGCTTCTGGGGCTTGGGGGAAGGCGGGCCGCGGCGGCGCTCCGGCAAGCGGACGGCGCCCCGCGCGGGCGGTAGTGCAACAGATTGACGGCGCGGGCGCAAGCGGCGGCAGGACGGCGTGGCGTGATCAGCGCAGACGATACCCGCGGGTATCGTAACCCAGCAAAATTCAAGGTTGCCACAAGTCTTTACGCAGCCACACAACTTACCAACGACGCAGCTTTGACGCCGCGCTTGCGCCGAAACGCGATTGCCAGTGGCTTTTTTGTGCAACACGTCGCCTGGCCGGCCTTACACCCTCGTCCGCCGCGGCCGCCGCTCGTTTGACCGGTTGGGCTCCTCCCCTATGCTGTTTGACAGGAGATCCGCGTGCTGCTTGACACCCTGACAGACCTGACCCACGCCATCGCGCAAGGATCCTTGCTCGTGCTGCCGCTGATGCGGATGCAGCCGGCGGCGTTCCGGGCGTTGCGCGCCGAGGTGGCGGACATCGTGACCACGCACGAGCCGCACCGCGACCTCACGGAGTTCCGCGCGCGGCTGACGGAGCGCGGCACTTGGCAGGTTCACACCCTGTATTCGCCGTCGGGTCGCCTGAACGACATGGCGCACGACCAAAAGTTCTTCGTGGCGGACCGCCGCTTCAATGCGCCGGAGCAGCCGCAGCTGGCGCGGCTGTTTGCGCTGTTTGACGGCCGGCTGAACGCCTTCAACATCACCCACGCGCCGCCGGGCAGCCGGTTGATGCGCCACACGGACCCGGTGTTCTTTCCCGCCGCGCCAGGGCCCAAAGCCCAGGCGATCGAGGGCAAGATGGTGCGCGTCCGCCTGCACCTGCCGCTGGACTCGAACGCCGACAGCTACACGCAGTTTGCGACGCGCCGCTTCGCCCTGGACGAGGGGCTGCTGTATTTTCTCAACACGAACGTGCCGCATGCCGCCGCCAATGACGGTGTAACCAGTCGCTTTCACTGCATTTTGGACCTGTGGCTGGACGATTGGCTTTTCACCAAGCTGTTCGCGCCGGCGCCCGGCGACGTCGATCTGGCGCCGCTGCACCGCCTCTCGGTCGTCGAGCGCGCCGACCTGCTGACCCGCGCCGAGCTGACCACCGCACTCGCGAGCTGATCGACCGCGCGCTTCGTGACGGATCGGCGGCGCCCTGCTACACTGCCGCGCTCGCGCCGGCACTTTCGCCGGCATCCAGGAACCCTGTCATGGCCACGTTCGCCGATGTACGGTCCTGCGTCAGCGCTGCCGAGGATCGCCTCGCTTCGCTGCGCAGGCATCTTTGACGTCGATGCCAAAGCTGCGCGCATCGATGAACTTGAAAAACTGAGCGGTGAGCCGGCCTTTTGGCTGGATGCCGATCGCGCGCAAAAGCTCTCCAAGGAGCGCGGCGATCTGCAGGCGACCGTGGACTCCGTGCTGGTGCCGTCGGGCGTCGTCAAGGACGTCCGCGACATGCTGGAGCTGGCGGAGCTGGAGAGCGACGCGTCGCTGATTCCCGACCTGCTGGCGCAGATTGACCAGGTGACGACGCAGCTCGACGATGCGGAATTTGCCCGCTCCATGGGCGCGCCGACCGACCGCTCGCCCGCGCTCGTGCAGATCAGCGCCGGCGCCGGCGGCACCGAGAGCGCCGACTGGGCGTCCATGCTCCTGCGCATGTACGCGCGCTGGGCCGAGAGCCACGGCATGAAATGCGAGCTCGTCGACGAGGTGCCCGGCGAGGAAGCCGGCATTCGCAATGCGGTTTTGCGCATCGATGGCCAATTCGCGTTCGGCTGGTTGAAGTCCGAAAACGGCGTCCACCGCTTGGTGCGCATCAGCCCGTTTGACGCCAACAAGCGCCGCCACACAAGCTTCTGCTCGGTGTTCGTCGTGCCCGAGGAGGACGACTCGATCCACATCGACATCAACGAAGCCGACTTGAAAATCGACACGTACCGCGCGTCCGGCGCCGGCGGCCAGCACGTCAACCGCACCGATTCGGCGATTCGCATCACGCACATGCCGACCGGCGTCGTCGTTGCCTGCCAGACCGACCGCAGCCAGCACAAGAACCGCTCGTCGGCGATGAAGATGCTGCACGCGCGGTTGGTCGACCTCGAAAAACGCCGGCGCAGCGCGGTCAAAGAGGAGATTGAGGCCGGCAAGCTCGGCATCAACTTCGGCAGCCAGATCCGCAGCTACGTGCTGCAGCCGTACCAAATGGTCAAAGATCTGCGGACCTTGCACGAGACGTCGGACACCCGCGGCGTGCTGGATGGCGACCTGGACGCGTTCATGAAGGCGTACCTGCTGGCGGCGGCGAATGGCCCGCTGGCGGTGCAGGCGGAGACGGACTGACTACGGCACCGTCGCGGTGAACACGAGCTTGGTGCCCGCTTTCAGCACCGTGTCGAAAACGACGCGCCGGCCACGCGTGTGGACCGTGCCACCGCCCGGGCAGTCGAAATTCGCGATGTTGTCGCCAAATTCAAGCGAGAACTGCGGCGCGTCGAACGGCCCGACCTGGATCGTCCCGGCGTAGCCCTTGCCCGCCTGATAGCTCGCATCCACCTGCGTCTGGTCGCGCCCGCGCCAGAATTTCGCCGCCGCCGAGATCCGCTCCACGCGCATGTCGTAGGTCAGCACGCGCGACAGGAACCGCTTCATCGTCTCCAGCTTGACCGCAAGGTTGTCCGAATTGGTGCCGATGCCGTACGACGGGTGCAACAGGTAGGTATTCCAGGAATTGTTGCGCATGTTTTCGAGGAACGCCCACGTCCACTTGCCCATGAACAGCTCGGTATTCGCCGCCTGCAGCTCCCAGCGCGTCTGCGTGCCGTCGTCGAGGATGTCGCCAATGCCGTCCTCTTCGACGAGCGGCATCGTGTAGACATTGCCCAGGCCGCCAGCTTCACGCATGTCCGGGCTGCGCGGCACGTAGATCGGCAGGTTGCCGTTGGCGTCGCCCTGCGAATAGCTCGTGTCGAACATGATGCCCAGCTTGTCGAGCGTCTCATACAGGAACGGCGGCGGCTCCAGGTACGGCGTGCGCCAGACCTCGATCTGCTGGTCCGCCGGCAGCAGGTCGTTCAGGATCTCCCGGCTGACGCGCATTTCACCGCAGACCGTCGGGTTCGCCGGGTCATAGTTGGCCTTGGTTTCCTTGCAGTCGCCCTCCACCATGTCCGTCATGTACATGTGCCGCACCGAGTGCGCCGCCTCCGGGCACGAGCCGAGATCGCATAAACCGGGAATAATCGCGGGGTTGTAGTAGCCGACGTAATAGTCGGTGGTGATCATGTAGCTGCCCTTGATGCCCAAGTCCTTCTCAATCTGCGCCGACTGCAGCGCCCCCGGCGCGCCCCACGACGGGTTGGCATTGTGCGAATCCGGCGCGTCGATGTCGTGGGTGATGACGAGCACGGTCGACTCGACGCCCGGCACCGTGTGCTTCCACACCGCATGGCCATGCGCCGCTTCCTGGGCGATCGCCCGCAGCATGTCGACGCCGATGTCGCGCCCGGGCGAAAAACAGTTCAGGTCGCACAGCGACACAGCGTCCTGCAGCGGATCCCAGCCCAGCGTGTACACGACGCCTTTGCCCAGCGGCCGCCGCAGCCACGTCGCCCCTTGCGGCTTGCCGCCGGCCAGCGCTGTGCCAAAAACCTGCGTGCCGGCCTTGGGATTGGGCACGTACGCCGCCACGTCCGGCGAGGTCGCGTCCGGATCGCGGGAAATCACCCAGATCATCCGCTCCGTCGCGCTGTCCAGATAGAACATCGCCGGCGCGTTCGCTGTCACCTCGACGGTGTCGACGTTGAGCGCGTCCAGCTGCGTCACCACGCCGGCGAGGTCGAGGAACAGCGCCTCGTGCGAGCCCGCCAGCGGCGGACCGCCGTCATCTGTCTCCGGTTGCATTGGCTTGACGAGCACCAGCGCCCCACCGCCCGCCACCCACGCCCGCACGCGCGCGAGCTGCTCCGGCGTGAAGAACGAGGCATCGACGTAGCCCGGCAGCAACAGCATCGAGTACCGCGACAGGTCGCCCGCCAACGCGTCCGCAAAATCGAGCTCAACCGTCGCCGTGTTCGCGTCCGGCGCGTCGTAGGCTATGCCGGCTTGCGACAGCGCCTCGGTAAAACTGAGCAGCGGCGTCGTGTTCAGCGTCACCGTGTCCGTCGGGTCGACGTCTTCCCACACCGGCGGCGCCAAAAGCACGCGCGCGCGGGTCATCGCCGCGGTCACGTCGTTTGCATTGTCGACGATGCCGTCGCAGTCATCGTCGATGCCATTGCGCGATTCCGGCATCGACGGCGGCGTCAGGCACTGTTTGTCCAGCGCGTTGCAGCCGGCAAAACCGCTCGCACACGCGCCTTTGCCATCGGTGCTGCAGGCGTTCAGCGCAATCGGCAGGAGCACGTCGGTCTGGCCGTCGCAGTCGTTGTCGGTGCCGTCGCAGCGGGTCTCGATGGCCTCATAGCTGGGATCGCCGGGGCCGATGGCGCACTTGATGACGTCACTCGGCTGATCGCAGCCGGCCAAGGCGACGCCAAGCCAGCAAAGGAGCAGACCGATCGACACACCGCACCGCGATCGGCACATGGCAACCCCAAGGGAATCTGACGGTCGCCACCCGATCCAGCGCATGATCTGCACCGCGCGGCGAAGTGCGGACTTTAGTGGACGCGCCAGTCGCAGGCAAGGCAAAATGCGCCCGATCGGCGGCGTCTCTTGTGACAAACCCGGGAATTCGTGACGAAAATCTCACAGAATTACGGGCAGCTACGCGCCTTGGCCTTGGCCTCATCGCTCTCGCGCCAAACCTGCGTGCCTTTGTCGTCGTAGCAGATGCCGACGTCATAGGTCCCCGACTTTTTCCACGCGTGCCACAGGCCGACGCGCACCTCGTCGGCATACACGCCTTCCATGGCCTTGTGGCGCGTACCGCGATAATACCCAGTGTAATGGCCATGTTTCGCGAACGTGTTGTCCCGCGCGCAACACTCAACGTCCAGACCGCTGGCTTTTTCGTAGCCTTTCCACGGCCCCGATAGCGGCGGGCACTCGGGCGTCTTGCAGCCCGTCACAACCATGGCAAACAGCGCCAACCCGAGGATTCGCCGCATCTATTCCTCACCCGCAGCCAGCCGCGCGCGGAGGTCAGCGATCATAGAAACCAGGCCTTCTTGCAGCGGCACCGTCGGCGCCCAGCCCAGGTCGGTCTGCGCCCGCGTAATGTCCGGCTTGCGCCGCGTCGGGTCGTCCTTGGGCAGCGGCATGTGCACGATGTCGACGTGGCCGATTTGCTTGGCGATCTCCTGCACAAGCTCCAACATCGTGAATTCGCCGGGATTTCCCAGGTTGTACGGCATGTGATCGCCGCGCTCCAGCACCCGCACGATGCCGTCGACGAGGTCGCTGACGTAGCAGAACGAGCGCGTTTGCAGGCCGTCGCCGTACACAGTCAGCTTTTCGCCGCGCAGCGCCTGGACGATGAAGTTGCTGACGACGCGGCCATCGCCCGACTTCATCCGCGGGCCATACGTGTTGAAAATGCGGATGATTTTGGTGTCCACGCCGCGCGCGCTGCGCCAGCCCATGACCGCGGCTTCGGAAAAGCGCTTGGCTTCGTCGTAGACGCTGCGCGGACCGATGCTCGACACGTTGCCGAGGTAGCTCTCGCGCTGCGGGTGCTCCAGCGGATCGCCGTAGATCTCGGAAGTCGACGCCATCAGGAACCGCGCGCGCTTTTCACGAGCGATTTCAAGGAGATTCATCGTGCCCAGCGAGCCAACCTGCAGCGTCTCGATCGGCAGCCGCAGGTAGTCAATCGGCGACGCCGGCGAGGCGAAGTGCAGCACCGCGTCGAGCGGACCGGCGACGGTGAACGGCACCGAGACGTCCTGCTCCAGCAGCTCGAAGCCGGCAACGCCCTGCAAGTGCGCGATATTGCTGTGTCGCCCGGTGCAAAAGTTGTCGACGGCCAGCACGTGCCAGCCATCTTTCAGGAACCGATCACACAGATGCGACGGCACGAACCCCGCGCCGCCTGAAATCAACACTCGTCTGGCCATGTTCGGCACCCCCAGCGCCACGCGCGGCGGCAGGATAGCAGAAAGCCGTAGCGGGTGGCGAGAGGCGGCCCGCGCCGCAAATAGTTGACAGTAACGGCAGGAACACTAGCCTCGCCGTCACGGCGCGGACGAGCCATCGCGACCGGAGTGACTGTTGATGACGACCTTGCACGAACGAATTCGCGGACTCCTCTCGCGCGCCACCGCGGCGGCGCTGGCCGAAGGCGCCCTGCCCCAGGCGCTGGCGCCGCGCGACATCCAGCTGGAGCGACCGCGGCAGGCGAGCCACGGGGACATGGCGACGAACCTGTGCTTCGCGTTGGCCAAGGCCGCCGGCAAGAACCCGCGCGCGCTCGCGGATGCGTTCGCGCCGATCGTGCGGCAGGTGGACACCGACGGCTGGATCCAGAGCGTGGCGGTCGCCGGGCCGGGCTTTTTGAACCTGCGGCTGTCCGACGCGGCGTGGCAGGCGAGCGTGACCGATGTGCTGAATGCGGCGGGCGATTTTGGCCGCTGCGACGTCGGCGGCAGCGAGCGCGTGCTGCTTGAATTCGTCAGCGCCAACCCGACGGGGCCGATGCACGTCGGCCACGGCCGCGGCGCGGTGCTCGGCGACACGCTGGCGCGGGTGATGCGGCACGCCGGATTCGACGTAACAACCGAATATTACATCAACAACGTCGGCAACCAGGTCGGCAAGCTCGGCGAGAGCGTGTGGTGCTGGCTGCGCGAGCCGGAAGCGCGCGCCGCGGCGTTGGGCGTGTGGGCCAAGGGCGACCCGGTGCCGTTCCCGGACCAGTTTCCCAAGGATTTTCCGGAGGATGGCTATCGCGGGGCGTACATCGCGGAGTGCGCCGAAGCGCTGGCCGAGGACGAACTGCTCGTGGCGCAAGCGCGGCAGATGACGAGTTGGGAAGACCCGCGCTGGGCTTCGGACAATCCGACCGGCGGCCTCGACAACCGGCTTGTGTCCATCCGCGCGTGGCAGATGCAGCTGAAGCGCATCCAAGCGGACCTCGCGCTGCTCGACATCCAGTTCAACGAGTTCTTCTCGGAGCGCCGCCTGCACGGCTTGGATCCGGGGAGCCATGACGCCGTGAAAGACGTGGCGCGGCGCTTGGTTGCCGCCGATTGGGCTTATGAAGACGCCAGCCAGCCGGCCGATGACGAGGACGCGACGCCCGCCGGCAAAGCCATCTTTTTCCGCGGCACCAGCGAGCTGCTGCCGAAGGCGTTCCGCGACACAAAGGACCGCGTCATCATCCGCGGCGACGGTCGGCCGACGTACTTTGCCGCCGACATCGCCTACCACGATAACAAGCTGGCGCGCGGATTTGACCATCTTATCAACGTGTTGGGCGCCGACCACCACGGCTATGTGTCGCGCCTGAAGGGCGTCATCGAGGCGCTGGGCAAGCTGCGCGGCGATGCGCGCTGGACCGGCGAGCGGCTGGAAGTGATCCTGGTGCAGATGGTGGCGCTGCTGCGCGACGGCAAGCCGGTGCCGATGGGCAAGCGCTCGGGCGAATTCGTCACGCTGCGCGACGTCATCGACGAAGTGACGACGGGCGAGCCGACGTCCGGTCGCGACGCCGTGCGCTTCCTGTTCCTGATGCGCAAGGCCGACGCCCAGCTGGATTTTGACCTGGAAGTGGCGCGGCGGACGTCCATGGACAACCCGGTGTACTACGTGCAGTACGGCCACGCGCGGCTGTGTTCGATCCTCGAGCGCGCTGAAAAAGAGGGCCGGCTGCCGCCGCTAGACGCCGTGCCCACGGCGCTGGCGCTGGAAGACGAGCGGGCGCTGGCGCTGGCGATCGCCGAGCTGCCGGAAGTGATCGCGCGCGCGGCGCGGGCGCGGGAGCCGCACCAGGTGGCGTACTACCTGACGGACCTCTGCCGGGCGTTCCACGGCTACTACAGCCGCCACAAAGCGGACGCGCGGGTGATCGGCGAGGACGACGCGGAGACGCACGCGCGGCTGCAGCTCGTTCGCGCGCTCAAGCAGGTGATCGGCAATGGCCTGCGGCTGCTGGGCGTCTCGGCGCCGGAGCGGATGAACGCGCTGCCGGAAACCGAAGCCGGGGAGTAGCCGATGCCGCTGCGCGATTTCGACCAGGTGCGCGAGCGGATTCAGCTGCGGGTTGAAGTGCGGCACATCGTGCAAGGCGTTGTGGCGCTGGCGGTGCTCGTCGGCGGCGCGTTTGCCGGTGGCATCTGGTATGCGCGGCAGCAGCCAGCAGCGCCGGTGGCCAGTCCGGAGCCGGGCGGCACGCCGCAGCCACAGGGTCTGCCGCCGGCGGCGGTGGCGCTCGCTGAACTGGCGACGCGCGCGGCCGAGACGCCGATCTATCCAAAGCCGGTGGTGCTGGCGGCTGCGCCCGATGCCCTCGCCGTCGTCGATCCGGAAGCTATGGCCGCCGCCCCGGCGCCGCCCGTTGCCGATGCCCAGGTGGCGGAGCCGACGGCTGAACAGCTGGGGACAGCGCCCGGCGAGCGGACGATCCCGACGAGCGAAGGCACCGCGGCGTCCACGGTTGACGAGATCCCGGTCGCTGAGCCAGTCGCCGCCGCAAAGCCGCCCGAGCCACCGCCGGCGCCCGTCGTCGCCGTCAAAGCGCCGGCCGCTGTCGTCAAAGCGCCCGCGCCAGCCGTTGCGGTCAAGCCAGCGGCGCCCGTCGTCGCCGTCAAGCCGCCGGAGCCGCACGCGCTGGCGCTGTTTGGCACGTTGCGGATGGCGCCGACTGTCGCGCTCGTGTCGGCCACGCCGGCCAAGCCCGCGCTGGTGGCCGCCGTGGAGCCCAAGCCGCACGTGGAAGCCGCGCGCAAGCCGGTGGTGCGGCCGCGTGAGGACGATGTCCGCCCGACGCCGGTGACGGGGCATTACGTCATTCAAATCAAGGCGTTCTTCAACGAGCAGGAAGCCAAGGCGTTTGAGACTGCGCTGCGCACCAAGGGCTACGCGCCCAAGCTGACGAGCATGGAAGACCCCGGCAAGCGCATGATCTACCGCGTGCGCCTCGGGCCGTACGATCGCCCGGAGACGGCGCGCGCCGCGCAAAAGCAGTTCGAGGCCGCGGAAGGCCACGTGACGATCCTGCTGGGCGTGCCGTAGCGGCTATTTGCGGTGCGGCTTGGCCACCAGCGGCTGGGCCTTTGGCGCGTTCGCCACCAACGGCGGCACGCATGCGCCCAATTCGCCGACTTCGACCTCGTCGATATTCCACGATCCGACGCTGTACACCGTGCTGTCATCGATGCGAAAGCCGATGCGGAACTGCAGCTTGGCGTTGCTCACCGCCGTCAGCGGATAGGCGACGCGCTGCCAGGCTGTATCGTCCGGGCCGTTGCTTGTGTCATCGCTCTGCCATAGCGTCTGCCACGCCGCGCCGTCCCACGCCTGCACCGCGTTTGTCATGTACGGCAAGGTGTCGCTGTCCAGCCAGCGCCAGAATTGCAGCATCGGCTGCGTCAGCGCGGTCGTGTCGATCACCGGTGACGTCAGCCAATAGTAGTCGTGCAGCGCCACTTTGGCGTTGCCGCCGATGACAACGCCGGCGATGCCGTCGTCCGCCGGATTGGCGCCGTGTGGCGGATCGCCCGGCGGCACGCCGCCAACCGGACCTTGCGCGGCGGTGCCGATTTGCCACTCCGCTCCGAGCGTCCAGCCATTGACGTTGCCGGCGGAAAAGGTCTCGTGGAACACGCCGAGCGCTTTGTGGCTGCAGCTGCCGGCGGTGCAAGCGTCGGCAGTGCACGGGTCGCCGTCGTCGCAGAGCGGCTTGAAGAGGCAGCCGCCCGCGGTGTCGCAGGCGTCGGAAGTGCACGGATCGCCGTCGCTGCAGGTCACGACGGTGGCGCCGACGCACGCGCCGGTGACGGTGTTGCAGGCGTCGCCGCTCGTGCAGGCATTGCCGTCGTCGCAGACCGAGATGTCCGTGTTGATGCTGTGGCCGCAGCCGGGCGCGACCGTGCCGCAGAAGTCGATTGTGCAGGCGTTGTTGTCGTCGCAGCCGTTCGTGGTGCCGCCAAAGCAGCCGCCGTCGCCGCAGGCGTCGCCGCCGGTGCACGGGTTGCCGTCGTCGCATGCGGCGGTGTTGGCGTAGTGCGTGCAGTAGCCCGCGACAGTTGTCTTGCCGGCGCCGTTGTTCAGGCAGCCGTCGTCGGTGCACGGGTTGTTGTCGTCGCAGGACGTCGGGAAGCCGCCGTAGCAGTAGCCGCCGTCGCAGAAGTCGCCGGTCGTGCAGAAATCGCCGTCCTCGCAGGTGCCGGCGATGGGCAGATACACGCAGCCGGTCGCCGGGGCGCAGCTGTCGGCGGTGCAGTCGGAGTTGTCGTTGCATGTGACCGGCACGCTGATGCTGCAGGTGCCGTCGCCGCTGCAGACGTCGTATTGCGTGCAGGCGTTGCCATCGTCGCACGGGCTCTCGCCCGGCAGCGTCTCGTGCGTGCAGCCGAGCGCGAGGTCGCAGCTGTCGGTTGTGCAGGAGTTGCCGTCGCTGCAGTTCGTGGCGCCGCTGTTGTCGCAGCCGACGCCGGTGACGCAGGTGTCCGCGGTGCACGGGTTGCCGTCGGTGCAGTTGGTGACGTCGCCGCCCAAGCACGCGAAATTCTTGCAGGTGTCGGATTGCGTGCACGGGTCGCCGTCATCGCAGGGCGCGCTGCTGGAGATCGCCGTGCAGCCGACGCTCAAATCGCAGACCGCCTCGACGCAAGGATTTTCGCTGCCGGCGCAGACGACCGGGTAGCCCTGGCAGCTGGCGCCGGTGCAGTGGTCTTCGCTGGTGCAGACGTTGCCGTCGTCGCAAGTCACGAACAAGTCCGGGATGCTGTGGATGCAGCCGCCGGCGGCGCAGAGGTCGACGGTACAGACGTTGCCGTCATCGCAGGTGTCCGGCGTGCCGCTGCAAACGTCCTCGCTGCAGTGGTCGGCGAGCGTGCAGGCGTCGCCGTCGTCGCACGGGCTGGTGTTGGCGGTGAAGACGCAGCCGAGCTGCGGGTCGCAGGCGTTGTCGGTGCAGGGGTCGTTGTCGGTGCATGTGGTCACCGCGTCCGCCAAGCACTTGCCGCCGCTGCAGTAATCGCCGGTCGTGCAGACGTTGCCGTCGCTGCAGGTCACGGCGTTGGGGGCGTTGACGCAGCCCTTGGCGGCGTCGCAGCTGTCGTCGGTACACGGGTTGGCGTCGTCGCAGTTCGGCGCGCTGCCGCCGACGCACTTGCCGTCCTTGCAGCCGTCGCCGGTGGTGCAGGCAGAGCCGTCGTCACACGCCGCGGTTGTGTTGGCGTACACGCACTTGCCGCTGACGCAGCTGTCCGCGGTACACGGGTTCTTGTCGTCGCAGTCGCTGTCCTTTGTGCATTCAGGCGGCGTCGTATCCAGTGCGATGTCCGGCTTGACGTCCGCCGCGTCGCCGTCGTTGCCAATCGTGTCCTGTTTTTGCACATCGACGTAGCCGGCGATGTCGATGCCGCTCACGTCGACGTCCAGCGTGTCAAAATCGACGTCCAGAGCGTCAAAGTCCACCGTATCGTTGCCACCCGCGGCGGCGTCCGAGCCGCACGCCGCGCACGCCAGCGCAATCGCCAAAATCACAGCGCTCAGGCGCGCGTCAGGCCGTTTGTCGAGATGGTTCTGCATGGATTCACCCGTTTTTGTCGTCGCGACGGCGGTGATCCTACGCAGGTCATCGGCCGACCGCAACCGGCGCGCGGCAGCAGTTGCATCCGCCGGTGACTGTGCTATGGCTTCACCGCCGCCATTTGCGGTCCCGAGGCGCCATGTCTGCCCAGTCAAAGCCCGCGATCAAAATCAAGCGCCCGCACAAGCTGCTGACGGTCAGCATGCCGACAAGCTTGCCGGCGACGGCGTGTACGGTGCACCACGATCTGACCGGGATCGCGTTCCAGAGCACCGAGGATCTGGAGGTCCTCGAGGCGGTGATCGAGCAGGATCGCGCGGTGCGCAGCCTGGAGCTGGGGCTGACGGTGTCGCGGCCGAACTACCATGTGTACGTCGCCGGGCCGTCGGGCACGGGCAAGCGCAGCCAGCTGCGGTCGATGCTCAAGCGCGTGGCGCCGACCTGCAAGACGCCGCCGGACTGGGTCTACCTGCACAATTTTGCCAATCCGGACGCGCCGATCGCCGTGAGCTTGAAGGCGGGCGACGGCAAAAAGTTCAAGAAAGCCATGGAGACGATGCTGCACGAGCTGCAAAAGCAGATGCCGACGGCGTACCACTCGCGTGACCACCAGTCGCGGCTGCAGCACACGTTGGCGCAGGGCAACATGCAGTCGACTGACGCGTTCGTGCAGCTGTCCCGCCAGGCCGAGATGATCGGCTTTGTGGTGCGGGCGAACAAGGAAGACGAGCTGATCACGATGCCGATCGTCGACGGCAAGTCCTTGAACGACAAGGAAGTTGTCGCGCTGCCGGAGGAGGAGCGCAAGAAGCTCGACAAAAAGCGCGAGCGGCTGGAGCCGCTGTTCACCGAGTTCGTGCAGTCCAACCGCGAGGTCGAGCAAGGCACGCAGGCGGAGATCGACAAGCTGCAGCGCAAGCTGGCGGAACGCGTCGCCAAGCCGCTGTTCCGGACCGTGCGCGACCAGTTTCGCTCGGCGGGCAAGAAGCTGGCGGCGTTCATGGACGCGCTGTACGACGACGTGCTGGAGAACACCGAGCGCTTTTTGCCGGACGACGGCAAGTCCGAGGACCAGCAGCAGCCGTCGCGCGAGGCGCCGGACACGTTCATCGCCTTTCGCGTCAACCTCGTTGTCGATCAGAGCGAAACCGAAGGCGCGCCGGTGGTTTTCGAGTCGCACCCGACGTACTACCGCATGTTCGGCAAGATCGAGCGGCGCGTCGAGCAAGGCATCTACTTCACCGACCACATGATGATCCGCGCCGGCAGCTTTGCCCGCGCCAACGGCGGCTTCCTCATCTGCCACGCCGCGGACTTGTTCCAGTTCATGGGCGTCTGGGAAAACCTGAAAGTCACGCTGCGCAATGCGGAAATCGCCATCGAGGACCTGGGCGAGACCGCCGGTATCCTGCCGACGAGCGGGCTAAAGCCCGAGCCGATCCCGCTGTCGCTCAAGCTCGTGCTCATCGGCGGCAACTCGCTGTACCACGCGCTGTACCGCGCCGATGACGATTTCCGCAAGATTTTCCAGGTCAAAGCCGATTTTGACCACGAGATCCGCGCAACGTCGGACTCGGTGCGCAACTACGTGCGGTTCATCGCCACGGCGGCGCGCAACAACGGCTGCCGACCGGTGGAGCGCGACGCGGTCGTGGCGGTGCTGGAACACGGCGCGCGGCTTGTGGATTCGCAGAAAAAGCTGACGATGCGGTTCAATCAGGTCTCGAACCTGCTCGTCGAGGCGGACTGGTTCGCCGGGCGGTCGCGGGCGAAGCTGATTACGCGCAAACACGTCGAAAAAGCGATTGCCCAGCGCGCACTTGCGTCGTCCTTGATCGCCGACAAAATGCACGAGGACCTGCTGGACGGCCAGTGGCTGATGGAGGCGAGCGGCGCGGAGGTCGGCGTCATCAACGGTCTGGCGGTCTTGACCGTCGGCGAGCACCAGTTCGGCCGGCCGTTCCGCGTGACAGCGCGGGCTTTCGCCGGCACGCAGGGCATCGTCAACATCGAGCGCGAAGTGGCGATGTCGGGCGAGATCCACGACAAAGGTGTGCAAATTCTCTCCGGTTTTCTCGGCGACCGCTTCGCGCAACGCCGACCGCTGTGCCTGACGGCGACGGTGACCTTCGAGCAGAACTACGGCGAGGTCGATGGCGACTCAGCGTCCAGCACCTGGCTCTACGCGATCCTCTCGGCTGTGTCGCAAGTGCCGATTGCGCAAGGCATTGGCGTCACCGGATCGGTCAACCAGCTCGGCCAGATCCAGCCGATCGGCGGCGTCAACGAGAAGATCGAGGGCTTCTACCGCTTCTGCGCCTCGGGCAAGCTGACCGGCCGGCAGGGCGTGATCATCCCGTGGCAGAACGTGCAACACCTTGTGCTGCATCAGGAAGTGCGGGATGCGATCGACAAGAAGAAGTTCCACGTCTGGCCGATCCGCACGATTGAGGAAGGCGTGGAGATCCTGACAGGCGTGCAGGCGGGTCAGGTGCGCGCGGACGGCACATACGCGCCGGGCACGGTG
>CAIPXZ010000759.1 GCA_903869075.1 uncultured Myxococcales bacterium | reverse complement strand
CTGGTTCACCGTGGACGACCCGACGACCGCGACCGGCCTTCACGTGCATTTTGACGTGGCGACGATGCCGTGGATCAGCGCGACGCAAGGGCAATTTGCCTCCGTTTACACGGACTTGAGCACACTCGACGGCTGGGGCATTACCGCCGGCATCATCGTGCGCTTCAGCGCGCCGCTGCAGGCGGATTTGCCGTCGGGCGATACGTCGGTGCAGTCCGACGCGCTGGCGATCTGGGACCTGGACGCCAAGCCGCCGGTGAAAGTGCCGTTCGAGGTCAAGCTGACCGATGGCGGTAACACCCTGATTTTGTGGCCGATGCGCCCACTTGCCGAGCAGCACCGCCACGGCGTCATCGCCACGACGCAGCTGCTGGACGCGACCGGGGGCTGCATCGCGCCGTCGCCGTACCTGCAGACGCTGCTTGCAGGCGCGTCGGGCGACGCGGCGGTGCAGCGCTTGGCGCCGCGCTATCAAGCGTTGCTGGCGGCGGCCAAAACCGACGCCGCGCACGTCTCGGCGGCGGTCGTTTTCACGAGCCAAACGACGACGGCAGCCTCGGTGGCGATTGCCGCGGACGTCAAGACGCGACCGGTGGATTGGAAGACCAAGCCGACGTGCGTCAAGGACACGCTGTACCGCATCTGCGACGGCGTCTTCAGCGTTGGCGACTACCGCGATGGCCGCAAAGTCGTTGGCACGACACCGCAATCCTGGGGCGACCTGCCGGTGCGCATCTGGCTGCCGCTCGAGCAAACGAGCACGGTGCCGACGATGATTTTTGGCCACGGCTTGGGCTCGGATCGCAGCCAGGGTCAGGATTTGGCGGAGGTCGCGGCGCCGGTGAACCTGGCGACGGTGGCGATCGACGCCGTGGGTCACGGCGATCACCCGGGACCGAAGGCATCGTCGAAGATCTTTCAAATCTTTGGCTTTTTCGGCATCGACCCGATCAACCAGACGCTCGATGGCCTGCAGCTGCGCGACAACTGGCGGCAGTCGACGTACGACAAGCTGCAGCTCGTGCAGCTGCTGAACGCGCATCCGGACGTGGACGGCGACGGCAAGCCGGATCTGGACACGACAAAGCTGATTTACCTCGGCGTCAGCCTCGGCGGCATCATGGGACCGGAATTCCTGGCGCTGTCGCCGGAGATCCACATGGCGTGCTTGGCGGTGCCGGGCGGACGGGTTTCCTCCATCATTTCAGATAGTGGTGAGTTCTCGCCGCTGGTGCCGATGATGCAGCCGGATGGGACCACCGACGGCGACGTGGCGCGGTTCTTCCCGGTGCTGCAGACGCTGATTGACGCCGGCGACTCGTGCGCGTATGCGCCGCATGTGCTGACGAATCGCCTGCCAGGTCAAGGGGATACGGGGCCAAACCTGCTGTTCCAGATGGTGATCAACGACCAGTATGTGCCCAACGTTGCCAACCGCGCGCTGGCCCGCGCGATGGCGATTCCGCAGATGGCGCCGGTGTTCCAGCCGGTCGGACTTGTGCCCAGCGCGCCAGCAGCGCCGTTTGCCGGCAACCTCGCGCCGAACCAGACCGCGGCGCTGTTCCAATACGACCGCGTGACCAAGGATCCAGGCACGCCGCCCGTGCCGGCGGAGCATGGCAATGAGCCGAAATGCCAGGAAGCGCTGCTGCAGGACCTGCACTTTTTGACGACGTGGCTGGCGAATGGCAAGGCGGAGATTCTCGATCCGTACGCCGTGCTGGGGACGCCGCCGCTGCCGAAGCCATAGCTGCCGTCAGGGCACGTAGACTTCCAGCGGCGTGCTCTCGGACGCCGCGAAGACCTCGATCTGCTTGCCTGCCGCCGCCACCAATTCGCGGCAATGCGCCAGCTTGCGGTCGATCTCGCCGTCGGCGTGCATCGGGTCGTGCGAGAACAGCACGAGCCGCTTGACGTCCGCCTCAATCGCGATCGTCACTGCATCGACATAGTTCGTGTGGCCCCAGCCGGTCTTTTTGGCGTACTCCTCGGGCGAGTACTGCGCGTCGGCGATGTAGACGTCGGCGTTGCGCACGAGCTCCACGAGCTCCTGGTCCTGGCTGCGGCCAAAGCCCACGACGTCGTCGCCCTTTGTCACCGCCGGCAACAGGGTGCGGAACGGCTCCGTGTCCGTGGCGTAGGCGACGATCAGCCCCTCGG
>CAIPXZ010000758.1 GCA_903869075.1 uncultured Myxococcales bacterium | reverse complement strand
GATCGGGCCACGCACCACGGCCGGCTTCACCCATGTCACGTTCCGCGCATCCAGCTTGGATAGATCCATGTGCCCCGAGCAACCGATGACGTGATACGAACGGTTCAACTTCTCGCCCCACGCCAATCCCTGCAGCCGGCCCACCCGCCAGGGGGCGATACCTGTCGTGAAACGCGCCGCGGCGCGATCCAACCCGGCGCACGCAAAACCTCCGCGCCAGCTCATGCGACCCTCGGGCGCCTGCGGGGCGCGCGCCCACCAGACCAGCGCTTCCAATCGGTGCGCCCCGGCGCCCAATCTCACTTCGTAGGTCGCATACGACCAATGCGACACGTCTCCGGTGTCCGGCCCGCGGGCGATCACCGCGCCGTCCAGCGCCAGCGTGTAGCACAAGTCCGCGCTCACCTGCAGCTGCACCGTTTCGGCGCGCGCCGACTTCACGTTCAGCCGGAAGAGCACGCATCCCGGCGCGCCTTCCGCGAGGTCCGGGTGCCACAGCCACGACGACGCGTCGAGCGGGTGCCGCGGCTCCATGTTAGGCGTGCCGTGGGGAACCGGCGGATTGGGGATGCGCCGACAGACGACTTCTCCGGCATAGGGGGCGAAAAGCATTCCGCTTTTTCGCCGCCCACCGCCCGCCCGGCGAGCGATTTCTTCAGCCGGCCATTTAGCCCAGCAATCCCGCCAGTTCGCGTGTCACCGCGAATGCTCCGCGCACCGCCGCAAACGCCGCCATCAGCTCGTGCGGCGCACCCGACCGGGGAAAAACCATCTCCAGCGCCGCTCCCGTGCAGCGTACTTTCGCGTCCACGCCTTCGACCGCGATCACGCATTCGCGACAGTCCGAGGGATACGTCACCGTCAGCCCGCCCTCGCCGTCGAAATTTTCAATCACGTCCACAATGGACTCGACTTTGGCTCCTTTCCGCAGCGCAAAAGCCAGCTCGGTGAACTTCCCTGCAAAGCACGCCGCAAACTCGTCCCGCTGCGCCAGGTCGCCGTCCCGCAGGTCACGCAACACGGTCGCCACGAGGTAACGCGCCGGCGCGTCGTCCTCGAGTGCGTAGGAAATCTCCACGGTGAAATCATTCGCGGTCAGCACCGCCGTGGCGCCCGCGACCGTGAGGCTGACGTCCTTCCGCTTGTAGCCGAGCCGGGTGCGCGTGTCCTGGAAGAGCTTCTCCGCCGACGCCGCCAGCTCGCGTTCGCAGATTTTTCCCAGGAACGCATTCGTCACCGCGTTGGCCGCGTCAGGCACCGTGTGATGCCCCTTCTTGAACCCTTCCAGCGTCTTCACCATCCCGCCGCCGCGGCCGATGAAGCTGATGCCCGCAATGATGCTGGAGGGAAGTTCACCCGTCATGAGCCGCCGAGCAAACAAACCGCCTGCCCCCACGCCAATCCGAAATCGCAGGGATTGCCCACGGAACACGCACGGAGGACACGGAAAGGAACCGGCATTTCGCCGATTCCGTGTGTTCCGTGGGCCAAACTCTTCAGGCCGCCGCCGTTTTGCCGCTGCGACGGCAGAGCGAGACGAGGCCGGCAATCGCCAGCACCGGCAGCCAGATCGGCG
>CAIPXZ010000757.1 GCA_903869075.1 uncultured Myxococcales bacterium | reverse complement strand
CTTGGTGCCGCCGCTGGCGGTGCCGTAGCCGTCGCCGTCGCCGTCCAGGTAGTAGTTGCTGCAGCCCTCGGCGCCGGCGGGGTCGATGACGCCGTCGCAGTCGTCGTCGATGCCGTTGCAGACCTCGTCGGCTTTGGGGTGGACGCTCGGATTGAGGTCGTTGCAGTCGCCGGATTTGCTGGCTTTGTTCAAGCCGTCGGGCGCGCACAGGCACACGCCGCTGACAACCGCGCCGTAGCCGTCGCCGTCGGCGTCGGGAAAGTAGAGGCTGCAGCCGCCGGCGTCCTGTTCGTCGATGGCGCCGTTGCAGTTGTCATCGATTCCATTGCAGATTTCCGCGGCGCCGGGGTGGACGCTGGCGCTTGTGTCGTCGCAGTCGCCGCCGACGAGCGCGGTCAACGTGCCGCTGGTTTTGCACAGGCAGCTGGCGGCGCCGGTGCCGACGCCGTCGCCGTCCGCGTCGGCAAATAACGGCGTGCAGCCGCTGAGATCCACGCCGTCGGTGATGCCGTCGCAGTCGTCGTCCAAGCCGTCGCAGATCTCGGCGGCGCCGGGGTGGACGATGGCGTTGTTGTCGTCGCAGTCGCCGCTGACCGTCACGTAGCCCGGCGGCGTGGCGCACGCCTGCTGCGTGACCTTGGCGTTGCCAAAGCCGTCGCCGTCGCTGTCCAGGTAGAACGTTGTGCTGGCGTTGTCGTCGGTGACGCCGTTGCAGTCGTCGTCGATGCCGTTGCCGCAAATTTCCGGGGCGCTGGGGTGAACGCTCGGGTCGTTGTCGTTGCAGTCCTTCAAGCCGTACTTGCACACGACCGGCGAGCCGACGATGACCATCGCCGCGTCGCAGTAGCCGTCGCCGTCCTTGTCGCAGCCCTCGTCGGTGACGCCGTCGCAGTTGTCATCGATATCGTTGCAGATTTCCTTGGCGCCGGGGTGGATGGCCTTGTTGTCGTCGTCGCAGTCGCCGCTTGTCGTGGCGGTGGCCATGCCCACGGGCGCGCACGTGCACTGGCTCGCGCCCACGCCCGCGCCGTCGCCGTCGCCGTCGTGCCAGTAGTTCACGCAGTCGGCGCTGTCGCCGCCGTCGGTTGAGCCGTCGCAGTTGTCGTCCTTGCCGTTGCAGACCTCTTGCGCTGGCGTCGCCGCCGAGCACGCCGTCAAGCCGCTGATCGCGCACTTGCGCGTGCCGCTGCAGCTGCCAAAGCCGTTGCTGTTCGCGCACTTGGTCGAGGCGCCGTCAAAAATGGACTTGGACGAGCAGCTGCACGCGCCGCTCAGCAAAACGCACTGGTTGCCGGCACCTTGCTCGCCCTGGCTGAGCTTGCAGCCGTAGCCGGTCGGGCAGTCGGCGTCCTTGTTGCACGCGCCGCCGCAAAAGCTGCCGCCGTCGCCCGTGCCGACGCACAGCGCGCCGGCGTTGACAGCGCCGCATTCGGCGTCGGTGTTGCACGGTCGGCACAGGGCGATGAACTGCGCGAGGCAGATGAAGTTCGTGTCGGAACTGCCTGGAATCTGGCTACATTTGAAGCCGGTGGGGCAGCAGTTCTGGCAAGTCATCGTGCAGATTTTGCCGTTGGCGGAGTCGACGCAGTAGCCGGAGTCGCAGTCGGCGTTTGTCGTACACGCTGTGCCGGGCTCGCCGGCGAGCGGGTTGGCGGGGAATTCGCAGCTTGTCGCGCCGGTATCATTGGCGGTGTCGGCGTCACCGCACGGCGCGTCGGTACAGGCCACGTCGCTGCCGGCGTCGCTGCCATCGGGGCCGCTGTCGCTGTCGAGGGCAGCGTCAGTGCCGGGCGCGGGCGCATCGCCGACTTCGCTGCTGGCGTCCAAGCCAGCGTCTTTGGCGGGGAATTTGATGTCGTCGCCGAGCCCGGCATCGTCGCCGCCCTTGCTGTCGGCGAAAGTGACGTTGCCGCTGCTGTCGGCGGGCTTGGCGGTGCCGCAGCCGGCGATCGCGAGGCCGGCGAGGATCGCGGCCAGGAGTCTGAAATACTGCATGAATTCGCCCGTTCCTGACTATCGCGCGCGCGCTGGTCCGCAGCTACTGTACCGGTCAGGTTCGCCGACGGCAACGACCGTTTTCACCGCACCGCTCCGCCAAGCCCACGCAGCAGGTCGGGTGACGTGTAACCCCGTGGCATCGCTGTGACAGTGTGACCGTCGCCGCGCTTGCTGTGGCCCGCTTCTGCGGGTACGGTCGCTGGCAGGCTGATCCCTGCCAAATTGGCAGGTCGCGGGCAGCCGCTGCGCAGTTTCCGAGAGAGGCTACCCGCACGGCGCCGCCGGCGCTGGGCAGCCAAAGGCTTGGGCGTCAAGGACTTGGCGGCCACGAGAGGGACAGGGCTGATGCGCCGCTTCTTCGTCTTTGAACGCCTCAGCTGGCAGCTTGTGCTCGCGGTGTCGGTCGTGGTGATCGGCGGCCTCGGGCTTGGCTTTCACCTGACGTACCTGGCGTTTCGCGAGGAGATGCTGTCCGAGGCGCGCACCCACGCCGAGCGCGAGGCGAAGCTCGTGCGGCTGGCGCTGACCCACCAGATGCTGGAAGGCGGCGATCGCAGCCTCGTGTCGGGCATGGTCAAGAGCTTTGCCGCCGATCGCGAGGCCGAGCGCATCCTTGTGCTGGATCGCAAAGGCAAAGTCCGCTTCAGCAGCGACCCGAACTACACGAAGCGCCAGTTCCTGCTGACCGAACCGGCGTGCCAGGTCTGCCACGCGCACCCGGCGGCGGATCGCGAGCGCTCGGCGTTGCTGGAGATGGCCGACGGCACCGTGCTGCGCTCGGTACAGCCCATCGCCAACCGCCCGGCGTGCTACGAATGCCACGCGCCGGCCAATAAAATCAATGGCATCCTGATCGTCGACGTGCCGGTGGGCCAGACCATCGCCCACATCGAGCAGTCCGTGTCGCGGCTGGCGGTGGGCACGGCGATGTTCGGGCTGATCCTGATCGGCGGGATTACCATTGCGTTTCGCCGGTTTCTGCTGCGGCGGCTGTACCGGTTTGAGCGCGTTGCCAACGCGATTGCCGCCGGCGACCTGAACCAGCGCGTGCCGGTGGATGGCAACGACGCGGTGACGCGGCTGCAGGTGGCGTTCAACGCGATGGTCGACTCGGTGCACGACTTGTTGCAGCGGGTCGCGGGCCAGGGCAAGCAGCTGGAGCGGACGATGAACGCCGTCGACGACGGCATGGTCGTCATGGACCGCAAATTCCAGGTGATCGCCGCCAACGACGCCTTCAAGCGGCGGCTGGGCAGCCACGCCGCGACGATCATGGGCCACAACTGCATGCACGTCGCCGGCGAAGCGGGCATCGGCTGCAACGTCACCGATTGCCCGGGCGAGAGCTGCCTGAAATCCGGCAAGACCACGACCGCCGTGCGCACGCGCGTGGACGCGTCCGGGCAGACGCGGCACGAGGAGCTGCGGGCGTCGCCGGTGTATGCCCCGGACGGCGCGCTGGACGGCGTCGTCGAAGTGTGGCGCGACATTACCGACCGCCGCAGCGCCGAGGCGCGGCTGGCCGAATACCAGCGGCTGGCGTCAGTCGGCATGTTGGCGTCCGGCATTTCCCACGAGCTGAACACGCCGCTGGGCTCCATCGGCACGTGTCTGGAGGCGATCGACCGCAACTGCGGCTCTGAAGAACGGCCGGCGAACCCGGACCGCGTGCGGCACTACGCGCAGCTGGCGGCGTCGGAAGTGCGGCGCTGCGGAACAATTACCAAGCAGTTCATGAACTTGGCGCGCGGTCAGACGCCGGAGCGGGAGATCGTCGACGTCCAGCCGACCGCCGAGCTTGTGGCGCGGCTGGCGCGCTCGACGGCGCAAATTCGCGGCGTAGTCGTGCAGGTGGACGCCGCGGCCGAACTGCCGCCGGTGCTGGCCAACGGCGCGGCGGTGCAGCAGGTGCTGCTGAACCTGCTGATCAATGCCGTGGAAGCCAGCGAGCCAGGTAGCCAAGTT
>CAIPXZ010000756.1 GCA_903869075.1 uncultured Myxococcales bacterium | reverse complement strand
GGCACGGGCGGCACGCAGGAAGTGTTCCACGCGATCGCCGCGCCGCTGGCCTTTCGCCACGCGGTGCAGGAGGCGACGGCGGCGCAGGGCGAGGTCCAGGCGCTGCAGCCGCCGACGCTCGGCAGTGCCGCGCCGCAGCTGTCGGCCGCCGAGGACCCGGTGGCGCGGCTGGAGAAGGCGCGGGCGATGCTCGAGAAAGGCCTGATTACGCCTGAGGAATTCGCGCAAGTCCGCGAGCGCATCCTCGCCACGATGTAGCGCTACTGGCAGACCGGCCCGTCGATGCCGCTGACGCTGACGATCGCGCTGAACGGGTAGGTGCCGGAAGCCGACCAGGTCGTGCCGGAATTGCTGCTGGCCCACGCGCCGCTGGCGTCGTTGTCGGTCCACATGTAGCCGGAATTGGTGTCGCTGGCGTAGAGCACGCCGTAGTAGGTCGTGCCCTTGGTGACCGCGATGCCGCCGTACGAGAAGTTGTACGTGCCCCAGCTGTACTGGTCGGTGACCGAGAGCGTGGCGGAGCCGAGCGAGGTGCCGCCTGCGCCGGGCAGACCGTTGTAGATGCGCAGCGTTGTGCTGGGCGCCTTGCTGCTCCAGCGCAGGAGCTTGAGGCCGTTGATGGACGCCAACGTGCCGCTCATGGTCGGCGCAAATTGGAAGGCGAGCCAGTGGGTTGCGTCGTACTGGTTGCTGTTGGCCAACGCCGTGCCGGCGGTCTTGGACGCGGCGGTGATGGTGCCCGCGCCGCTGCAGTCGTCGTCGACGCCGTTGCCGCAGATGTCGATGGCGCCCGGGTGGATGTTGGCGTTGTTGACGCCATTGGTGGTGCCGACCGCGTCGGCGCAGTCGCCGCCGCCGTGGACGCAACTCGCCGGGTTGTCGTACGGCATGGCGGAGTCGCAGTAGCCGTCCTTGTCGTCGTCGCAGCCGGTGTCGGTCTTGCCGCTGCAGCTGTTGTCCAGGCCATCGCAGCGCTCGGGCGCGCCGGGATAGACGTTGGCGTTGCTGTCGTTGCAGTCGGTCTTGCCCTTGGTGCACAGCGTCACGGTGCCGACAAACGTCGCGCCGAGGCGGCACCAGCCGTCGCCGTCGTCGTCGCAGGTCTCGTCGGTCTTGCCGCTGCAGTTGTTGTCGATGTTGTCGCAGATCTCCGTCACGCCCGGGTTGATGGCGGCGTTTGTGTCGTTGCAGTCGCCCTTGCCCTTGTTGCAGATCTTCGGCGTGCCGACGATGGACAGCGCGGCGTCGCAGTAGCCGTCGGAGTCGTCGTCGCAGCCCTCGTCGACCTTGCCGTCGCAGTTCTGGTCGACGTCGTCGCACGCCTCGGTCGCGCCGGGGTGGATTGTGTTGTTGGTGTCATTGCAGTCGCCGCCGCCTTGCGGGCAGGTGGACGGCTTGCCAACTGTGACGAGGCTGGCGTCGCAGTAACCGTCGGCGTCGTCGTCGCAGCCGGGGTCAAAGATGCCGTTGCAGTCGTTGTCGATGCCGTCGCAGATGTCCGTGACGCCGGGGTGCACGGACGCGTCGGAGTCCGCGCAGTCGCCGCCGCCCTTCGGGCAAATCGCCGGCGTGCCAATGACGGTCTTTGTCGAGGTGCAGTAGCCGTCCTTGTCGGCGTCGCAGCCCTCGTCGGTCTGGCCGTTGCAGTTGTTGTCCTGATTGTCGCAGGATTCCGTGCCCTTGGGGCTGACCGACGCGTCGTAGTCGTTGCAGTCGCCGCCGATGGAGACAAAGACCTGGAACGTGGTGGACAGCGAGACCGGCGAGCACTTGTAGCCAAAATCGCCAACCCACGTGGAATAGTGGCCATACGTGCCG
>CAIPXZ010000755.1 GCA_903869075.1 uncultured Myxococcales bacterium | reverse complement strand
TTGAAGCCCTTGATGGTGTCGGTCAGCTTGACGTACTTGCCCGGGCTGCCGGTGAAGATTTCCGCCACGAAGAACGGCTGCGACAGGAAACGCTCGATGCGGCGCGCGCGACCGACCGTCAGCTTCTGCTGCTCGCTCAGCTCTTCCATGCCCAGAATCGCGATGATGTCCTGCAAGTCCTTGTATTCCTGCAGAATCGACTGCACGCGGCGGGCGACGCCGTAGTGCTCTTCACCGACGACCATCGGGTCCAAAATGCGCGACGTCGAGTCCAGCGGATCCACGGCGGGGTAAATGCCCTTTTCCGTGATGGCGCGGGAAAGCACCGTCGTGGCGTCCAAGTGGGCGAACGCGGTCGCCGGCGCCGGGTCGGTCAAGTCGTCGGCGGGCACGTAAATGGCCTGCACGGACGTCACCGAACCGCTCTTGGTCGTCGTGATGCGCTCCTGCAGCTGGCCCATTTCCGTCGCCAGCGTCGGCTGGTAGCCCACCGCGGACGGGATACGACCCAGCAGCGCCGACACTTCCGAGCCGGCTTGGGTGAAGCGGAAGATGTTGTCGACGAACAGCAGCACGTCCTTGTTGCGGACATCGCGGAAGTACTCGCAAATCGTCAGCGCGGTGAGCGCCACGCGGGCGCGCGCGCCCGGCGGTTCGTTCATCTGGCCGTAAATCAGCGACACCTGGGACTTGCCCGGGATGAGCTTGGGCACGCCGCCGATCATGATCGGCTCGCCGTGCTCGTCTTTCTCGACCGCGATAACGCCCGACTCGATCATTTCGTTATACAAGTCGCGGCCTTCACGCGTGCGCTCGCCGACGCCCGCGAGCACGGAGAAGCCGCCCTTTTCCACGGCCATGTTGCGGATCAGCTCCATCAGCAGCACGGTCTTGCCCACGCCGGCGCCGCCGAACAGGCCGATTTTGCCGCCCTTTGTGTACGGCGCGAGCAGGTCGATGACCTTGATGCCCGTCTCGAACATCTCGACCGTCGTCGTCAGCTGGTCAAACGCCGGCGGCTCGCGGTGGATGCCCCAGGATTCCTTGGCGTTCACCGGACCGTTGTCGTCCACCGGCGCGCCAACCACGTTCAGAATGCGCCCCAGCACTTCATCGCCCACGGGCGCCTGAATCTGCTTGCCGGTGTTCTGCACGTCCTGACCCCGGCGCAGACCGTCCGTCGCGTCCATGGCGATCGTGCGCACGGACGACTCGCCCAAGTGCAGCGCCACTTCCAGCGTGAGGTTCCATTCCTCGCCGTTGATGGCGGCGTTGGTCACGCGAAGCGCCGTAAGGATTTCCGGGACTTCGCCGTTGGGAAACTCGACGTCCACGACGGGACCGATGACCTGGCTGATGCGACCGTACGACATGAGATGCTCCTAACGCAGAATGAAATTCGAGAGTTAACCCTTCAGCGCGGTGCTAGCCCTTCAAGGACTCGGCACCGGACGTGATTTCCATCAGTTCCGTGGTGATGATCGACTGGCGCGCGCGGTTGTACTGCAGCGTGATCCGCCCCAGCAGCTCGCCGGCGTTCTTTGTCGCGGCGTCCATGGCCGTCATCCGCGCGCCCATCTCCGACGCCACTGATTCCAGCAGGCAGCGGTACACGTGCACGTCGATGGACATCGGCAGGATGGAGTCCAGCACCGCGTCCTTGGTCGGCTCAAAGATCGTGTCGACGCCCGTCGGCGGCGTGTCGTTCGTCGCGCCCTTGCCATCGTCCAAGCCCGCCGGCGGCAGCGGCAGCACGCGCTCGAACTGCACGATCTGCGTCATCGCCGACTTGAACTGGTTGTAGGCGATGAACACCTCGTCAAAGTGGCCGTCAACGTACGCCGCCACCAGCTCACGGCCGATGCCGGTCGCGCGCTCCAGCGTCACATTGTTCAGCACATCCGTGTAGATGTGGCCGATGGCCGCCTGGCGCGCCTTGAAGAAATCGCGGCCTTTTTTGCCCACGACCCGCAGCTCGATGTGCTCGCGCTTGTCCTGGTTGGCGCGGATCCAGTTCCACGCCGCCTTGTTGACGTTGGCGTTGAACGCGCCCGCCAGACCGCGGTCCGACGTCAGCACCAGCACCAGCGTGCGCTTGGGCGGCCGCACCGCCAGCAGCGCGTGCGCATCGGCGTCCGTGCCCGCGGTCAGCTCGACAATCATGTCGTTGACGCGCTTGGCGTACGGCCGCAGCTGGATCAGCCGCTCCTGCGCCCGGCGCAGCTTGGCCGTCGCCACCAACTTCATCGCGCGCGTAATCTTGGCCGTCGACTTGACGGACACGATGCGGCGGCGAATTGCTTTCAAAGATGGCATGTTGCCTCGGAAAAGCTACGGATCGAACGGGAGCGCCAGCGCCGCCGTTTACGCCTGGAACAGGGCCTTGAACTCGTTCAGCGCCGCCACGAGGGCCACGCGGTACGGATCGTCCTTCTTCTTCAGGTCGGTCTTGGTCACGCCGTTCTTCAGGTCTTCCATCATCGCGGCCTTCTGGTTGCGCAGGAACGCAAACAGCTCCTGCTCGTAGCGCCGCAGCGCCGCAACCGGCAGATGGTCGATGAAGCCTTCCGCCGCCGTCGCCGCGAAGATCAGCACAACCTGCTCATGGACCTGCATCGGCTGGTACTGGCCCTGCTTCAGCAGCTCCGTCAGCCGCGCGCCCTGCGCCAGCGTGCGCTGCGTGCTCGCGTCCAGGTCCGAAGCGAACTGCGAGAACGCCGCCAGCTCGCGGTACTGCGCCAGCGACAGCCGCAGCGGACCGGAAACCGCCTTCATCGCCTTGACCTGCGCCGAACCGCCGACGCGGGACACCGACAGACCGACGTTGATGGCCGGGCGGATGCCTTTGTAGAACAGGTCGGATTCCAGGAAGATCTGGCCGTCCGTAATCGAAATCACGTTGGTCGGCACGTACGCGGAGATGTCGCCCGCCTGCGTCTCGATGATCGGCAGCGCCGTCAGCGAACCGCCACCCTCTTCGTCACGCAGCTTGGCGGCGCGCTCGAGCAGACGGCTGTGGAGGTAGAAAACGTCGCCCGGGTACGCTTCACGGCCCGGCGGACGGCGCAGCAGCAGCGACATCTGGCGGTACGCGACGGCCTGCTTGGACAGGTCGTCGTAGACGATCAGGCCGTGCATGCCGTTGTCGCGGAAGTATTCGCCCATCGCCGCGCCGGTGTACGGCGCGAGGAACTGCAGCGGCGCCAGGTCCGACGCGGTCGCCGAGACGACGATCGTGTATTCAAGCGCGCCATGGTCGGCCAGCTTCTTGACGACCTGCGCCACCGTCGACTGCTTCTGGCCCACGGCCACGTAGATGCAGTACACCGGCTTGGCGGTCTTGTCGCCGGCCTTGAAGCGCTCGTGCTCGGGCTTCTGGTTGATGATGGCGTCGATCGCCACGGCCGTCTTGCCGGTCTGGCGGTCGCCGATGATGAGCTCGCGCTGACCGCGGCCCACCGGAACCATCGCGTCAATCGGCTTCAAGCCCGTCTGCAGCGGCTCGTGCACGCCTTTGCGGCTGATGATGCCCTTGGCCTTCACTTCCACGCGGCCGTAGGTGATCGGCGTGCCGTCGGCGTTGGCCAGCGGGCCCTTGCCGTCGATCGGCTGGCCGAGCGCGTGCATCACGCGGCCCAAAAGCGCTTTGCCGATCGGCACTTCGACGATGCGGCCCGGGCGCTTGACGAGGTCGCCCTCTTTGATGACCGACGCGTTGCCGAGCAGCGCGACGCCGACGTTGTCCTCTTCCAGATTCAGCACCATGCCTTTGACATCGTGCGGGAATTCCAGGAGCTCGCCGGCCATCGCCGCTTCCAGGCCGTGGACGCGGGCGATACCGTCGCCGACCGCCAGCACGCGGCCGGTTTCCTGCACGTCAACCTTGGCGCCGTAGTTGGCGACCTGGTCGCGAATGATGCGGCTGACTTCTTCAACGCGGATGTCCATAGCATTCTCCAGCAGAATCGTGAATTCAGTTCAGTCTGTAACCAATTGATTGTGAAGGCGATTGAGGTGATTGCGCACCGAGCTGTCCCACACTGTGTTGCCCACGCGCACCACGACGCCGCCCAGCAGCTCCGGGTCCACGGCCGTCGTCACCTGCACGTCCTTGCCGATGAGCCGCTTGATCGCCGCAGCGACACGCGTCACCGCCGCCGCATCCAGGGCGACCGCCGAGGTCAGCTGCGCGTCGGCGCGACCGCTGCGCGCGTCCTGAATCGCCGCGAATTCCGCAAGCACTGCCGGCAGTTCGCCGATGCGGCCGTTGTCCAGCACAAGCTTGGCGAACGCCTCCGCCGTGCCCGTCACCGCCAGCTCCGTCAGCAAAGTCGCCAGCAGCGCCTTGCGCGGCTCATGCGGCAGCGTCGGGTTGGTCAGGAACGCGACGGCATCCGGCGTTGCATTCAGCGTCGCCACGACCTTGCCCAGCGCCGCGCGCACCGCTTCGGCGTCGCCGCGCTCATCGCACAGGAGCGCCAGCGCGCGCGCATAACGTCGGGCAATTTTTGCAGAACCGCTCGAATTAGCCATGCTCAGTCGCTCCCCAGGTTCGCCCGCTTACGCGTTCGCGCTCGCCGGCAGTTCCTCGATTTCCTTCAGCGCGCGGTCGACAAGCTTCGCCTGCGTCGCCGCGTCCAGGCGCTCGCGCACCAGCTGCTCCGCCAGCTTGAGCGCCAGCGCCGCGGCGTCGCGCTGCAGCTCATCGCGGATGCGCTTGGACTCCTGGTCCAGACGAATCTGCTCTTCCGCCGTCACGCGCTCGACCTGCGCTTTGGCCTCGGCCAAAATCCGCTGCACTTCCACTTCGGTACCCGCGCGCGCGTCGGTCAGGATCTTGTCCATCTCCACGGCGAGGTTGTCCATGCGCGCCTTGTAGGCGTTGTATTTCTGCTGGGCGGCGTCGCGCAGCTCATGCGCCGCGGCGATCTCCTTGGAGACGTCGGCGTAGCGCTTGTCCAGAAACGCCGCCAGCGGCTTGCGCGCGGCATAGACGATGATCGCGACAAATGCAATGAAATCCAGGATGTAGTAGCCCTGGACCTGGAAGCAGAATTCGTTCGGCTCGCACGTGCCTTCGGCGAACGCCAGCGCGGGCGTCACGAGGCCGAGGCCGAGAATCAGGAGTTGCTGCAATCGCTTCATCCTCGTCTCCTGCGTCCAAACCACTTAGGCCTGCACCAGTTTCTGGGCAATCGCACCCGCGATTTCCCGGGCGTCGCTCTCGATCGCCGTCCGCGCCTGGGCCGCCTGCACGTGCTGCGCCGCCAGACCGGCTTCGATCCGCGCCTGCGTGTCGCGCCGGGCGTGCAGGAGCGTCTCGTCGGCCTTGTGCTGCGTCTCTTCGCGGATTTTCGCGCGTTCTTCCAAGGCCTTGCGCTTCTCGTCGGCGACGTGCTTGTCAAACTGCTCGGCTTCCGCGTCGGCGGACTTGCGGATCAGCTGCGCCTCGTGACGCGCGCCGGACGTCCGCTCTTCGCGTTTTTCCATGCGCGCCAGCATCGGCTTGAACACGAGGTTCGGCAGCACCAGCAACAGGATCACGAACAGCGCGGCGTAGTAAAACACCGTCACGTCGAGGTCGATGAGCCCGGCGCGTGACACCAGGTCGTTGACATCATGGAGCTGTGGCAGCGTGATCAGTGCGAGCATGGACGCCTCAGGATGCGCTTGCAGACGGGAGTTCGCGGGCCGAATTTCACGTCCAGCCCGGACGGCGGCGCGGTGTACCAAGTTGTGGCGCGGAGGTCAATCCGCGGCCGCGTTTTGCCACCCGCGTGCGCCCGCAAAAGACGTTGACGGCGACCGGCGGCGTCAGCCAGACTGCCGGTTGCGCGCCGCGACCGAACCCCTTTTCGCGGCGCCAGGAAACGCATGTCCTCGCTCCCATCGGCCTTGCTGCCCTGTCTGTTTGCGGCGATCGCGCTCGGCTGCGGCAGCACAACCGCCAGCGGCGGCGCGGCGGACGCGAACGGCGACATCGGCCAAGACAGCGGCGTGACCGACGCAACGCTTGCCGACACCGGTGGTTGCTTGGACGACGGCTTCGGCGGTTGCAGCGGCCTTGACGTGGACACCGCCGACGCGAAGCAAATCCCCGACAGCGTCGCGTGCGAAGACTTCGGCGGCTGCCCCGATTCTGATGCGCAGTCCGACTCCACCAGCGACACCGGCGCCAGCACCTGCCCGCCAGTCCTCGTCAGCGCCCAAGGCGCACCGCACGGCAAAGCCTGCACGCAGGACAGCGACTGCAGCTACGGCTTGTGCCAAAAAGGCGGCTTTTTGACCGGCTACAACGCCGCGCTCGGCTACTGCACAAAGGACTGCGGCTGCAGCCAGGCGACGGCGCAGTGCAGCGACGACAACGCCGGAAGTGCGCAATTTTCCTGCAGTTTCGAGGTATCGCAGTCCGGCGGCAACACCCAGGCCAGCGATCCGCCGCAAAAGCGCTGCGCCCTGCAATGCAAGACCGACGCCGACTGCAGCAAATGGAACCCCGCATTACCGCACTGCATTGGCTCGTCCAAGTACGTGTCGTCGTCGGGCGTCTGCGGGTTTGACCCGTTCAAGTGAGGCAGGGGATGAGTTGCACTTCCACAAAGCGGGTCATTCGCGTCGTTGCCGCGGAAATTCGCAATGAACTCGGGCAGTACCTGATCACGCAGCGGCTGCCGCACGCTGGGATGCCGCTGCTGTGGGAATTCCCCGGCGGCAAGGTCGAGCCGGACGAGAGCGACGAGGCGGCGCTGATCCGCGAGATCCGCGAGGAGCTGGACGTGGCGATCGAGATCGTCAGCAAAAGCGTCAGCCTGCGCCGCGAATATGACCCATACTGCATTGATTTTCATAGCTTTTCTGCGCGCATCGTCGGCGGCTTGCCGCAGCGCATCGGCGTCTGGGACTTCCGCTGGGTCAACCCCGGCCAGCTCGGCGAGTACCGCTTTCCGCCGGTGGACCAGGACACGATCGACCTGCTGCTGGGCGACGGACGGCTCGCCGGATGAAGTGGCTGCTGGTGGCGGCGCTGTTGACGGCCGCGTGTTCCAACCATGCGGGCACCGCCGATCTCGGCCCGACGCTGTCGCAGACCAGCCGCATCGCCACGCACAACAGCTATTGGGTCAACCGCGGCGTGGCGGCGGACCTGTTCGCGTCGGGCGTCGGCGAGCAGATCCTCGACCAGCTGCTGCTGGACCACGTGCGCGGGCTGGAGCTGGACATCCACCCGGATCCGGCGACGCCGCACCACTTCTTGATCTACCACACAGCGCCCGGCAATGACGTCTGCACGGACCTGGCGTCGTGCCTGGCGCCGGTGCTGGCGCTGCACGATCTGGTCGTGAGCCACGCGGCGATCGTGGTGATTTTGGAGCTCAAGGGCCTGATTACGCCGACTTTTGACGCCGCGCACACGCCGGAGGACCTGGACGCGGAGCTGCAGGCCAATCTGGGCACGCTGCTGTACGGTCCTGCCGACCTGCTGCAGCGCTGCGACATCGGCGCGACGCTTGTGCAGTGCGTGCGCGACAACGGCTGGCCGTACGAAGGCGAGCTGGCGGGGCGCGTGCTGGTGGCGGTGCTGGGCAACTGGAGCGATCTGCCCGGCGCGGTGGCGCCCGCGGACTGGGCAACGTACGCGACCGGCAAGCCGATGGCCTCGCGCTTCGCGTTCCCGATGGGCAGCAGCTGGCAGCGCGACTACAAGACGCTTTCCGACGACAACCACGCGCTTGTGACGAGCGCGACGTGGGACGCCGCGTGGGCCCAGGCGGCGATGCTGCAGGTCGAGACGTTTGACGATCCGCTGCTGAAACCGGCGCTGGTGGCCAACCAGATCGTCCGCGCCGACGGCGTGTTCACGGCCGCCGACCGCACGCAGGCGACGGCGCTGGGCATCCAGCTGTGGCAGACGGATTGGCCATGGGACGCCGGGCGGACGACGAACGGGCTGGGGGCGCTGCCGGGGATGCCGACGCCGTCGACGGAGCTGGACGTCGATGGCGCGGCGCAGGTGCCGCTGCCGACCGCCGGCCAGACCGCGACGCACGTGTGGTTTCCGGCGCCGAGCGCCAGCGATCGGCTGTATGCGGCGATGGCGACTGGCCTGGCCGACGGCGTCACGTTGTGCCTTGCCGCGGCACTGAATGAGGACGCCGACGTCGACGGCGCCAGCTGGTGCAAGCACAAGGTCGTCGCCGGTCACGCCCAGCCCGGCGGTGACGCGCCGGCGAACCCGAACGGCGAGCGCGTGACGTATCTCTGGCAGATCTGCCACGCCGGCACGTGCTCGGTACAACGCATGGATCCGCAAGCGGAAGCCGTGGCGCTCGACGTGGCCTGCAGCAACGGCCAGTGCTGCGTGACGCCGCAATGGCTGGGCGCCGGCAAGACCGTCACCGCCGTGGCGCTCACCGGCGCCGCGTCCTACGCGTGCTTCAGCGGCACCGCCATGAACCACGGCCTGCTGGCGCGCTGGGACGCCGCTGTCGATCACAGCGCTGCGGCGATCGCGTTTGTCGGCGGCCTGTTGTCGCCGATTCCGTAACCGCCGAATTGTCGCTTGCGGCGCCCGGCCGGGCTGGCTACCCTGCACGGTACATCCGCCGCGCGCGCCGGTTGCGTCCACCTGGGGAACCACATGCGTCCTGTGCTGAAAACCTTGGTCCTGGCGCTGGTTGTCGCCGCGGCGTATGCCTGTAGCGACGACAATGCTGTGCTGCCGCAGGCCTCCACGGCGGACGGCGGCACCGACAATGACGCGACGCTGACCGACAACGACGGCAAGCCGCTGCCGGACGGCGTGCAGATTCAGGACGGCGAGGTCGTGCTGCCGGACGGCGGCAAGTTCAAGGACATCACGATCATTCAACCGGACGGCACGGTCATCCTGCCGGACGGCCAGATCATCGGCCCAGACGTGCCGATCATCGTGCCCGACGGTCAAATCATCCAGCCCGACGTGCCCATCTTCGTCCCCGACGGCGCAATCATCCTGCCCGATGGCCAAGTGGTCGACCCGGACGGCACCATCGTCGAGCCGGACGTGCAACCGTGTATTCCGACTGTGGAAACCTGCAACGGCTTGGACGACAACTGCGACGGCCAGACCGACGAAGGCTTCCTGTGCAACGACGCCCAGCCGTGCACCGTGGACAACTGCGCCGGCACCAGCGGCTGCCAGCACGCGCCCGCGCCGTTCACGACCGCCTGCGACCTGGACGGCAGCGCCTGCACCCAGGACCACTGCCAAGCCGGCAAGTGCGTCGGCGGCAGCCAGCCCGCCTGCAGCGACGGCGAGCCCTGCACCGCTGACAGCTGCAACCCCGCCAACGGCGCCTGCGTCCACACGCCGACGAGCGGCCCGTGCGACGACGGCAACGGCTGTACCGTCGGCGACACCTGCCAGGGCACCTGCGTCGCCGGCGCGCAAAAAGTCTGCAATGACAACAACTCCTGCACGCTCGACGGCTGCGACCCCACCACCGGCAAGTGCACGTTTTCGCCGTTCTCCGCCGGCGTCAGCTGCAACGACGGCAGCAAGTGCACCTTCAGCGACCAGTGCCAGAACGGCGTGTGCATGGGCAAACCGCTGAACTGCGACGACGGCTTGCTGTGCACCGACGACCTCTGCGACGCGACGCAAGGCTGCCAACACCCGCCGCTGGACGGCATCGCCTGCGACGACGGCTTGCCGTGCACGACGGGCGACGTCTGCAGCGGCGGCGTCTGCAAGCCGCAAGGCCAGCTGAACTGCGACGACGCCAACCCGTGCACCGTGGACGCCTGCGCCGTCGGCGGCGGCTGCGCGCACACGCCCACGCAAGCGGCGTGCGACGACGGCACGCTGTGCACGACCGGCGATACTTGCGCCACCGGCGCCTGCGTCGGCAAGCAGACGAGCTGCGACGACGCCAACCCGTGCACAACGGACTCGTGCGATCCCAAGCTCGGCTGCGTTTTTGCCGACAACACGGCGGCGTGCAACGACGGGAACGCGTGCACCGTCGGCGACACCTGCGCGGGCGGCACGTGCGTCGGCCAGGGCATGAACTGCGACGACGGCGTCGCGTGCACCAAGGACCTCTGCGATGCGGCGAGCGGCGGCTGCAGCCACACGCCGGACAAAACCCTGTGTGATGACGGCGACATCTGCACGCTGGACGCCTGCCTGACCGCTACCGGCTGCAAGCACGACCTGATCCCGCAGTGCTGCGGCGGCACGCAGTGCGCCGCCGACGAAGCCTGCATCCAGTACCCCGACAACCTCGTGCCGTTCTGCGCCAAAACCTGCAACAGCGGCACCGATTGCCCGAGCTCCTGCTGCTACATGACCTACAAGACCAAGCACTGCCTGACGCCGACGTACGGCTCCGAGTGCTGCGGCACCACCGAATACTGGGCGACCGACGCCGACCCGTACGCCTGCGGCATCGGCGGCACCGGCCAGTGCCTGAACTGGCCAAACAAGACCGGACCGGCGTGGCCGAGCAAAGTCACCGCGTGCGTTAACAAGTGCACGAAGAATTCCGACTGCCCCGGCAGCTGCTGCGGCCAGGACACGATGGGCTCGCAGAACTGCATCGCCGACGGCTACCAGCAGCAATTCTGCCCGGGATTCTGAGCACGCCGTCCATGACGCACGGTCAAAACCTGATGTGCGTGGCGCAGTTGGGCGCCGCCGACCCGGTGCTGGACGCGATCGCCGCGCGGCTCGTCGCGGTGCCGATGCGGCGGGTGCGCTCGCTGGACGACGTCGCCGTGGCGGCGCAGCAGCTGTGCAGCACCGCGGAATTTGTGCAAACGCTGGCGATCGTCGGCCATGGCCAGCCGGGTGCGCTGCAGGTGGGCTACGACGCGACGACGCCCAATCACATGAAATTGCGCTGTATTTTCACGGTGGAGCGTGGCTCGGGCGCAGCGCTCACGCGGCTCGCGCGCGCGGGGCTGCTGCGGCCAACGTCGGAGGTGCTGCTGCTGGGCTGTAACGTCGGGCGTGGTCCGGCGGGCGTGGCGCTGGCGCGACGGCTGGGCTGTCGCGTCGGGCTGATGACAATTGCGCTGAACTACAGCGATTTTGCCGCGGATGGCCTCGACGCCGCCGTCCGCCACGACTGGCTGCTGTGGGCGGACCGCCGGCGCTGAGCGCTACTTCGGCTTCTTCGCAGGCTTTTTCTTGGCCAGCGTGAGCTCCGGGCAGCGCTCCTGCAGCCACGCATCGCTGAGCTGCAGCTGGAACGCGCCGCCGAATTCGAGGTCCTTGCCGTTGGGCCGCGGCCCGGCCTTGTCGCGGTTCAGCCCCGCTTTCTGCACGCTCAGGCCAAAATCCGCGACCACTTGCGGCGCGTGCAACGGCACGACAAGCAGCTTCGGCAGCCCGTTCGCGTCTTTGACCGGCTCGCCGGTCGCCGGATCCTGCAGCGTCACCACCGCGTGCAGCGTCAGCAGGTGCGCGGTGTGCTCGGTGTGCGCGTCGGTCGCCGGCAGGCCATCGGGCCACTTGCCGATCTGCGTCAGCCCGCCCGCGCGCCAATCCGCCGGACCCAGCGCGATCGTGCCGCGGCTCAGCGCCGTCTGGGCGTTGGGATCGACGTACGAGGTCGGCGACGGCGTGGTGCCGATGGGCGCCACGTCCTCGTGCGGGAACGCGTCAAAGCGGTTGGCCCAGTTCACCGGCCGCCACACCGGCGAGGTCGACGCCGGGTCAAACCAGTTCACGATCGTGTAATGGCTGAATTCCGCGACCGTTGGCTGCACCGAGTGGCTCACATCCCAGTTGCGCGTCACGACATTTTGAACGTTCGCTTGCGTGCCGTCCCAGTACGGCCCGACCGTCCGCTCCGCGCGCGGCCAGCCGACGGTCAAGTCGGCGCGGAAGAACGCCCAGCCAGTACGGCCCGCGCCCGGCGCATTACCGTTGCGAATCAAGGACTCCTGGACCAGCACGCTCGGCGGAAACCACGGCAGCGTGCGCGGGTGCGCGACGGCCTCGATGGCGAGCGTGAACGTGACGTTGCCGGCGGCATCGGGCGGCGCCGTGACGGTGACGCGAAAGCCGTTGTACAGGAAATTGTTCTGATTCTGAATGGCCATGTGTGACTCCTGAAGCGCAAACTGCGGGGTTTGTTGACGCGGAACCAAGCACCAGACACCGCGCGCACTCTCGCAAGCGGTGGCGTTTTGTCAACCTTGCCGTCAGGGCGAAGCCGGCGACACGCAGCGGGCGCCCAGCGAAAACGCAAAATGCCGCGGACTGCGTTCGTTTTGCACCGCCAGCGAATGCAGCCCGTCCGACGCCAGCGCCGTGCAATCACCGCCGACAATCACCCGCAACGCCGTCGGCCGAGCGAGCGCCGGCGTCGTCGCCGTCCACTCGCTGAGGTTGTCGGCCAGGGCCAGCACGCCATACGGACTGGCACCGCTCGGAAACGCGCGCACCGGCGCCGTCATGAACCACGGATCCGGCGTGCTGCGCAGGTTGACATGACCATCCAACTCCGTGTTACCCCATGGCAAATTCCGCCGCGGCTGCGGATTGGCGATGCGCTGGGTCGCGTCCAGCGTCAGGCCGCCGCGCGCCGCCTTGGTCCACTGTTCCACGGTTGGCAGTTGCTTGCCCTGCCACGCGCACAGCGCTTCGGCGGCATAGGCGTCCAGCGCACTGACCGGATGGTCCGGCTTGGCGGCGTCGCGCACGACCTCGTCCGGCGGATAGTCCAGCGCCGCCTCGCCCGTCAGCGCCTCGTTGCGGGCGTAGACGCTGTACCAGGCGTTCGGCACCTCGGTGCGGTCGATCCAGAACGTCGGCAGCGACACAACCGTCTCCGGCGCCGTCGGCAGCCGCCCGGCGATCGGCGGCACGCCCTCGCCGCCCAGCACGAAAGGCCCCGCCGGCACCTCCACCGTGTCCGCCGCCGACGCCGCGCACGTCGGGATCGTCGCGCGCAGCCGCAGCGGCCCGCGGTTGCGCTCGACATAGCCAGGCAGGCTGCGCAAGCGCAGCAGCGACGGCGCGCACTGCTCGCCCGGCCGCCCGCGACCGCTCACGCGCAGGAACGCCGGCCCCGACCGCGTCTCGATCCGCAGCGTCCACCGGCCGTCGCGCAGCTGCGGCTTGCCCAGCTGCCCAAACCGCGGATCGCGCTGCACGCCCGGCCTGTGCGGATCCTGCGGGTCCACGTCCAGCAGCGCGACCTGCAGCCCGGTGAAGGCGCGGGCGTCCGCCGGCGTGGCGGTCAGGTGCTCCGCGTCCCAATCCACGAGCGCAATTTCAAGCTCCGTCTGCCCGGTATCTGCCGCCGCCAGCGCGATCTGCGCCGCCTGCTCCTTGGTCGTGCGTTCGCGCCGCGCCAGCTCGGCGGCGGTCACGAGCGACGCCGTCGTCACAAGCAACGCCAGCATCAATCCCGCCACCACAAGCCAGCGCGAGCGGTTGCGGCGCGCCAGCCCGTGCACTTCGCCGGCATCGAGGAAATTCTTGGCGTTGTGCGACAGCGCGTCGACCTCCGCCCGCAGCCGCCGCCGCGCATCGGCGATGCCGTCCAGCGGCCACACCTCCGCCTTCGGCTTGCCGCGGCTGACCCACAGTCGCGCCGCCTCTTCCACTTCCGCCGCCGCCAGCCGCTCCTCCGAGCTCTCCTCCAGCCAGCGCACGAGCTGCGGCCAGGTCCGCAGCAGCGACTCGTGCGCCAGCTCCAACACCGCGTCGTCCGACGCCACGCGCGAGCGCCGCACCGTCAACAGCCGCGCCGCCGTCAGCCGCTCCAGCACCACTTCCGCGCGCGGCCCCAAGCCGTCCAGCGCCGCCTGGCGCTGCATCGCCCGGCGCGCGCCGTCAATCGCCACGAGCCGCAGCAGCAACCGTCGCGCCACCGCCACGTCCGCCGGCGACAGGCCCTCGAACACCGCCTCCGCGTGCGTCGCCAGCGCGCCGGCCACGCCGCCGATCGCCTCGTATTCGGCGCGCAGCAGCCGCTGCCCGTGCTGATCGCGGCGTTCCCACAGCGCCGCGCCGGCAAACTGCAGCAGCGGCAGCGCCGACGGCAGGCCACTCAGCTCCGCGACGATCCGGTCAATCACGCTCGGGTCGTCCCAGCTGTAGCCCAGCCGCTCCAGGGGCCGCGTCGCCGCCTCGCGCAGGTGGCGATCGTCCAGCCGCCGCAGCACCAGCACCTGCGCCAGCGCCGCCGCCATCGCGTCGCCGCCAGAGACGCGCGCCAAAAAGTCGTCGCGTAGCGTGAACACGACCCGCAGAACGTCATCGACCGGGTCCGCAGCGCCGGCGATCGCCGCCAGAAACGCCGTGGCCTCCGCCGGCGCACAGCCATGGGTCACCACCTCCTCCAGCTGGTCGACAAACAGCAGCAGACGCGTGTGATTTTGCTCCGCCAGCTGGTGCAGCCGCACGTTGGCCTGCGCCGGTTCCGCCAGCAGCACCCGCGCCAGCTCGTCCACCTGGTCGCGCGGCGGGCTCGTCGGCCGCCGCGGATCCGCCGTGTCCTGCGTCAGCAGCCGCGCCGCCAGCGCCGCCAGCGGCCGCGCGCCAGGCCGCAGCGTAACGATCGTCCACGGCCCCTGCTCGCGCAGCCGCGGCAGCAGGCCGGCCTGAACAAACGAGCTCTTGCCCGCGCCGGACGGCCCGACGATCGGCATCACCGTCGCCGCGCGCAGCCGCTCGACCGCCGCGTCGACCTCGGCGTCGCGGCCAAAGAAGAAACCGGCGTGGCGCTCCTCAAACGGCAGCAGCCCGCGAAACGGCGCGTCGGCCGCCCGCGAATCGCCACCATCGCGCGCCAGCATCGACTCCAGCTGCCGCGCCACGCCCGCCGCTGCCGGCCGGACGGCGGGATCGCGGGCACACATCGCCGCCACCAACGCCTGCAAATCATTTGGGATCCCGGCGATCGGCCGGATCCGGTTCGTCTCATCCAGCACGCGCATGTGCATCGGCCGGCCGTCGCCCGTCGGACCCTCAAACGGCCGAAATCCCGCCAGCATCTCGTACAGCATCATGCCCAGCGCCCAGACGTCCACCGCCTCAGTCGGCGTCTCGCCACGCCACTGCTCCGGCGCCATGTAGCCCGGCGTACCCGCCACGTGCGCCTGACCCGGCTCGCGCGGCGCTGTCGTCATCGTCTCCACAACCCGACCGATGCCAAAATCCACAACGCGCAGGCGGCCATCGGACGGCAGCAGCACATTTTCCGGCTTCAAGTCGCAGTGGATGATGCGCGCCGCGTGCGCCGCTTCCAGGGCGCGCGCCACCGCCAAGCCGATGCGCAAAGCCTCGCGCTGCGCCGGCGGCGAGCTGACGAGGCGCTCGCGCAGGCTCGTGCCGGCGACGTATTCCAGCGCCAGATACGGCGCTTTGCCCCAGCGGCCGATGTGGTGGATTGTCACGATGTTCGGGTGGGACACGCGCGCCGTCAGCCGCGCCTCCGCCATCAGCGCCGCGACGCCGTCGGCGTCCAGCCGGTCCTCGTGGATCAGCTTGAGCGCCACCAGCCGCCCCAGCCGGGTATCGCGCGCCAGCAGCACG
>CAIPXZ010000754.1 GCA_903869075.1 uncultured Myxococcales bacterium | reverse complement strand
TGCGAGTTGCCGATGGCGATGTCCGCGCCGAGCTCACCCGGCGCCTTCAGCACCGCCAGCGCCAGCAGATCCGTCGCAAACGTCACGATCGCGCCGTGGGCGTGCGCCGTCGCGGCAAAAACGCTGTAATCGATCGCGCGGCCATCGGTCGTCGGGTATTGCAGCAGCGTGCCGAACACCGGCGTCGCCGCAAAGTCCAGCGCGGCGTAATCGCCGACAACCACGTCAATGCCCAGCGGCAGCGTGCGCTGTTTCACCACGGCAATCGTCTGCGGATGCACGCCGTGGTCGATGAAAAACGTGTGCACCTTGTTGGCGCCCTTTTGCAGGCCCCACGACAGCGACATCGCCTCCGCCGCCGCGGTGCCTTCGTCCAGCAGCGACGCGTTGGCGATGTCGAGCCCGGTCAGATCGGTGATCACCGTCTGGAAGTTGAGCAGCGCCTGCAGCCGACCTTGCGAAATCTCCGGCTGATACGGCGTGTATTGCGTGTACCAGCCCGGATTTTCGAGGATATTGCGCAAAATCACTGGCGGCGTCACCGTGTCCGTGTAGCCCAGGCCGATGTAGCTGCGCCGCACTTCGTTCTCAGCGGCCAGCGCGGCGATCTCGCGCAGCGCCTCGTGTTCGCTCGCCGCCAGCGGCAGCTGCAGATCGCCCGCCATGCGAATCACCTGCGGCACCGCGGCGTCCGCCAGCGCATCCAGCGAGGAAAAGCCCAGCGCGGTGAGCATGGCGGCGGTCTCCGCGTCGCGCGGGCCGAGGTGGCGATTGGCAAAAACATCCGTAGCGGCAAGCTGAATCATGGCAGGCTCCGAGACGAGGGGAAGGGCGGCCGCGCGGGACCGCGAGGCGGCGGTAGTGTAGTACCGCGGCGGCCGCGGGGGAAGCGTGCGCGCCGGTTGTTCCGCGGATGTTGCGAACGGCGGCTGACGCGACCACCATGGCCGCCGGAGGTCGCCATGGTTTCGCTGCTGGACATCATCGGGCCGGTCATGGTCGGGCCGTCGTCGTCGCATACGGCCGGCGCGTGCCGCATCGGCCTGCTGACGCGCGCGCTGTGCGGCGATACGCCGGAGCGGGCGCTGATCGAGCTGCACGGCTCCTTTGCCAAGACCGGCGAGGGCCACGGCACGGATCGCGCGCTCGTTGGCGGGCTGCTGGGCTTTGAGCCGCACGACGGTCGGCTGCGCGAGGCGCTGGAGCTGGCGCAGGTGGCCGGGCTGCAAGTGACGTTCGCCACGACGAAGCTGCGCGAAGTGCACCCGAACACGGCGCGGCTGACCGTCGAGCGCGATGGCCAAAAAGTCGTCGTCGTCGGCAGCTCGCTGGGCGGCGGACGCATTGCGGTGTGCGAGATCGACGGGCTGCCGGTGGATTTGAGCGGGGAGTATCCGACGCTCGTCGTCGTCGCCTCGGACCAGCCGGGGACGCTGGCGGCGATCACCGCGGCGCTGGCGGCGGACGGCGTGAACGTGGCGACGGTGCGCGTTTCCCGCAATCGTCCCGGCGGCGTGGCGCTGCACCTGTACGAGCTGGATGAGCGGCCGCTGCCGGCGGCGGTCGCGCAGCTGGCGCAGCTGCCGGCAGTGCGGACGGTGCGGTTGCTGGCGCAAGTCAGCTGATTTCAGGGCGAGTAGGGAGGTCGCATGTTTGATTCGCTGGCGCAAGCCGTGTCAGAGGCTGAACAAAATCAGATTTCCCTGGGTGAGCTGGCGCTGCGCAAGGAGGTCGAACGCGGCACGCGCACGCGCGCGGGCGTGGAGGACGGGCTGCGCCGCGCGCTGGACGTGATGCGCGACGCGCGGACGCGCGGGCTGGTGGGCGACGTGCGCAGCGTGAGCGGGCTCGTCGGCGGCGATGCGCACAAGCTGGCGACAAGCCAGCACGGACCGCTGCAGGGAACGGTGTTCGTCGATGCGCTGGCGGGCGCGCTGGCGGTGCAGGAAGTGAACGCGGCGATGGGCGTGATCGTCGCGGCGCCGACCGCGGGTGCGGCGGGCGTGCTGCCGGGCGTGCTGCTGGCGCTGGCGGACCGCACGGGCGCGACGGACGCGCTGCTGGTGCGCGCGCTGGCGGCGGCGGGCTTGGTAGGCGCGGTGATCGCGCAGCGGGCGTCGCTGTCGGGCGCGGAGGGCGGCTGTCAGGCGGAGACCGGGTCGGCGGCGGCGATGGCGGCGGCGGCGGGCGTGGAGCTGCTGGGTGGCACCAACGCGCAGGCGGACGGCGCGGTCGGTCTGGCGATGCAGGGCACGCTCGGGCTCGTGTGCGATCCGGTCGGCGGGCTTGTCGAGGTGCCGTGCGTGTTCCGCAACGCGACGGCGTCGGCGATTGCGCTCGCCGGCATCGAGATGG
>CAIPXZ010000753.1 GCA_903869075.1 uncultured Myxococcales bacterium | reverse complement strand
GGACGTGTTGGGCGTGTGCGCGCAGCCGCTGACCGAGTCGCAGCTGTCCGTCGTGCACGGGTTGCTGTCGTCGCAGGAAAGCGTGCCGGTGGCAGTGCAGCCCGTCGCCGCGCAGACCTCGCCGGTGGTGCAGACGTTGCCGTCATCGCAGCCCTTGCCGTCGTTTTGCGCCGCGAACTTGCAGACAGCGTCGGCCGGGTCGCAGGTATTCAGCCGGCAGAGCGTGTCGCCCGACGGGTCGCAGGTGACGACGGTAACCGGATTGATCTTGCACACATACGGCGTGGACGACTTGGCGCAATACAGCGTGCCGTTGCACTTGTTGGCGTCCTCGTACTGCGCGCAGTCGGCGTCGGACTGGCAATCGCAGGTGTTGGTGGTGCCGGCCGTGCACGCGCCGTCCTTGCAGACGTCGCCAGTCGTGCACGGGTCGCCGTCGTCACAGACAGCTGTGTTGTTGGTGTGCACGCAACCCAGTTTGGGGTCACAGGAATCGGTTGTGCAGGCGTTGGCGTCGTCGCAGTTGGCGGCGCTGCCGGTGCAGGCGCTGCCGGCGCAGGCGTCGTTGACGGTGCACAGGCTGCCGTCGTCGCAGCTGGCAGAAATCGCGGTGGCGAGGCACACGCCGCCGCTGCAGGCGTCGCTCGTGCAGGCGTTTTTGTCGTCGCACATCGCGCCGGGGCCGCTGAGGATGCCGTCGTCGGTGACGCCGTTGCAGTCGTTGTCGACGTTGTCGCAGATTTCAGTGACCGCGACCGGGGCGCTGCAGGCCGTCAAGCCGCTGGCGGTGCAGGCGCGCGTGCCGGTGCAGCCTGTGATGGTGCTGCCGTCCGCGGCGAGCTTGCTGCTGGCACACGTCGTCGTCGCGTCGCTGGCGATGGCCAGGCCGCTGCAGCTGCAGGTGTTGGTCTTGGGCCGGCAGAAAGTGGCGGTGTCGCCGTCAATCGTGTTGGCGCTCAAGCAGCTGTAATCGCTCGGGCAATCCTTGTCTGTCAGGCAGAAGTTGGCGCAGAACCAGCCGCTGGCGCCGTCGACTTCCGTGCCGGTGGGCGCGGTGCCCAGGCCGATGCAGGCGACCTTGTCCACGCCGGTGCTGGGGCAGACTGTCGAGGTGGAGCAGGGCGTGCAGAGGTGCGGAAACTTGGGCGCGCACACGGACTTGTCGTCGTCGGTGGTCAGCGTGTTGGGGCCGGGGATGCCGACGCAGAGCGTGCCGTCGGCGCACGGTGTGCCGGAGAGGCACGGCGCGAGGCACTGTTTGCCGTCGGCGGTGTCGGCGCAGATCGAGAGCGCGCCGCACTCGGCGTCGGCCGTGCACGGGCAGCCGGGCGCGCCGGGACAGTTGGCGGCGGTGTCGCCGGTCGTGTCCGCATCGCCGGTGATCTCGGTCGTGTCGACAGCGCCGTCGCTGCCGCCGTCGCCGGGCACAATCGCGTCGGTGCCCCAGATGTCCTCGGGCGGCAGTTCCCACGCGCCGACGTCGGTGCCGCCGCCGGTTGCATCGCTGCCGAGGGTGCCGTCGCTGCCGTCGTCCAGGACACCGGTGTCGTCCCCGCCCAAGCCGCTGTCAACGAGTGACGACTGGATCGCCACTTCATCGCCGCAAGCGGCAAGCGTGACAAGCAGGCCGAGGAACAGGGCGCGCGAAAGAGCTGATTGCATCGCAATTCCTTGTGTCGCGGGCGCACCGTGGCGGCTCCGCGCGTCAGTAAGATACCGGATTTTGGGCGAAGATGCATGTCACGGCTTGGCAAATCTTATCCCTTCAGGCAAACACACAAACCATGACAAACGCGACCCGCAAGGCTTTCGTCGAGGTTCTGGTGGATCCCACGCCCGCGTTGCCGTTGGGCTGCTGCCTACGCTACAAAGCGGAGTCGGCGGTACGGCTTGTGCGGCACGTGCGCTATGAGCCGGACGACGGCGTCGAGGGTGTCTGGGCGGTCTGCGGCGTGTCAGCGCAAGGCGAGACGGCCAGCGCGCAGGCGGTGCAGGTGGAAGATTCCGGCGCGGGCACGTCCTGGCTGATCTGGGGCGGCGCCGCCGGGCTGCGGCTGACGCGCGCGGGCGTGGCCATCGCCGAGACGCACCTGCTGTTGGCGCTCGATCAGCTCGTCGACTGACCGAGCTTCTTGCGGATCGCCGCGATCAGCACCTCGTGCTCCGCCGCGTGCATCCGCGCCTCCAGCGCCGCCTGCGGTTCACCCGCCAGCACCGGCACCCGCGCCACCGCGACCGGCGCGCCCGCGTCGAGCTCCGCCACCACTTCATGCACCATCACGCCGGTCTCACGGATTTCACCGCGCTGCGCCGCCTGCCACGCCTGGCCGATCGCGTCCTTGCCAATGAAAGCGCCGGGCAGCGCCGGGTGCAGGTTCAGCGCGCGGCCGGCAAAAGTGCTCAGGAACGGCTCGCCGAGGATCAGCATCCAGCCGGCGCACACGACGAGATCCGGCTGCGCTGCGGCGACGGTTGCCGTCAGCCAGACATCGAAATCCGCGCGCGTGCCGCCCTCCGCCCGCACGTCCGCCAGCGTGCGCGCGGCCGTCGCGACGCCGAGCGCCCGCGCCCGCTCCAGCGCGTGGGCATCTGGGCGATGGCTGACGACAAGCACCACTTCCGCGATCAGCTGGCGCGCGGCGATCGCGTGAAAAATCGCTTGCAAATTGGAGCCATGGCCGGCGGCCAGAACGACGAGACGCGCGGGTTTTGTCGATTCCATCGCGGTTTCCACCCTGGCCCTGGGCCGGCCGCGGCGCAGTGTACGCGCGCGGCGTTGCGGGCGGAATGGCTTGGCCGCAAACGGGTCGCGTGGTAGCTTCCGCACGGTGGGGTGAACGCGAGCATGGCGGAAGACAGACCGAGAATGGGCACGACCGGCAACCCCGGGCAGGCGGGGCCGATCACGTTGACCAACGTCACCGGCACGTTCGCGGCGGTGACGCCACACAGCGAGACGGCGCTGCGGCTGTCGGCGCTGTTGGATGTGGCCAAAGCCCTGATTTCTGAACGGGATCTGGATGCGCTGCTGCGCAAGATCCTGCAGGAAGCTTCGCGCGTAGTGGACGCCGATCGCGGCTCGCTTTTCCTTGTCGATCGCGACACCGGCGAGCTTTTTGCCAAAATCGCCCAGGGCATCGGCGGCGATCGTGAGCTGCGCATCCCGGCGGGCGTCGGCATCGCCGGCCACGTCGCCAGGACTGGCGAGACGATCAAGCTGCGCAACGCCTATGACGACCCGCGCTTCAATTCCTCGGTCGATCGCGCCACGGGCTACCAGACGCGATCGCTGCTGGCCGTGCCGATGCTGGATATGCAAGGCCAGATCGTCGGCGTGATCCAGGTGCTGAACAAGAACCACGGCCGGTTCACGCAGGACGACGCGGACGTGCTCGTGGCGCTGGGCGGCCAAGCCGCGGCGGCGATTGAGAACGCCAAGCTGCACGAGGAAATCCAGAAGCTTTTCGAAGGCTTCGTGCAAGCTTCGGTCGTCGCGATCGAATCGCGCGATCCGTCGACGGCGGGTCACTCCGAGCGCGTCTCGCGGCTGACGCTGGGGCTGGCGGACGCGGTGGAGATCGTCGGATTGCCGCGCTACCTCGGGCTGCGGTTTGGTCCGAGCGAGCGCATGGAGATCCGCTACGCCGCGCTTTTACACGACTTTGGCAAGGTCGGCGTGCGCGAAGACGTGCTCGTCAAGGCGCAAAAGCTGTACCCGCACCAGCTGGAGCTGCTGCGCCACCGCTTCGATTTTGCCCGCGCGAGCATGGAGGCGGAGACGCTGCGGCGGTGCGTGGCGACGCTCCTTTCCGGCGGCGACGCGGCGCAGGTCCAGCGCGAACAGGAAGAGCTGGCGCGGCGGACCGCGAGCTTGGACGCGCAGTTCCAGGTCGTGCTGGCGTGCAACCGGCCGACGGTGCTGCAAGGCGGCTCGTTCGAGCGCCTCCAGCAGCTGCAGCTGGAGACTTTCCTCGGCGCCGATGGCGAGCGGCAACCGCTTGTCACGCCTGCGGAAGTTGCGGTGCTGTCGATTCCCAAGGGCACGCTGTCGTCCGACGAACGCCTGGAGATCGAGAGCCATGTGACGCACACGTTCCGCTTCCTGTCGCAAATTCCGTGGACGCGCAGCTTGAAGCGTGTGCCGGAGATCGCCCACGGCCACCATGAGAAGATCGACGGCCACGGCTATCCCCGCGGACTTTCTGGGGATTCGATCTGCATCGAGGCGCGGATGATGGCGATCGCCGACATCTACGACGCGCTGACGGCGTCCGACCGGCCGTACAAAAAGGCCGTGCCGCACGAGATCGCCTTGCGAATTCTCGAAGACGAGGCGCGCGAGCACAAGATCGACGCCGACCTGCTGGCCGTGTTCCGCGAGGCGGACGTGCCGCGGCGGGTGCTCGGCGCCGATGCTGTGCGCGCCAACAGCAACGCCCGGACCTCGGGAATTTTCTAGCACTTTCCAAGCGATTGCCGCGGTTTGCCTGTCACGCACTTGCTGCTTGCGGGCTTGCCGGTGCGCCTGTACCCTCTGGACTTGGCTATCCGGCCCGGAGTTGCTATGCCTGCTTCCCATCGGCCCTTGGTTTGGCGTGCGATCGCGTGCGGCGCGTTGCTGGTGCTCGCGCTCGCTGCGTGCTCCAACACCGCGGGCGGTGGCGGCGGTCCGTCCTACCAAATCCCGGGAAAAGACGGAACAATCGGCGGCTTGGGGGACAGCTCGGCGTTGCCTGGCGATGACGCCACGGCGACGACCGGCGCCGACGGCGTGCTCGGCAGTGACGGCGGCGATGGCATCAGCGGCGGCGACACAAGCGTAGTCGACGTGCCGTATCCGGTCGACCCGAATAATCCCGATAAAGACAAGGACTTGGACGGCGACGGCTACACGCCCGACCAGGGGGATTGCGACGACACCAAGCCGACGACGCACCCGGGCGCGATGGAAGTGTGCGACGGCATCGACAACGACTGCGACGGCGTCATCGACAACTACGATGCCGACAAGGACGGTTACAGCGCCTGCCCGGGCACCAACCACGACTGCGACGACAGCGACCCGAAGGTGCACCCCGGCGCGCCGACGGACTGCACAAACGGCAAGGACAACGACTGCAACGGTGAGGTCGATGCCGACCAGGACGACGACAACGACGGCTTTCCGGCGTGCGAGGACTGCGACGACAAGGACCCGGCGATCCACCCGGGCGCGCCCGCCAACTGCGCCAATGGCAAGGACAATGACTGCGACGGCGTGGTCGACAGCAAGCTCGACGCCGACAAGGACGGCTCGCCGGCGTGCGTCGACTGCGACGACAGCGATCCCAAGCGCTTTCCCGGCAACCTCGAGACGTGTGACGGCAAGGACAACGACTG
>CAIPXZ010000752.1 GCA_903869075.1 uncultured Myxococcales bacterium | reverse complement strand
GTCAGCGTCGTTGACTGAGCGCATGTGGTACGCCGATCAGATCCGAAAGCTCGACTCCGGCGACGCCGCGTTTGTCGACGGTATCCGCGAGTGGCTGCTCCGCGCTCCTGACCCGTTCGCTGGCGTCCCCGAACTTTCACGGCCGTCGGTGGTGCCCGTAGGCGGATTCAAGACCTATCTGGAAGCGACGTCCAAACTGCTCGGCGAGGGGCGAATCGACCAGGATGCCGTTCGGGTTGGCGTGCGCCGACTCGCCGCGCTGCTGCCGGTCGTGAATGAACCGCGCCATGACCGGCTCGAACCAGTGCCTGATGATCCAGAAGGGCAGGCACGATGGCATCTTCGACAAACGGAGGCAGAACGAACGCGCGCGTTGGCCGCTGTCCCTGACTCGCTGCTCGGTTTGGCCTTCGCGCTTCAGGACCGCGATTTGGCGGATGACGTGGTCCGTCTGACCGGTGCCGACGGCGGGGCGGTGACCGCGGTTCGTTCCTCACTCATCCGCAACGACGAATTGCTGGACCTGATCAGCACGTTGCACGACTCCGAGCGGCTGGAGAGCGGTTCGGCCTACGAGCGGGAACTCGCGGCTCTGCGCCTCGCCGGCAACGGGGTTGCTTCAGATGCCGTGCTCATGTTTGCCCGTCACCGGCTCGCGCGGCTGATCGCCGAGGAGAAGGCGGCGCGCGATATCGCCTACGTTCTCTTGATCCTCCAACGGGTCTCGGAACAAGAGCGGGCAGCGGCATTTGAGCGCGTACCACCAGAGCGCCGGTGTGCGGTCGAAGCAGAAGCGCTGGCCATGACGTGGACCGGGGACAGGGCGTCGAGCGCTCATCAGTTTGTGCTGTCCAGCCTCGCCGATGGACTCGACGGCATCGAGACATAGCCGCCAAAGGCCCGAAAAAACGACAGAACACAAAACGAAGCGCCAGTGGGTGAGCAGTCAATCCGCAGACGCATGGCCGCGCTTTGCCGCGCGACGCAGAAGGAAGCCTAACAATGCAGGACCTGCTCATCATCACGCCGCCGTTCTCCCCGCACGACGCGACGCCGCCCCTCGGTCCGGGCATCCTCGTCGCCCACGCCCGCGCAGCAGGGCTCGACGCGCATGCGTTTGACCTCAACATCCGCTATCTGCGTCTGTTCGGCGGCGGCTCGCAGCAACGCCTGCGCGTCGTTGGCGATCACGCGAAGGATCGCGTCCGTGTGGAGGCAGCGCGCGAGCATTACACGCGCTCGCTCTGCTTGACACCAGCGCCGCCCGAGCTCGTGCCGTGCGGCGAAGACGCCGTGCTTTCGTTGGCGCACGACTTTGACGCCATGGAGTCGGCCATTGACGCGATGCTTCTCGACGGATTCTGGCAAGGCTTCCTGACCAGCCAACTCGCCGGTGTTGCCGAGCCTCGCGTCCTGGGCGTCAGCGTCATGGGCCCGGCGCAGGTGCTGCCGGCGCTTGTCATTGCGAAGTGGTCCAAGTCAAAGTGGCCGGAAGCCCGGGTTGTGGCCGGCGGGTCGCACGTCACGTTGCTGGCCGACGAGATCGCGCGGGACGTCCGATACGGTCATGGTGTGATTGACGCCTTTTTGCCCGGGCACTCGGAGCACACGCTCGTCGCGTTCGTGCGGGCCGTGAAGTTCGCCGAGAACGAAGAGCTGGCGGGCGTCTTGGCTGCTGGCCATTCGTACACACCAGCCGTTGAACTGGCACCGGCAGACTGGCTGCCGGCGGTCTTCGACGAGGCTGAACTGGCGCTTTACGACTGCGCGCGCCTGTCGCTCCCGTTGCAACTGTCCCGCGGCTGCTCCTACGGCAAGTGCCGCTTTTGCACGTATCCGGCGGTCGAAGCGTTCACTCGCGGCAACACCGGGCACATTGCGCGCTCCGTGCTGGAGACGGCCGTCCGCTTCGGCATCGAGAAAGTGTCGGTCAAGGACAGCCTGTTTGACCGCAAGGCGATGGAGGCGTTCGGCACGCTCGTCGCCGTTGTTGCGCCGGGGCTGACGTGGAGTTGCACGACGAAAGTGAACCGCGGCATGCGCTGTGACTGTCTGCGCCGGCTGTATTCCCAAGGACTGCGGACGGTTGAGCTCGGCGTCGAGACGATCCATCCCAGTCTGCAGCGGACGATCGACAAGGTGCAGCCGCTGGACGAAATCAACGACGTCATCGCGGCTTACCTGGACGCGGGGATCGCGGTCGTCATCAACCTCCTCTATGGGCTGCCAGGCGAAACGCGCGAACAGGCCGATGCTCAATGGCGGTGGTTCTGCGATTGGCAGGCTCGCGGTGGTGGCCTCGTGCACGGCTCGCACAACCTGATGGAAGTGAACCGCCAGTCTGTGCTGGCGTCGTCGCCAACGAGACACGGCGTCAAACTGGGCCACGTCGGTCCGTGGGGCTTCAGCTACGTGTGGAACGCGCCGATTTGGCGCCGCGAGTTCTCGGACGTATTTGCGGGGACGCACTGTGAGAAGGAGGCAGCATGACGACGGGAATCAGCTACTTGCTCATCACGGGAGTGCCGGGGTCGGGCAAAACGACGCTGGCGAGGAAACTGTGCAGGCAGCCGGGGTACAACCGTTGGGCGTCGTGGACGACGCGGGCGCCGCGGCCGGGCGAGATTGCCGGGTTTGACTACCTGTTCGTGACTGCTGCGGAGTTCGGCACCGCCGAAGCGGCCGGGCAGATGCTTGAGTCGATTTCTGGGCCAGGCGGCGCGCGTTATGGTCTGCCGCGGCTCGAGAACGGTGCAGCAAAGGGGCGTTGGGTCGCGATTGTGGATGAGAACGCGATCGACCGCGTGGCGGGGATGCTGGCGCCGGCGGATGCCGGGACTGTGCGCTTGGAGGTGCCGCGCAACGTCGCCGAGTTGCGGTTGCGGGCGCGGGGAGACCATGAGGACGACGTGGCAGTGCGTCTTGCGTGGGCTCGGCGACCGGTCAGACAGTGACGGTAGAGCGTAGTACCGCGTTGGTCGCCGGAATCTGCCAAACCTCCACGCCGCTGCTTTCCAGTTTAGCGTGCGTCTGGTTGACGATGGACCACAGCGAATCGCGTAGCTCCCGCGGCTCAGTGCAAAACGTGTCGTGCTGGAAATGCTGCCGCCAAGTCGAGTGCAGGTCGTTTGCAACCGTCGGAGCGCCCGCCTTGAGCACTGTCGCCAGGAAGACCTTGTACCGGTCTGCGATGTCGCCAACGAGCGGCGGCAGCTTGTTGCCCTTGCTCTGGTTCAGCACACTCGTTGTCGGCACGATGTTCCAGAAGTAGTTGACCGGAAAACGTGAGAACGGCAGCAGGTGGTCCATTTGCACCTCGCCAGTCAGCCTGCGCCCAGTGTAGATGCAAGTGTCCCACCCGACTTGGTGATAAACCGCGCGCAGGCGCTTCATGGTCTCGGCATCGCGTTCCGGGTAGTCCAGCCGCAAGCAATCTGCCGGAAGTGGCCGCTGTGGATCGTTGTTGTACGTCGCGCAAGCCTCCAGCCACCGCAGCGTTATGGCGTCCCGCAGCCAGAAACGCAGGGCCGCAAGTTCCTCCCAAGCTCGGGCTGAGAGCACGATAAACGTCCCTTCCAGTCCTTCCAGGTCCAACCAGCTGGTCGCTGACTTGAAGTGGGCTTTGCCCGGCGCACCTGCAAGGTGCTCATCGTACGTGGCGCCGCCGATGATCGAGCCCTCTAAACATTCCGACCGAAGTCTGACACTTCGTTGACAGGCCCATCCAAGGCGATCATTCTGCGCCCCAGCTGCCGGCGTGGAGGTGCGGATGGCGGAGAGGAAGCGGCGATCGAAGGCGGGCGAAGCCATTCCGGCAGACCGCCGTCGGCCGGAAGACATTGCTGATCTCGAAGGGTTTCTGGCCGACGCGAAGCGGCGCAAGCGGCACGACGAGGTGAAGCGGTTCACGGCGATTTTGGCGTACATTGGCGGCGAACGTGCTGCGCTGGTCGCGCAAAGGCTGAAGATTGAGCGCTCGGTCATCAACAAATGGATGCGCTGGTACGCGACAGCCGGTGTCGAGGGGCTGCTGACCAAGTCGCGGTCGGGCGCGCCAAGCAAGCTGACGGATGCCCAGCGTGGCGAACTGACCGCGGCGGTAAAATCAGGGCCGAACGCCGCGGGCTACGAAAGCGGTATGTGGACGGCGCCCATGGTCGCGGATCTCATCGAGAAACGCTTCGGCGTGACGTACCACCACGACTACGTAGCGCGACTTCTGCACAAACTGGGCTTCTCGGTGCAGCGGCCGCGCAAACGCCTTGCGCGGGCTGATGCTGAACTGCAGCGCCAGTGGGTCGAGGAGCGCCTGCCCGCCATCAAAAAAAAGTCGACGCGTGCCGCGGCAAACTCCTGATGGAGGACGAGGCGAGCTTCTGGCAGGACGCCTCGCTGCACCGCACCTGGGCGCCGGTCGGCCAGCAACCGCGCGTCTCGACCTACGGATTACGCAATACTGCCCATGTGTTCGGCGCGATCGAGGTCGCCGAGTCGCCGCGGTGGCACTTCCAATTTGCCGAGAAGTTCAACGGCCACACGTTCCACGTCTTTCTGATGACGCTGGTCGCGGCGTACGAAGGCGGGCCTGGCGTGGCGCCAAAGCTGTTTGTAATCATCGACAACGGCCCGTGCCACAACCTCGACGCGGTCGGCAAAGAGTGGCTGGCGGCGAACAAGCACCGCATCGAGCTGTTTCGCTTGCCACCCTACTCGCCGGAATTCAACGGCATCGAGGGCTGCTGGAAGACCACACGACGGCTGGCGACGCACAACGCGTTTCACGCCAGCGCGCAGGCACGCGACGCCGCGCTGACACGTACTTTTGAGCGCTTCGCCCGCGAGCCCGCGCTGGTGGCGGGGCACGTGCGGAGGTTTCGCGGATGATCTTGGACTTCGGTCGGAGTGTTTAGTGTTCCCAGTGTCATCATGTGAAACAGTTCGAGCCTTCGGTTTCCCAACCTCGGCAAGTGCTTGAGCGGGTAGTCCAGCAGCATTTTGCGGGTGTCGAGCAGCGCCGAAATCAAAGGCGGGTCCAACTCCGGCGTCGCTGTAATCCAGTCCAGAAGCCGCGCGCCCGCATCGTTCGTGTCGATCCGCTTGCCGACAATGACCGGCGCCGCGGCGATCAACCTCTTGATAATGCTGAACGCCTGCACGTTGCCGGGTGCCTGCTTCACGTCGAGCAGGCACGGTTTCCAATAGTATGCGAGTACACGTCGCGCAAGGCCGATCACGGGGATTCTGTGAAACCCGTTGCGCGGCTCCTGCGCCGGGGCGGCTGTGACCTCGTCGACCACGGCCCGCAGAACGGCGAACTTGTAGGTGCTGGAGGTTAGCCCTTCGGCGAGAATCCGTTCAACTGCGGCTTAAGTGTTCATGGCCAAGGACGGTACCGCTATACGTCGAGAACGGTCAATCACCTGATCGGCCTGATGTACGAAGCAGCACGAGCTCAAGTGGGTGTCCGTGCCGTTGCCACACGCCGTCACCTCGTGCCATAACCGCACGCCGCAGACGCCCTCGCTCCACCACCCCGCGTCTGCCCGGACCGCCATGCTTCCCGCCCCAGGCGCCGTTGCCCGTGTCCGCACCCGTGCCTGGCTCATCGAAGCCGTGGCACTGCCGCGCGATCCGGCCGATGCCACGGTGGTCTCGCTGTCCTGCCTCGATGATGACGCCCAAGGCGAACGCCTTGACGTCCTTTGGGAAAAAGAACTCGACGCTGAAGTGGTCGACGAGACCGACTGGCGCGTCGTCGCCTCTCGCGGTTTCGACAAGCCGCGCGAGTTCGCCGCGTTCCTGCACACGATCCGCTGGTCCTGCGTGACGTCGACCAACGCCGAGCGGTTCCAGTCGCCGTACCGCGCGGGCATCGACATCAAGCACTACCAGCTGGAGCCGTTGCGCAAGGCGTTGGCCCTCCCGCGCGTGAACCTGTTCATTGCCGACGACGTCGGCCTGGGCAAGACGATTGAGGCGGGCCTGATCCTGCGCGAGCTGCTGATCCGCCAGAAGGTGCGGCGCGTCGTCGTTGCCTGTCCGCCCTCGGTGGAACTGCAATGGCGCGACGAGCTGGAGCAGCGTTTCGGCTTGACCTTCGAGGTTTACGACCGCGACTTCGTGGCGCGACGGCGGCGCGAGCGCGGGTTCTCGGTCAACCCGTGGACGACGCACTCGCGGTTCATCATCTCGCACGCCCGGCTGCGCGACGAGGACTACGCCAACATGCTGCGCGACTGGCTGGGCGAGTTCTCCGCGCAGACGCTGCTGATTCTGGATGAAGCGCACCACGCGGCGCCGGCGAGCGGGCAGAAGTACGCAATCGACTCGCAGTTCACCAAGGCGATTCGCGACCTGGCGCCGCGCTTCGAGCACCGGCTGTTCCTGTCGGCGACGCCGCACAATGGCCACTCGAACAGCTTTTCGGCGCTGCTGGAACTGCTCGATCCGCAGCGGTTTGTCCGCGGAGTGCCCGTGACGTCCAGTAAGGAACTCGAACCGGTGATGGTCCGGCGGCTGAAGGCCGACTTGCGCGAAGTCGGGCAGGACTTTCCGGAGCGCAAGATCGTCCAGGTCGACATCGACGGGCTGGCCGCGGATTCGCCGGACTTGGCGCTGCCGAAGCTGCTCGACGAGTACGCCAGCGTGCGTGAGAAAAAGGCGGCGAATGCTACCGCTTCGGTGCGGGCGGCTTCCTTGCTGGTGGTAACGCAGCTGCAGAAGCGACTGCTGTCGTCGACGGACGCGTTTGCCCGCACGCTGCGCAAGCACAAAGAGACGTTAGCACGACGCAACGCGATGACGGACACCGAAGTCGCGACTGCGCGGGTGCCGCACGTGCGGGTGGACCAGCTCAAGCTGCTGCGGGAGGAGCCAGACGCGGACGATGAGTCGAGCGAGCTGACTGCGGACGAGATTGCCGAAGCGACCGATGCCGAACTGGAAGCGGCGACGGACGCTGTGGCGGCGGCGACGCGAGGGGCGGAAGCGAGCTTGCGCGAGCGTGAGCAGCAGCTGTTGGCCGAGATGACGCGGATCGCTGAGTCGGCCCGCCATGCCGCGGATCCCCGCGTGCAGCACCTTGTCGCCTGGCTTGCGGAGCACGCTTGTCCGGGCCTTCCGGCGCTTGGCAGTCAGCAGCCCAAGGCCGGGCTGAAGTGGACGAACACGCGGGTCATCGTCTTCACTGAGTTTGTCGACACGTTGCGCTACCTGGAAGCGCACCTGACGGCGGCGATTGCCGGCACGGACAAGGCGAATTGGCGGCTGGAGACGTACCACGGCGGCAGCGATTCGTCGGGTGGGCGGGAGCGGCGCGAGGAGATCAAGCGGCGGTTCAATGCCGATCCTACAGCCGAGCCGCTGCGGATTCTGCTGTGCACGGACGCAGCGCGCGAAGGCATCAACCTGCAGAGCCACTGCGCCGACCTGTTCCACTTTGACCTGCCGTGGAATCCGAGCCGCATCGAGCAGCGCAACGGCCGCATTGACCGGACGCTCCAGACGTCCAAGGAAGTGCGCTGCCACTACTTCTTCTACAAGCAGCGCGCGGAAGACACGGTGCTGCGGACTTTGGTGCGTAAGGTCGAGACGATTCGCAAGGAGCACGTGAGCCTGGCGCCGGTGCTGGACGCGCGGATTGGCAAGCTACTGGACGGCGGCATCCGACGGCAGACGGCGGCGCGGTTGGCGCAGGACATCGACGCGCTGGACGCCGAGCGCGAGAAGACGCAGTTGGTGGCGGTCGAACTTGAAGCGTCGCGCAAGCGGCACGCGGAGCTGGAGTCGCAGATCGGCCGTCTGCGCAAGATGAGCGAGGCGTCGGCAGCGGCGCTGGGGTTCGATAGCGCGCAGTTTCGCGACGCGCTGTCGTGTTCGCTGGAGATGTTGGGCACGGAGACACTGCGCGAAGTGGCGGCACCCGATGGGCTGGACGTCCACGCGTGGGCGTTCCCGGCGCTGGATCGGCTGCCCGGTGCGGACCTGAGCTGGGCGACGACGATGGATGCGCTGCGCCCGCCGCGACGGCCCGATCAGAAGCTGTGGGAGTGGCGCAAGGAGAGCCCGGTGCGGCCGGTGGTGTTTCGCGATCCGCGGCAGTTGGACGATCGGACCGTGCACCTGCATCTGGAGCACCGCGTCGTGAAGCGGCTGCTGGGCCGGTTTGTGGCGCAGGGCTTTGTGCATCATCGGCTGTCGCGTGCGTGCGTGCTGGTGACGCCGCATGCGGAGCCGCGCGTGGTGCTGCTGGGGCGATTGTCGCTGTTTGGCGAGGGCGCTTCGCGGCTGCACGATGAGATTGTGGTGGTGACGGCGCGGTGGAGACCGCGTGCGCCGGGCGCGCATTTGCGGCCGTACGCGACGGCGGGTGCGGGCGAGTCGGCGACGCTGGCGCAGCTGGACCAGGCCGTCGGTGATCAGGACGGCCGCCACATCGCAGCAGCGGCGCTCCAGCAGCTGCAGGACCACACGGCGCTGGACGTGGCGGACTTGCTGCCATTCCTGCAGAACCGCGCCGAAGCGGCGGCGGTCGAGGCGGAGGAACTGCTGACCCATCGCGGGGCGGCGGAGGCGGCGTCTATGCTTGTGTTGCTGCAACGCCAGCGTGAGCGCATTCAGGCGGAGCAGGCCAAGCACATGACCGCGCAGTTGCCGCTCGGCTTTTCTGACGACGAGTCCAAGCAACTGCGCGCCGACATGAAGGCGTGGGAGCGGCGGCTGACGGCGATTGAGCAGGAGCTGAAGACCGAGCCCAACCGGATTCAGAAGAGCTTTGAGGTGCGTCTGCCGCGCGTCGAGCCGCTCGGTGTCGTGTATCTGTGGCCGGAGGCGGGCTGATGGCACAACGTGACCCGTTCGCCGCCGCGCATCAGGAGTGGCTGGACCTCGTTCAGCCCGTTGGCCTTGTCGTCTCGCCTCCGGCGTTGGTGTCCGCGCAGGCGATTCTGCCGCGCAACGTCATCGACGCGTGGCGGCGGTTGCGTGACTTGACCGGGCAGGATGATGGCACCTACGCCGTGACCGATTTGGCGGCGTTTGGGCGGGAGTTCTTGGACTGGCACGGCGCGTTTCTGGCCAGCGATGAAGCGACCATCGCGGCGCTGACGGTGCCGCTGCCGGAGTTTGGCGACCGCTTGGAGCCGACGTTCGCAGTGCGCGAGCCGGAGAAGGACGCGTGGCTGCTGCTCGCGCAGTCGGTCGAGTTGGGTGCGAACCTCGACAATGCCGGGCCAGAGCAGGGTGGCGCGCGCTGGCGGGCGAGTCCGCAGGCGCGGTTTGAGCGGCTGCTGCGGTCCGACGGCGTGCCGATTGGCCTGTTGTCCAACGGTCGGGCGCTGCGTCTGGTGTATGCGCCGCAGGGCGAGTCGTCGGGCTACGTGACGTTCCACCTGCACCAGATGGCGGAAGTTGGCGGGCGACCGATGCTGGCGGCGCTGCTTCTGCTCCTTGGCAGCGACCGGCTGTTTTCCTTGCCGGACAACCAGCGGCTGCCATACTTGCTCAAGGAAAGTCGCAAGTACCAAAACACGGTGACGCAGCGGCTGGCGGAGCAGGTGCTGTCGGCGCTCGGCGGCTTGCTCGCGGGTTTTCAGGCGGCGGACCAGCAGAGCAATGGCACGCTCTTGCGCGACACGGCGCCAGCGCAGATTTACGAAGGGCTGCTGGGCTCGATTCTGCGGACGATCTTCCTGCTGTTTGCCGAAGAGCGCGGGGTGCTGCCCGCCGACGAAGGCTTCCTCCGCAGCTACTCGGTGCTGGGGCTGTACGAGCGGCTGCGGGCGGATGCGGCGCTGCATCCCGACACGATGGACCAGCGGTTTTCCGCTTGGCCGCAGCTGCTCACGCTTTGGCGGATTCTGCACGACGGCGCGCAGTGGACGACCGCGGACGGTCACGCGCTGCACTTGCCGCCGCGCCATGGTCGGCTGTTTGACCCGGATGCGTGGCCGTTTCTGGAAGGTCGGACCGCGGCGCGGCAGCTGGGCGAGACGCTGACGCCGCCGCGGGTGGCCGATTCGGTCGTGCTGCAACTGCTCAACGCACTGCTGCTTTTGGACGAAGAGCGCCTGAGCTACCGGGCGCTGGACGTGGAGCAGATTGGCTCGGTGTACGAGTCGATGATGGGCTTTGTGGTGCAGACCGCGACGGGGCCGTCGATTGGGCTGCGGCCGGACCACGTGGTGGTGAACCTGGACGAGCTGCTTGCCGAGAGTGGCGCCAAGCGCGCGGCGTGGCTGAAGGACCACGCCAAATGCGAGCCGAATGCGGCGGGCAAGTCGGCGCTGGTGGGCGCGCGCAACGTCGATGACCTGCTGGCGGCGCTGTCCGGCAAGATTTCGCCGCGCACGCCGCAGGTGATTCCGCTGGGCGGACGGTTCCTGCAGCCGACCGAGGAGCGCCGCCGCACGGGCGCGCACTACACGCCGCCGTCGCTGACCGAGCCGATTGTCAAAAAGACCCTGGAGCCGCTGCTCGCGGATTTGGGCGCAAAGCCGACGCCCGAGCAGATTCTGGAGCTGAAGATCTGCGATCCGGCGATGGGTTCGGGCGCGTTTCTGGTGCAGATGTGCAAGCAGCTGGCGGACCTGCTGGTCGCGGCGTGGAACGCGCACGGCGTGCTGCCGGCCATTCCGCCCGACGAGGAGCCGGTGCTCCACGCCCGCCGTCTGGTCGCGCAGCGGTGCCTGTACGGCGTGGACAAGAACCCGGTGGCGGTCGACCTCGCCAAGCTGTCCGTGTGGCTGGTGACGCTGGCCAAGGACCACCCGTTCACGTTCCTGGACCACGCGCTGCGCCACGGCGACTCACTTGTGGGGCTGACGCGCGAGCAGATTGCCTGTTTTGACTGGGAAGTCGGCAAGCAGGTTCCGCTGTTCCGCAAGCTCGTGCAGGACCGCGTGCAGGAGGGCATGCGCCTGCGCGAGGAGGTGCTGGCGGCCGGCGACGTCGAGAACCAGAGCGAGATTCGCAACACTTGGCGGCTGTCTGACGACCGGCTGGCGGACGTGCGGATGCTCGGCGACGTGTGCGTGGCGGCGTTCTTTGGCGCGGAGAAGCCGGCGGCGCGCGAAGGGCTGCGGCAGCGGTATCAGGAAGTGGCGCGGCGCTGGCTGGAGGGCGGGCATCCGGGCGAATTGCTCAAGCTGCGCACGGAGTTGCGGCAGGGTGAGCGGCCGGTGGTGCCGTTCCACTGGGAGATCGAGTTTCCGGAGGTGTTTGGGCGGGAGAGGCCGGGGTTCGATGGGTTTGTCGGGAATCCGCCGTTCTTGGGCGGAAAACGGATCAGCGGGGCGTTCGGCAAGACTTTTGGCGAGTGGTGCACGGACCAGAATTCAGGTGTAAACGGGAACACGGATCTGGTCGCAATCTTCTTTCGCCGAGCTTTTGACCTGCTTCGGCATGCTGGCTGCCTCGGGTTGATTGCAACCAACACAATTGCCCAAGGGGATACGCGCGTCGGCGGTATTGCGGCGATCCTGAAAGCTCACGGACACATCTACCGCGCACAACGTCGCGTAAAATGGCCGGGGCTGGCGGCCGTGAACGTGAGCATCATCAACATTCGCAAGGGTGTGCCGGTTGGATCCCCGACGCTGGACGGCGAGTGCGTCGAACGGATCACAGCATTTCTGTTTCACGCCGGTTCAGACGACGATCCCGCCCGGCTCGTCGCCAACGTCAACAAAAGCTTCATTGGCTGCGATATCAAGGGACAGGGATTCTTGTTCGATGACGGCGACCCAGACGCCTCGCCTCTCTCGCTCATGGAGGACATCATCCACCGTGAGCCGAGTTCTCGCGAGCGAATCAGGCCCTACCTCGGCGGC
>CAIPXZ010000751.1 GCA_903869075.1 uncultured Myxococcales bacterium | reverse complement strand
GTCGTCCTCGTCGCCGCGCTCCGGCGTCATGCTGTCGGCGATCCGCGCGATCTGCGCCTCGCGCCGCTCCACGAACTCGTCCTTCAGCGTGCCCGACAGCGACCGCACGAGCGCGTCGTAGTTCCGCAGCACTTCGCCCAGGTCAAGATCGAGGTTGGTCAGCTGGAACACCGCGTCTTCCAACGGCTCCAGGTTCCAATCCAGCGGGTTCTGACCCTGCGGGCAGAACTTGTCCACCAGCGTCAGCACCACGTTGGCGATCGCGTCGGTCACGAGCTCCAGCGTGTCGTCCACCGCCAGCGTCCGCCGCCGCAGGGCGTAAATCGCCTTGCGCTGCAGGTTCATCACGTCGTCGTATTCCAGCACGCTCTTGCGGGCGTCAAAGTGCTGGCCTTCCACGCGTTTTTGCGCGCCCTCGATCGCCTTGGACACCATCTTGTCGATGATCGGCTCGTCCTCGGGAATCTTCAGCCATTCCATGATCTTGCGCACGCGGTCGCCGCCGAACACGCGCATCAGGTCGTCGTCGAGCGACAAGTAGAACTTCGACTCGCCCGGGTCGCCCTGCCGACCGGCGCGACCGCGCAGCTGGTTGTCGATGCGCCGGCTCTCGTGCCGCTCCGTGCCGATGATGTACAGGCCGCCGGCGTCCAGCACGCGCTGCTTTTCAGCCACGCACTCGCCGCGGAATTTCTCCAGCGCAGCGAGGTACTCGGCGTTGGTCTCGTCAAAATGCTCGTGCACCTTGCCGGGTCCAAAAACCTCTTGCCGTGCCAGCAGTTCCGCGTTGCCACCGAGCAAAATGTCGGTGCCGCGACCGGCCATGTTCGTCGAGATCGTCACCGCCTCGAACCGACCCGCTTGCGCCACGATCTCCGCCTCGCGGGCGTGCTGCTTGGCGTTCAGGACGTTGTGGGCGATGCCGCGCTCGCTGAGCAGGTGACTCAAAAACTCACTCTTTTCAACGGAGATCGTGCCCACCAGCACCGGCTGGCCTTTTTCATGCGCCGTGGCGATGTCGCCGATCACCGCCTTGAACTTGGCGCGCTCGGTCTTGTAGATGACGTCGTCGTGGTCCAGGCGCTTGCGCGGCTTGTTGGTCGGGATGACAAGCACGTCGAGGTTGTAGATCTTGCCGAATTCCTCGGCCTCGGTCTCGGCGGTGCCGGTCATGCCGCACAGCTTCTCGTACATGCGGAAATAATTCTGGAAAGTCACCGTCGCCAGCGTCTGCGTCTCCTGCTGGATCTGCACGCCTTCTTTGGCCTCGATCGACTGGTGGATGCCGTCCGACCAGCGCCGACCGGGCATTTTGCGGCCGGTGTGCTCGTCAATGATGATGACTTTGCCTTCTTCAATCAGGTAGTTGACGCCGTTACGGTACAGCGTGTGCGCCTTCAGCGCCGCCTGAATGAAGTGCAGCCACGGCAGGTTCTCGGCGTCGTACAGGTTGCCGACCTTCAGCCGCGCCTCCACGCGATCTACGCCCGACTCCGTCAGCGTCACCGAGTGCGCTTTCTCGTCGATCGCGTAGTCCAGATCGCGCTTCAGCAGCTGCACGATCACGTTCGCCTTCATGTACGGCTCTGGACTGTCGTCCGTGCTGCCGGAAATGATGAG
>CAIPXZ010000750.1 GCA_903869075.1 uncultured Myxococcales bacterium | reverse complement strand
TGCAGGTGCCGTCGCCGCAGACGGCCGGCACCGCGGTGGTCGTGGACGCGCACGCGCCCGCGAGGGCGAGCAGGAGGGCGAACCGGCGCATCGTTGCCTCGCGAGCGCGCCATGCGGGCGCGCGCGGACTGGTAGCACGGCGGGGAGTGGGGCGCAACGCGCGGCGGAACGGACAAAGCCTAAGGCTTTGTCATCTCCTTGTTTCTGCACAGCTATCCGTCCAGATTCAGCACAAGTGGCTCACGTCCCGTCGGCCGCGATCCGTCCCATCCGCCCGCTTTGGTAGTCGCGGAACGCCTGGACGATCTCCGCCTGCGTGTTCATCACGAACGGCCCGTACCGCGCCATCGGCTCGTTGTGCGGCACGCCCGCCAGCAGCAGCGCACGGCCGCCGGTCGCCCCGCCGCGCAGTCGGACCGTGTCGCCGGCGCCGAGAATCGCCATCTGCCCGTCCCCAACCGCCGCGTCGCCGACAAGCAGCGCGCCCGCGAACACGTACACCACGGCGTTGTGATCCGCCGGCACCGCGACCGTCGCCTCGCCGTCCGGTTGCAGCGTCCAGTCCTGGTAGACAATCGGCGTGTGCGTGGCGATCGCCGCCTCGATGCCCAGCGCCGCGCCGGCGATCACCCGGACGTGCGCGCGGCCATCTGCGCTTGTCGCCTGGGGAATCTGCGCCGCTTGCAGCCCTTGGTATCGCGGCGGCGTCATCTTCAGCCGCGCCGGCAGGTTCACCCACACCTGAAAGCCGTGCATCCGCCCGCCGTCTTGCTGCATCCGTCGCGACGGCATCTCCGCGTGGACCACGCCGGCGCCAGCGGTCATCCACTGTACGTCGCCCGCGCCCAGCGCACCGCGATGGCCAGCAGAATCAGCATGTTCCGTCTCGCCGGCGAGGATGTACGAGACCGTCTCGAAGCCGCGATGCGGGTGGTCCGGCGCGCCAACGGCCTGCCCCGGCGCGTAGTCGACCGGCCCGAGTTCGTCGACGAGCAGGAACGGGTCGACGGCGTCCAGCCCGGCCACTGGCAACGGCCGCCGCACGACGAAGCCGCCGCCTTCCAGTTGGCGGTGGGCGCTGATGAGGTGGGCGATCGGGCGAATCTGCGGCATGGCGACCTCCTGAATTGCAAGTTGGCAAGGTAGCGCGCCGCCCGCCGGAAACAAGCGCCCAGGTCGCGGCAAGACTGTTCGCAGCAGGAAACAATGACCGTCATCAAGCGACTCCAGCAACAGCTTGAAATACCTGAGGAACTCCGGCTTGACGGCGCGCGGCGGCAGGTCCAAACTGCGCGCCGGCGACGTGCCAGCGCGTGTCGGCCCACAAACCGCTCCCGGAGACCTCCATGAATTTCCGCATCCTCCTCGCCGTCGCCCCACTCCTCGCAACCGCATGCTCCACCGCAACGGGCGGCGGCGGCGGCGGTGGCGCCGTCACGTACGTCGCCGGGGCGGCGTGCACTGCCTCGATCACCACCGACCAGTGCGGTGCCAGCGCGGCCCACGCCGCCATCGTGCATTGCACGAGCAACGTCTGGACCGTCGTCAAGGATTGCGGCACCGGCGCGTCGTGCGGCGTCAAGGGCGGCGTTGCCTCCTGCACCGTCAGCAGCACAGGCGCCGATGCCAGCGGTGACGACGGCTTCGCGTTCGACGCCGTCACCCAACCCACCGACGTGCAAAACGGCCAGACCGACGCCAACGTCGCTGACACCCCGCTGTTGCCAGACATCCCGAAAGACATTGGCAAGGACATCGGCAAGGACATCGCCAAGCCGGACATCCAGCCGCAGGACACGGGGCCGATCGGCCCGACCTGGGGCACCTGCACGTTGAACGACACGGCGTGCCTGCAGGGCTGCATCCAGTCCTCGTGCATGGACGCCAACCAAGCGTGCGCCAACAACAGCGACTGCGCGTCGTACATCAAGTGCCAGCAAGGCTGCAGCGCGACGCCGATCCAGATGCCCGTGCAGTCTGGCACGCCGATTCCGCAGAACGGCGGCGAGACGCAGGTCGACTACTGCTACCGCGTGTGCGCCGCGCAGGCCAGCGGTCCGGCGGTCGCGCTCAACCAAGCCTACCTGACCTGCGTCATCGGTTTGTGCGTGGACTGCAACAGCTCGGCGTCGTCCGGCATCACGATGGCGCAGTGCCAGACCTCGTGCGGTGAAGAGGCCAACTGCCTGACGCAATACAACAATTGCCTCGGCGACACCGACTGCCTCGGCGCCTTCGGCTGCCTGCTCAAGTGCGCGGCGGGCGACACGACGTGCGAAAACGACTGCATCAACAATGCCAGCGGCCAGGGACCGAGCCTGTTCAGCGCGTTCAACACCTGCGTCAACAACAACGCGACGATCTGCGTCGCACCGTAGCCCTACGGCGGCAGCAAGGCGCGCGCGGCGATCGCCGGCTCATACAGGATCTGCACAACCACGCCATCGGGGTCACGGCAGTACAGGCTGCGGGCACCATCGCGGTGCGTGCGCGGCGGCGCGACGATCGGCACGGCCAACGCAGTCAAGTGCGCAAACCACGCGTCCACGGCCTCCGGCGTCGCCACCGCGAAGCCGATGTGGGCCAGCGCTTGGCCACCAGTTTTCGGCAAATTCCCCTGATGAATCGCGAGACTGTCAAAGCCTTCGGTCGTTGCAAAAACCGTCTCTGCATCCGGCCGCCAGGCCACCGTCATCCCCATCACCCGCACGTAAAACTCCGCCGTGACCTGCGCGTCCACCGCGTTGAGTGCCACGTGGCGCAAGCCCAAAGTTCGCATCGGTCGCCTCCGCATCGGCGCGCGCCGCGGCCGTGGCCGCAGCGTAGCCGCGCCCGCGTGCGTGGGCAGCGCGTGCCAACAATGCGCCGTCAGCCCGCGGGCTTGCGTGGCAGCGCGGTCAATCCGCTGTTGCCCCCCGGAACCGAGCCCTTTCCCGCAATCGTCCGCGCGGCTATCCTGCACGCCCCGCGCGATGCGGTGAACGGCCAAGCCCATGATTATCCCCAGTATTGACCTCCTCGGCGGCAAAGCCGTGCAGCTGCGCCGTGGCAATCCGGAGGACTGCGTCGTGACCGTGGACGATCCGGTCGGCCTCGCCCAGGATTTCGCGCGCTACGGCGAGGTCGCGGTCATCGACCTGGACGCGGCGCTCGGGCGTGGCGACAACCTCGCTGTCGTCGAGGCGATTACAGCCAAAGTAGAGGCGCGCGTCGGCGGCGGCATCCGCGATCACGCCCGCGCCGACCGGCTGCTGCGGGCCGGCGCCAAGAAGCTCATCCTCGGCACTGCGGCGACGCCGGAATTCCTCAGCCGCTACCTGCCGGAACAGCTGATCGTCGCGCTCGACGCCAAGAAAGGCCATGTAGTGACGCAGGGTTGGACGCACGCGACCGCCGAGACGCCGCTCGCCCGCGCCCAGGCGCTGGAGCCGTACTGCAGCGAGTTCCTGTACACGCTTGTCGACCGCGAAGGGATGCTTGGCGGCACGGATCTCCAAGCAATTCAAGCCATTGCGAGCGCGACGCGGAACCACGTTGTCGCCGCCGGCGGCATCACGACGCTCGACGAAGTGCGGGCGCTCGACAAGATGGGCGCGTCCTGCCAGCTGGGCATGGCGATCTACACCGGTCGGCTGGATTTGGCCGAGGCGTACTGCGCGCTGCTGGACTGGGAAAAGGTCGGCGGGCTGATGCCGGTGGTGGCGCAGGAGACGACCGGTCAGGTGCTGATGTTCGCGTATGCCAATCGGGACGCGGTGTTGCAGACCCTGCGTACCGGTCAGGGCACGTACTGGTCGCGCAGCCGCGCGGCG
>CAIPXZ010000749.1 GCA_903869075.1 uncultured Myxococcales bacterium | reverse complement strand
TTCTCCAATTTGTGCGACCTGCCGCCGACAATGGCTACGGAAATCGCGACGTTGTGCGCCGCCGACGTGACGCCGGTGCAAGCCGTGACGCACCCGGTGCTGACGCGCTACACGCTGGCGGCTTTTGACGTCTACCTGCGCGGCAAGCCCGCGGACCCGCTTGATTTTTTCACCGGCGACCTGGTCAACCTGCCGTTTGCCTTGGTCGACGCCGCTTTTGGTCACTGAGACCGCCCGGAGCCCCCCCGTGATTCAGCGCTTCAAAGACAAAACCCCGCAAATTCATCCGACTGCCTGGGTCCATCCGATGGCGACCGTCATCGGCGACGTGGTGCTCGGACCGCACGTCAGCGTCTGGCCAGGCGCGGTGCTGCGCGGTGACTGCGGGGCGATCCGCATCGGTGCGTACACAAACATCCAGGACGGCACCGTCGTCCACACGACCCAGGATCTGAGCGAAACGCACGTCGGCGAGCGCGTCACCGTTGGCCACAACGCGATTTTGCACGGCTGCCGCATCGGCGATGACTGCTTGGTCGGCATGCACGCGACGGTGCTGGACAACGCGATCATCAGCGCGCAGACAATCATCGGCGCCGGGTCGGTGGTGACGGTCGGCAAGCAATTTCCACCGCGGGTGATGCTGCTGGGCAGCCCGGCGCGCGTGGCGCGGGAGCTGGAGGACAAGCACCTGCTGCAAATCGACTACGGCTGGCAGGCGTACCAAGGCTACATGCGGCCGTTTGCTGACGGCGAAGTGGAGACAATCGGCTGATGTTTTCGCAGCGCGCGCAGTTTGTCACTGACCAGAACGCGCTGACCGTCGCCGTGACGGCGCGGCGTGACGCCGGGCTGCCCGTGCTGGATTTGACCGCGAGCAACCCGACGCGCGCGGACCTGGCGCTGCCGCAGTCGGCGATCCGCGCGGCGCTGCAGGCCGGGCTGGATGGCGCCTATGAGCCTGATCCGCTTGGGCTTTTGAGCGCGCGCCAGGCGGTGGCGGCACACGTCGCCCAGCTGCAGCGCCGCGGCCAGACCGGTTTTGCCACGGTGCCGCCGGCGCAGATCCTGCTGACCTCGAGCACGTCGGAGGCCTACGCGCTGCTGTTGACGCTGTTGTGCGACGCCGGCGACCGCGTGCTGGTGCCGCAGCCGAGCTATCCGCTTTTCGAGTTCCTCGGCCAGTTGCACGACGTCCGCATGGACCCGTGGCCGAGCCAGTATGCCGACGGCTGGCACATCGACATGGCGGCGCTGACGGCGGCGATCACCCCGCAAACACGGGCGATTTTGGCGGTGAGCCCGAACAACCCGACCGGCGCGGTGCTGACGTGGGGCGAGCTGGACCTGCTGGCGGCGCTGTGCCGCGAGCACGACCTGGCGCTGATTGTCGACGAGGTTTTTGCCGACACGCTGCGGCAGCCGCTGGGCGACGGCGTGGCGACGGTGGCGGGGCACGACGGCTGCCTGACGTTCGCGCTCGGCGGGCTGTCCAAGACCTGCCTGCTGCCGCACGCGAAGCTCGCATGGACGCTGGTCAGCGGGCCGCCCGAGCCTGTCGCCGATGCGCTGCAACGGCTTGAAACCATGGCAGATACCTACCTTTGCGCGGCGACGCCGATCCAGCGCGCCCTGCCCGGCCTGCTGGACCTGGCGCCGATGATTCAGACGGTGCTGCGCGAGCGGCTGCAAGGCAACTTGCGGTTTTTGCAGCATGAAGTCCGCGGCACGGCGCTGGATGTGCTGCCTGTGGCGGGCGGCTGGAGCGCGGTGCTGCGCCTGCCGCAGCCGCCGGATGACCGCGACTGGGCGCTGTACCTGCTTGAAACAGCTGGCGTTTTGACACAGCCCGGCTGGTTCTTTGACCTGCACGGCGACGGCTGGCTCGTGCTGAGCCTGCTCGTGGTGCCTGAGACGTTTCGCGCCGGCGTGCGCGCGCTGGTGGCGGCGGTGGCTTGACCGGTTCGGCCGCGGCGGGCAGAGTCGCCGCGGGAGGTCGCCATGCTGTACGGAACCCTGCTCGACAAGCCTGAGCCGCGCTGGCCAGCGCTGTTTGCCCTGCTGGCGGTCGGCGGGCTGCACCTGGCGCTGCCGGACACGCTGAACATCGGCCCGCCGTGGCTGCTGCTGGCGATTGTCAGCGTGCTCATCGTGCCGACGGTCGTCAGCTACCGCGCCGGGCGGCACCAGCTCAACCACCTCTTCGGCTTCCTGACGCTGGGCGTCGTCACGGCTTTTGTCGCCGTGGCGCTGACGCGGCTGCTGCAGGAGATGGCGCAGGACATCCCGGACGCGCAAAAACACGCGATGGCGGGGCGGCTGCTGGGCTCGGCGCTGGCGCTGTGGGCGACGAACGTGCTGGTTTTTGCCAGCTGGTATTGGCGGCTGGACGCCGGCGGCCCGCACGCGCGGCACACGCGCGGCGCGCACACGCAAGGGGCGATTTTGTTTCCGCAAATGACGATGCCTGACAGCCACTGGCGGCCGGGCTTTGTCGATTACGTCTTCGTCGCGTTCAACACGAGCACCGCGTTTTCGCCCACGGACGCGCCGGTGCTTTCGCGCTGGGCGAAGATCCTGATGATGGTGCAGTCGACGATTTCGCTGACCACGCTGGCCGTGCTCGTCGGGCGCGGCATCAACATGCTGTAAGCGCTGCCGTTTTTTCGCCGATCGCTGAAGACTAGCTATGTGTCAAGCGAATGCGCGCCGAATATAGACATTCATCAAGCCAAGCGCCGCGGACGGTGGCAAGTGGCGTTCGCGCTGGCGCCGACGTAAACTTCGCCACCGATGCTGAACCGTCGCCTCCACGCGCTGCTCCTGACCCTGCCGCTGCTGGCCTGTACGGCAACGCCGATGCCACAGCGCTCGTGGAAGGTGCTGGCGGAGAACGTGCCGGAGGGCGCGGTGATGTCCGGCGCGGTGCTGGCCGCTGGTACGCCGCTGCTCGTTGGCGGCCAGTCGACGGCGGGCGCGGCGTGGCTGTGGCAAGGCGGCGCGCTGCATCCGCAGGTCGTGCCGGCGGGGCCGCTGCTGTCGTGGGTGTCCCTGCTGGCCGATGGCAGCGCGCTTGTCGTCGGCAACGGCCGGCGGGCGCTGTGGCGCGCGGCGGATGGCACGTGGACGGCGGAAGTGCTGCCCGATGGCGACCAGCTGTGGGGCTGCGTCGCCTTCAGCCAGGACGACGCGTGGGCGGTGGGCGCGGATCCGCACGCGGATCTGACGTCGGCGACGCCGGTGCTGCTGCACCGCACCGCGGCCGGCTGGGCACAGGTGACGCTGCCGACGCTGCAGCAGCCGGACGTCTGGCTGTACAAAATCGACGGCCACAGCGCCACCGACATCGTCGCCGTCGGCGGCAGCGGCGAGGCCCTGCATTTTGACGGCAGCCACTGGAGCGAAGAAGCCACCGGCACCGGCGAAAACCTGACGACGGTCCGCGCCATCGCCGGCGGCCGCTACATCGCCGTCGGCGGCCAAGCCACGGGCGTCGCGCGCATCCGCGAGGCCAACGGCAGCTGGCACAGCTTGCGCGCGGTCGAGAGCGGCTTGTCCGGCGTCGACGCCTGGGACGACCGCTTCTGGGTCTGCGGCGCCACCGGCTGGTTGGAGGCGATCGCCGCCGACGGCAGCAGCGCCACGCCCGTCGACCCGCTGACGACCGACGACCTGCACCTGATGCTCCGGCTGCCCAACGGCGACGCGCTGGCGGGCGGCGGCAACTTTGCCGCGTTCCAGACGAAGATGCACGGCGTGCTGCTGGGCTGGAATTTGTAGGGCGGCCCGCGGCAAAAGTCGTCAGCGTTCGAACACCAATTTGGGTTGCGGGCCGGGAGACACGGGCTGGTCGCGGCGCGCGGGCCAGCGGCAAACGGCCGCCGCGCGTGACCTTCTTGCCACGATGCGCTGAGCGGTGAACGCCGATTGCCCATGTCCGTGGGGCGCCGGACCACCGTGTCCGGCGTTCCTGTCGTCCGGCAAAATCGTAGGCTATTGCCAATCCGACCCCACCTGCGACCTGCGCCACACATGCCTGACTTCGGACTGCCAGTGGGGTTGCCGCTGCCTGGAGGCCGCGTTCCACGCCTGCCCGCCGGGCAGCTTGTTCACCGGCGGCGTTCTTTGCCCATGTGGCTGCGGCGCCAAAAGCGCTGACGGCGCCTCCACGTGCAACGGCTGTGAACCACCTCCCGGCCGGACCATTCCCGCCCGGCGCGGCCTGCAAGAGCGACAAGGACTGCACGATGGACGTGGCGGGCGTGTGCAAGGGCGGCGTGTGCGTCAAGTCGTGACGGCGCCTTGACGCGAGCGGGCCGCGCTGCACAATCGGCGGCAGACGAGTCGGCACGCACCGCCGGACGCACGAGGCCATACGATGCCGGCACCACTCGCGCTGTCGTTCCAACCGCTGACCCGCGGCGACTTTGCGCTGCTGGCGACCTGGCTGGCGCGCCCGCACGTGGCGCAGTGGTGGCAGCATGAGACCGACCCGGCGGCGCTGGAGGCGGACTTTGGCGCTGTCGTCGATGGCACCGACCCGGGAGAAGTCTTCCTGGCGTATGACGGCGCGACGGCCATCGGCCTTGTGCAGCGCTATCGGTTTGGCGACAATCCCGAGTGGCTGGAGGCGTTTGCGATGCTCGCTGTGCCGGCGGCGGCGATGGGCATCGACTATTTCCTCGCCGACGCGACGCGCATCGGCCAGGGCCTGGGCACGGCGCTGCTGCGCGCGTTCGTGGCGGACACGTGGGCGCGCCACCCGGAGACGCCGATGCTCGTGGTGGACGTGGATCAGGCGAACGTGGCGTCCTGGCGCGTGCTTGAAAAGCTCGGCTTTGAGCGGGTGTGGGCCGGCAAGCTGGCGTCGGCGCATCCGAGCGATGCCGGCGAGGCGCTCGTGCTGCGGCTTGTGCGACCGGGACGCGCCGGGCGCTGACGTGGACACTGGCTCGGCTCCGGCCAGAAAGACAGCCGTCGCGTGTCGCGGATCGCGGAAAAAGTCGGCAACTCACGAACACTATTTTGGGTCGCGGGCCGGGACATGCGCCGGACGGCTCGCCTCGCGCACAACCGCCGCCTGCGCCGCGTCCAGCCAGCCCACGCCGCAGCCCGGCGTCGCCGCCATCAAATTGCACGGCCGCGCGTCGTGGCCGAGCCCGAGCGCGTGGCCCAACTCGTGGCCGATCGCCGTGGCGCGCTCCGCCGCCGACGCCGTCCGCAGATGCCGTGCCGACAGCAGCACCACCGGCGCGCGCGGGCTCGGCAGGCGCGCCAGCCACGGCTCCGGGTCGCCGGCCGTCGCCAGCGTCGCCGGCAGCCCCAGACCGACGAGCTCGGGCAGCACGACCGCCGCCGCGCCCGACGCTGGCGCCAGCTCCGGCAGCACCACGACCACCACGTGCTGGCCCGGCGGCGCGACTTGGGCCACAAGCGCGGCCAGCGGCGCCGTCAGAACGCGCGTCGCCTCGTCCGGTGGCAGGTGCTCCAGCTGCGCGGTCGAGGCGGCAAACGGCGCCGGCAGCGGCCGCGGCGGTCGCGTCTGCAGGTACAGGTCCACCGCGGCGCAGCGCGCCCAATCGCTGAGTGCGGTCTGCACCGCCGCGACGTCGCCGCGCGGCACCTCCGGCAGCGACTCCAGCACCACGTTCAACGGGACGTGCAGCGCCTCGCCCGCGCCCGCACACGGCGGCGGCGTGCGGCACGCGGCAAGCATTAGCAGCAGGGGCAGCAGCGCGCGCATCACAAGCTGACGGCGGTGGCGTCGGTCGCGAGGTCGGTCAGCAGCACCGTCGGCAGCGCCGCGTCCAGGCCCAGCAGCCGCACAAGGAACGGCGGATAGGTGCGCAACCGCAGGCGCGCGGTCAGCTGCACCGGCCCGGTGACGTCCGCCGGCACCGGCACAAAGTAGGAATACGTGCGTTTTTCGCCGGCGCGCAGCTGGTTGCGGTGGTGCTCGGTCGCCAGCCAAGGGAACAGCGTCGGCTGGCCCTTGCCGTCCACGAACGCCGACGAGAACGACACGAGATCGGCGTCGCCATACGGTGCCAGCGCGCTCCACCGGTCGCGGAGGTCGTCGTTGGCGTCAAAATTTCCTGATTCGTAAAGCACTTTGCCGTCAGCCGCCACCGCGCGAACCTCCAGCCAGCACTGGCGGATGAACGTCGAGCCCGTCGGCAAGCTGTGACCGGCAATCTTGTTTTGCACCGTCACCGCCACCGTCAGCGTTCCGCCTGGCTTGACCGGACCCGGCGCCACCGTCACCGTCGCCGCCGTCGCCAACAGCGCATCGCGCTGCGCCGCCCAATCCGCCTGCTCCGCCGCCGTCGTCGCCTCGCGCGCGCCGGGCGGGTCCAGGCCGACAAAACGGTGGCTGCGCAGACCCGTGCGCTGCGGCCCACCGACCGCCGCCACGTCATCGTACTTGGGCATGTGGCAATCGGCGCACGACTGCCCCGCCAGTGCCGCTGGCGAGTCCTGCCATTCCGAGAGCGGCCGTTCCAGCGGCAGGCCGTGCAGCTCCACCACTTCGTGGCATGTGCCGCAAAATTCCGCCGACTGCAGGAAGCCCGCTGCCTGCGTCCCATGCTGCGGATTCGCCATGGGTTGCGCGAGGTTGCCACGCATCGCGCCGTCCGTGGCCATCACCAGCCCGGCGTTGTGCAAGCGGGCGATGGACGCCGCGGCGTGGCAGCTCCAGCACGTCACGCCCTCCATCGGCACAGGCGGCAGCACGGCGAATTCAAAGCCCGGCGCCACGGCCAGACTGCGCACGCCGGCGATGCTGTGGCACTGCACGCAAAACTTGTCCTGCTCGCCGGCAAAAGCCGCGTGCCGCGCGCCGACGAGCGCCTGGAACACCGGATCGCGCATGGAATACGCGTGGCGCGAGCCTGACCACTCCGCCGCCTGCCGCGGGTGGCAAGGCTTGCACGTCTCGGCGGACGGCACGGCGTTCAGGTCCACCGTCGCCTGCGCCGGCATAGACAGCGGATCGACGATGCCCCCGGCGTCCGCGGCGGGCGTCGGCGCCGGGGTCGTTGTGCAAGCGGCAAGCAGTAGCAGCGGCAGGAAGTGGCGCATCACAGGCTCCCCAGAAAGGCCAGCAGCGCCGCACGCTGGTCGCCGGTCAAGTTCAGGAACTGCTGGCGCGACGCCGCGCCTTCGCCGTCGTGCAGGGCGATCGCCTGCTCGATCGTGTCCGCCTCGCCGGTGTGCCAATACGGCGCCGTGCGCGCGAGGCCCCACAGCGGCGTGGTCCGAAAGTCGCGCTCACCGGCGCTGGCGTCTTCAATGCCATGCATCGTCGCCGGCAAAATCGTGTGCAGCAGCAGGTCCGAGTACAGCGCCAGCGGTCCGCGCGCGCCCGTCAGCACCGGCGTGTGGCACGCGGCACAGCCCGTCGGCGCAAACAGCTGCTCGCCCGCCGCCTCCAGCGCCGGATTCGTCGACGTCCGCGGCGGCGGCGCCAGCTGCTCCAGGAAGAACAGCAGCTGCGCCAGCTGCCCCGGATTCGTCTCCGGGTCGACAACCGCGTCGTCGTCCTGCAGCAGGCCAAAAGTCTGCGTCGGATCGTACGGCACCGTGAGCCCGAGCTCGTTGGACAGCGCGTCGCGGACAAACTCAGCCAGCGATGGCACTTGCGCCTTCCAGCCAAAGCGCCCGACGCGGCCGCCGTTGGTCCACGACACCCGCCCGCGGATGCCGTCGCCGTTCAGATCCTCCGGGTCAGCTGCCGCCTGCAGCGACGCCGGGTCCAGCGCGTCGATCAGCCCGAGGCCAAAAAGTGGCGGCGTCTGGCGCATCTCAAAGATCGTCGCCTCGGCTTGCGGCGCATTCAGCGAGCCGCGCAGCCGCGTGGTGCGGTGCAAAATCGTGCCGATGGTCGGCGGCAGGAAGCTGCCGTCCGGCGCGGCGATGCCGTGGCGCATCACGTTCACGTCGCGCGGTCCGGAACCGCCGATGACCGGGTCGAAGTGGCATGCGCGGCACGAATCGCCGTTCAAGCGCGGCGCGCCGACGCCCTCGGCATTGCCAAAATCGCGGTCGAAGAGCGCTCGGCCGGCGGTGAAGCGGGCGGTGTCGGCGTCGGAGAGCGCGGCGATGGGCGCGCCGTACTCGCCCGTCGCGACAAGCGGCGCGTTGGGCGGCAGCAGCCCGGCCGAGGCCTGATCGCGGCCGCCCAGCGACGCCAGGAACTCCAGCGCGTCCGCCCATTGCGCCTCCGTCCACTCCGCCGCCGCGTCGCGCGCCGCTTGGCCTTCGCCGCCGTGCAGCAGGATCGCCTCGCGCAGCGTCGACGCCCGGCCATCGTGCAGGAACGGCCCGTCGGCAACGATGCCCCACAGCGGATGCGTCCGGAACTCCGTGCCCGTCGCCAGCCCCTGCTCGATGCCGTCCGCCAACTCCGCGCCCATGTCGTGCAGCAGCAGGTCCGAGTAGACCGGCAGCGGCCCGTGCGCGCCATTGACCCGCGGCGTGTGGCACGCACCGCAGCGCGCGCCATCAAACAGCCGCCGCCCGCGGGCAATCTGCGGCGTCTCCGGCTCGACCTGCGGCGCCGCGGTCAGCATCACGAAGCTCACGAGGTCAAAAAGCTGGTCGCCGGTCATCTCCGGGTCGGCCACGCCATCGTCGTCGGTCAGCGGGGCATCGGGCGCCGCCGCCTGCGCAAACGCCACGAGCCCGCCCAGCGCGCGCCGCACCACCGCCGCCGTCGTCCTCGCCGCCTGCGACGAGTCCACCGGCAGCTTGGCGCGCTGCTCCTCGGTCAACGGGTTCGTCGTCACGCCCAAGTGATTGAACAGCGGCCCGCGGATGAACGCCTCGATGCTCACCGTCTGCGATTTGCGGCCGAAACGGCCGACGTAGCCGCGGTCGTAGTTGGCGCGGCCGGAGATGCCGTCATGGTCAGCGTCGTCGGGGTCAGCGCGCGAGAGGATCTCGGCGTCCTTCAGCTCCGCCAGCAAGCCGGTGCCGAAGAACGGGATCGCGTTGCGCTGCGTGACGATGTTGATTTGCGGGTCCAATGGCGGCCGCGCCGTCGTGTTCGTCGCGTAGTCGTACAGCCGCACGACGCCGCCCGCCTTGCCTGCCGAGCTGGCGATCACGTACGCGCCGTCGTCGCCCTTGTGCGCCGCGAGGAAAAAGTTGCGGTAGAGCCCCGAGCTGCCGCCCAGCACCGGTTTTTCGTGGCAGCCGCCGCAAAAGGTCAGGTTGAACGCCGGTCCCAGGCCCTCGGCGCGGCTGTAGCGGTGCAGCGCGACTTTCTTGCCGCGCTCAAAAGTCGCTTGCTGATCGGCCGTCAGATTCGGCAGCGGCTCGCCCAATT
>CAIPXZ010000748.1 GCA_903869075.1 uncultured Myxococcales bacterium | reverse complement strand
GTGACAATCGAGATGATGGAGTCAGAGTCAAAGCGCGGCAGGTCGATGACGGATTGCGGGTCGAAAGTGCGGGTCATGGCGGAACTCCAGTGGAAACGCCGCACGCTTGCGGCGTGGGGCGAATTTTTGGAGCGCGTTTGCGGGAAGATCAAGGCCTGCGCCGGCGCGTGCGTCATGGGGATGTCATGGGCTTGGACCATCCGATCGCAAGCCGGGGACCTGTGCCTGGCCGCGGGCTGGCGGGAGTTCGTCGGCGCCGTGTCTGCCGCGGTGCGCGAATACTTGCATCGCTGACGCAGCTGGCGCGGTAGGCCATCGGTGGGGGCTGGCGCTCGCCGCGAACGACGAGGTCGATCGGCCGTCCTTGACAGGTAAGCCTGACCGTCGCCGAAGACCTGGAGGCGATAGCGGATCTGGCGCGGCAGTGACGAGAGTGCGCGCTCAGGTGCGCGCGTGAGCGGGCGTGTGGACTGGCGTGCCAGCCACCGGTGCACCGCCACGTCTGAACACGCGAAAATGACGTCATTCTGGCTCTTGACGGGCTCGCAGGCGCACTCGAAACTGGTGGTCGGGCATGTGCTGGAATGTCCGGTGCTGGCGGAGGGCTGAATGTGGTCAGCAAGTTCAGCAGGTGGACGTGCTCGGAGACCTCATGGACCTTCATCGCAGCAGGGAGGCATTCCGTGGTCGACGGCATTCCGACATGGCTGGTTCTGGTTGCCGCCGTTGGCATAGCCATCGGTGGCTGCGCGGAACGGCACTCGGCGGCTGTGGGTGGGCAGCTGAAAGCGGACGCGACTGCGCCAATAGACGCGGCGGTTTTGAGCGATTCCGTCGATGCTCTGAACGGTCCCGATGCGTCGACTGAGACGGCATCGTCCGATGCTGCGGTTGACGCCACCGCCGCCGACGGCGCCGCAGTCCCGGATACAGCCGACGTCTTCGATCCAGCAGCTGTCCCGATGGACGTCACTTGGGTGGCTGCCGCCGGGCCGAGCGTGTGTCTGCCAAATGCGGGCACGGTGATCACCCAAGGTCCGGTCCATTCGTTCTTCGGCACATGCACGCCACAAGCGTGCGCGGCGTGCGGACCGGCGGACAAATGCACCTGCGCCGGCGATGGCGGCACGCCCTGCGCGTGGACCCCGATCGCGCCGCTGCCATTTCCCTTGCAATCCGCGCTCAGCGTCTGGGGCGACGGCAAGCTGTACATCTGGGGCGGTCGGGTTGGCGGCAGTTACAAGCCGAATCTCAATCCGCTGACGGACTTTGGCATTGTGCAGACCGTCCAGGTGTGGGACCCGATTGGGAACAAATGGTCCGTCACACCGCATGCGCCCGTATACAACGGCGATGACCGGCCTGGCATCGCATACGGCGACGGGCATCTCTACGTCATGGGGACCAACGTCCCGGCGATCAAGGGCGGAACCGACGCGTTCGTGGAATTGCCGTGGGGTCCCGACTACGCAGATATCGCCGCGTATGATCCGGCGACGAAGCAATGGACCGCGCTGCCCAAGGCGGGCTCGCCGGGCGCTTGCGGCGGCTTCGGACGCATGGTCTTCCTGAACGGCCGCCTGATCGTGCCAGGTTGTGAGTTCTGGTACTTGATCTCGGCGTACAAGACAGGACCTGGTGCGACCTATGATTCATCGACCAAGCTGTGGACGCCGCTGCCGCCACAGCCGGGATCGAGCCACACCCCGTGGCAGCCCGAAGCAGTTTCCGGAACGGAAGTTGCAGGTTTTACGACGGCGAATGACATGACTGGAGACTTGGCAACCTTTCTCATTCTCGACACCTCGACTTGGACGTGGGTTGTCCATCCGATTCCGGCGCCATGCACGATCGGGCCGGGATCTGGCGCGGGTACAGGTGTTCTGGCCGGGTTCGAAGATGGGTTCCTCTACAGCGTCCAACTTGAGAATTCCCAGAAAGGCTCCTATGTCTTTGTCTGGTGGCGCGCCAGCCAATCTTGGGAATCTGTACCGGTCCCAACGTGGCTTCAAACCTTCGTGCAGCGGCCGGCGGTTTGGGACGGCAGCAAGTTCGTGATGTGGAAGGGCGACGGCGCGACGTATGACCCGTACACGAGGGTCTGGCGGCAAATGGCACGAATGGACGCGCCGTCGTTCCGTGCAGACGGGATCGACACGGTTCGCGGGAATCGCTATCTGACCATCGGCGGCTTCGACGTTGCGACTCAATTTGCGGCTGCGGATGGCGCCGGGTTGCTGGTGCCAGACATTGTACTGAAATGAGCGGAGGAGAAGCTGCGCAAGCAGACCTTTGTGACTGGCAGCATGACGTTGACGATGGTGGCGAACTCCGCGCAAGCGCGAACCTATTCACCATGGACGTTGCTGCGCCAGTAGCTGACCACGACGCCGAGGACAACGCCGCGTAGCCGGAACGGCGGCGCTGGCAGC
>CAIPXZ010000747.1 GCA_903869075.1 uncultured Myxococcales bacterium | reverse complement strand
GTGACTACGAGCTCGACAACAAGCTGGAGCTTGTCTCCGCCACTTCGTTGGGCGCCGCCTACGAGCCATCGACCATTGCGCACAAGTTCTACCCGGCCGATGCACTCCCGGAGCCACAAGAGCTGGCGGATGACCTGACCTCGCTTCTCAGCGCGTATCGCCTCTACATCGACAGTAAGGGCAAGTCGCCCAGCCCGGAGCCGCCTATGCCGCAGACCGCGTCGGAATTCTCGCTCGCTGACGCGTTCCAGGCGCTCAGGACGAACGTAGCGAACACCGGCTTCGTCTTTGAGCCGTGGCAGCTCGCGGCGTACGTCACCGCCTTGCGCACCAAGCCGTTCGTCATCCTTGCGGGCGTGTCGGGCACGGGCAAGTCAAAGTTGCCAAGCCTTGTAGCCACGGCGACAGGTGGAAAGTGCGAGCGTGTCCCGGTACGGCCGGATTGGACGGACAGTTCCGACGTCCTTGGCTACGTTGACCTGCAGAGCAACTTTCGCCCCGGCGGCGTGCTACGGTTCGCCAAACAAGCCGAGCAGCAGTCGAGTCAGCATCACGTTTGCCTTTTGGACGAGATGAACCTGGCGCGGGTCGAACAGTACTTCGCCGAAATGCTCAGCGGGATCGAGGACCGCGCTCCTGCTCACTCCGGTGGCTTCGCGGCGCCGCCGCTGCTGGGACAGTCGTTGTCCAATGACGACGACGGCTGGAATGCTGTCGGCTGGGCCGCGAACCTCGCGATTGTCGGCACCGTCAACATGGACGAGAGCACGCACGGATTCAGCCGCAAGGTGTTGGACCGCGCGTTCACGTTGGAGATGTCGGACGTCGACCTCAGCCAGTGGGAAGCTTCGACCGTCGTCGAGACGACGCCAGAGCCATGGCCGGCGTCGGCGTGGTTCCCGCGCGCGCTGCGGCTGTCGGACCTACGCGACCTCGATGAAGCCGAGCGCAAGGCCATCGACGACGTCATACTAAAGCTCACGGAGCTGAATGCGATCCTGACGCAAGCTCAAGTTCAAGTCGGCTACCGGGTCCGCGACGAGGTGGCACTGTTTGTGCTGCACGCCCGCGACTTGGCGTCGTCGTTCACGACGGCGTCTGGAGATGCGATCAATCCGCTCGATCTGGCTCTTCACATGAAGATCCTGCCGCGGTTGGCCGGCGGTAGCGCGACGATGCGGCGGGTGATTCTGCAATTGCTCGGCTGGGCCGTGGACGGTAACGCCAAGGACGACGAGGCGGCAATGCAAGTTCACGTCGACAATTGGGTCAAGGCCAAGCGCCCTGCCAGCCTGCCCGGCGCGCGTTTCGGCCGCACCGCTGCTCGCCTCGCGTTGATGTGGGAACGCCTGCAGCACGAGGGCTTCACGTCGTATTGGCTGTAGCCGTGGCGCGACTTTTCACCATCGAAACAGACCGCGTGCGGCTCGACTGGAGTCAAGTCCGCGACGGCGCCGCGCTCAGAGTCGGTGAGTTGTCGGTTCGGCCGTCGCGGATCGGCCTGAAATGGGGCGCCGACACCTGGCGTGCGATTCCAGAAGCGGTTGCCGCCGACCCGCTGGCCATAGCAGGCCCAGCGCTCCGCGAAGAGACGGACTACAAGGTTGTGCTACGCGCGGCGGATGGCCATCGCGTCGCGCTAATGCACCGAGACCCGCTGATCGTGGCCAATGTTGAGAACCACGCGGAGAACCTCGCGATCGGCATTGTGAACTTTGGCTCGCAGGTCGGTCACTCGACGTTTGAAGTGGAGGTGGACGGTCAGCCGGAGTTTACCTTCGACGTCGAGGTGGTGCCCGCCAAGCTGGACTACCAGAGCGACTACGACGCCATGATGGCTGAGGTCCAGACCACGCTGTCCTCGCTCGCGTTTGAGTTTCTGCGTGCGACCTGGAAAGGCGCGGAGACCGTCGCAACGCCACAACCGACGCATTTGGAATGGCTACGGCTGCTGCAGCATCTCGCTGACGAACTCGACCGGGCGCTTCGCCATGTCGCGCAGCGGCCGGTTCGTGGGCTTGTTCGGACCGAAACAGTCAGGCGGGTGGACCAGATTCGTCGCGTCGACTCGACGGTTCGGCGTGACCTTCGCAAGCAAGTGCTTGGCAGGCAAAGCATCGTCACGACCACCGGCCTGACCTTGCCAGAACGGGTGCCGGAGCATCGCCCCCATCCGACGCTGGACACGCCCGAGCACCGTTGGCTGGCGAGCCAGGTCGATCGCATTCGTCGTCGGGTGGGCGAACTCAGCGCCAAGGAGCGGACGCGCCAGCGCGCTTACCCCAGTGAGCGCCGCGCCAAGACTGTCGCCGAGTTGGCCGGCCTGGAATCCCGCGTGGCGCTTTGGTCGCGACTCGAGCCGCTCGACGCGGCATCGCAGCGCCCGCCGCCTGGTTTCTCCTCGCTGCAGCTGATGAGCGCGCCCGGCTACCGTGAGGCGTTTCGTGCGTGCCTGACGTTGAGCATGGGGCTGCGGATCACCGGCGGGCCGATGCAGTTGTCGGTGAAGGACCTACATCAGCTGTACGAGTACTGGTGCTTTCTTGCGGTTCTGCGTTGCGTTTCGCTGGAGTTCGGCGCCAAAATCGATCCGCGCGAGCTGATTTCCGTCGAGCAAGACGGGCTCAATGTCCGCTTGAGCCAAGGCCGGTCGACGCGTGTCGCCTTTCCGCTTGGCGACGGGCGCAACCTGGCGGTGACATACAATCCGCAGATGGGCGCTCACGGCTTGGTGCCGCAGAAGCCGGACATCCTGCTGAGCGTGACGGACAAGAACTGGCCCGAGGTGCATCTGGTGCTTGACGCGAAGTACCGGCTGGATACGTCGCCGGAGTACGCCAAGAGCTACAAGACGCCGGGGCCGCCAGAAGATGCGCTGAACGCGATGCACCGCTACCGCGACGCGATTCTCCACACGGTGGATACCGTGCCGCACCGGACGGTCGTGCAAGCGGCGGCGCTGTTTCCTTGGCGGGACGAGCAAGGCGACTTCGAGACGGGCAAGCTGTGGCAGGCCCTTGAGACCATCGGCGTCGGGGCAATTCCGTTTCTGCCGGAGCAAGACAACCTGCTGCGCTGCTGGCTGCGGACGGTGCTTCGCAGCGGTAGCTGGCGCCTGGCGGACCGTGCGGTCGAGCACGTGGCATCGCGCAAGGCGGCGGACTGGCGGCGGCAGGCGTCGGAGCCGGTGCTGGTCGGAGCGCTGCGTGGCGCTGATCCGGCGGGGCACTTGGCGTGGATTCGGGAGAAACGTTTGTACTACACGCCTTACGCCGAGACGCAGGTGCGGTTGTTCACGGCGACGCAGGTAGCATTCTACGAGCCGGCGGGGAGCAAGTCCCCCGGTGCGGTGACGAGTGTGGCGCCGAGTCTGAGTGTGCGGGTCGTGCGGCGCAAGGAGATTCTGACGCCGTGGAGCGCCCGCAAGGGCACGCAGGAAGAGCGTTTTGCGCTGTACGAGCTGGGTGAAGTGCAGAAGCTGCCACATCCGATCGTGAATGACGCCCGGTGGCGGATCGGAAGTCGCTGGTGGACGTCGCGTTTGGCACTGGGCCGAGCTGCGCGATTGCCGGAGTTGCTGCTCGAGTCGGAGGCGGAATGGCAACTGTCCGAGGCGCTGCGCGCGGCTGGCATCGAGCACGAAGTGCGGGCGGAGGCGCCGGTCGGAGTAGGCGACGGCGTCAAACCCGGCCGGGCGCGGTTTGAGATCGATGGCGTTGGGAAGGTGCGGTGGCTTGGGGCGGCGGGGTTTGTTGTGGAACTGGCGGATGGTCATGAGCAGTCGGTTGGGGGGCTTGCGGCTGAGGTTGCCAAATGGCTGGTCAACCAACGCAACCACTGAACAAGTCCAAGCTCCGCGTCACTTCTCCGCTCCCAGACAGTTTGCCATTGCACCCGGAATCTTCTCAGGTTGCCAGCGGATGACGCTTTGCGACAGCAGCGTTGACTCGCCGCCAGGCGCGAGATTGCGCGGGCATCAGACTGGTAGAAGAATGGAAGTCGATGGATTCACCTCGAAGACCAGTTCGCGGATGCGCCCGCATCGGGTGACCTTCCCGTCGGCGCAGCACCTACGCTTCTCCGAGCAGGCGCTCGGTTCTGTATTGGAACCGGCTTCCGTGTTGGCGCAAGATTCGCTGCCCGTTTCTTCCCCGAACTTGGTCGGCGCATCGCGGCTGGGGATCCACTCGGTCGCGCCTTTGCCGAGGCGAGCCAAACGATGGAAGAGAATGGTGCGGACCTGTGGCGCGACCTGGCTTGCATCGAGTTGATTGGCGGCCCGTGACGGAAGACACTTGAAGCGGTCACCTCGTTTGATCGACATTCGGGAACGATGGCTGGGCCTTGGCAGCGACCCGTCGCCTCATCCGGCAATTGGGCCGCGAACGCCCAGTCGTTCGTCGGCCGCGGCCAAAGCGATCACACTATCGAGTTCTTCGGCGACCTGCGCTGTTCTGCAGTAACGGGCCAGCGAACCACGCCCGCTCCTGATCCGCGGCAGATGACGCCGAAAGCAACGACAACCACGACAAAACAGACACCGGCGGCTGCTACAAGAAAGCGTCGTGCCAGTGCCCGTTCAATATCCGGGTGAGCCGGAAGCTCATGACGGCGACCGTCATCCGCCGCAAAACTTGCGGCGAATCCTTCCAGCCTGCTCGACTTGACTCTCTGGCCCCAGCTGTACGTGCCGGGGCCTTTTCTTTTTGAGCAGTGCGGGCTTCAATCACGCGCGCTGGTGAGTCGGGTGACCGCTGGCCGTCGACCGTGCGTTGAACGGTGGATATGCCGAACCCCAGAATCTGCGAAGCACCGAAAGGAAGCGCGATGAAGAAAACCGCACGAAATGACGGAGAGTTCTTCGCGCCCAACTCCCGGTTCGCCTTCATCCCCATCCGCGCGCTGGCCGACGCCGTAAACAGCCCAACGCCGCGGCTTGCGCTGCCGTCGTTCCAGCGCGATGCGGTCTGGGATGAGCGAAACGTCGAACTGCTCTGGGATTCGATGCTTCGGGGCTTTCCCATCGGCGCCATCCTGCTCGCTCGAGGGCGCAAGACGGTGACTCGTCAGCTTCAGCGGGCACGGATGGCCGTCGCGAACCCAACGCAGATGTCGAATTCTGCACTCGTGCTGATTGACGGCCAACAGCGCAGCATCGCGGTCGCAATGGGGTTTCGGTCGTGGCGCGACGGCGACCCGTGTCGGCTATGGCTTGACCTCGCAGAGCCGACCACCGAGAAGGATGCCGCGAAGTTCCGTATCGTGCTGTGCTCAGTCCGCTACCCATGGGGGCAGGGAGCCACCGAGGGGCAGAAGCGAGCCGCACGCGATTCGGCCGCGAAGCACGGTGTCGCGGTCAATACGGACGCACCGTCGCTGGACACGACCTGGCCGGTTCGGGCGGGACTTCCGGTGCCGCTCGCGGAGTTTCTTGCGCTCGTTCAAGGGCATCGTGGAACCGAGTGGGCGAGCCTGCTGCCAGTGGCGCTGGATGGGCTTTCGGCGATGCTCCCGGCCGCCGCGGCGTTCGCCGAACGGGTCGTGGCAGCGGCCACAGAGTTGGAGGACTACTGCGTGCCCGCCGTCCTGCTTCGTGAATTGGACCCGGAGGACCTCGGCACTGCATTCCAGCGCCTGAACGGACGAGGCGTCCCGATGGGGCCTGATGACCTGTTCTTCTCCGGCCTCAAGATGCGTTGGCCTGCGGCCCACGACCTGGTCTGGCAGGTGCACGGCGACCCGCGAGTTGGCAAGTTTCTGATGCCCACTCAAATCGTACACTTGGCCGCGCGGTTGGCTGTACGGTTCCAAATGGCTGACCAGCCAGACCTGCCGCGGCTGGACGTCGAAAAGTTCCGGAAGCTGGCGGACAGTCCTAGCGCCACTGGCGGCGGCACGTTCATGGACGGCGTGAGGCACTACCTGCAGCAGCGCACCGGAGTGGGCGGCGTCGGTCTGCTACACGAGCGCTTGCGTGCCGCACGACGGGCACTCTCGTACCGCCCCGTGGACGCTGCTGACCCAGGGCTGCCTGCGCCACTCCTTGCCCGGCTTCATTGGCGCGTGTGGCACACCGTCGTAGCCTGGCTGGAAGCGACCGACTGCGTCGATGTTGGCACCACAGACCGCGCCGACATCATTCGGTTTGCGCTCATGGACCTGTTCTGCGTCCGGCGCCACACCGAAACGCTCGCTCGCGCGCTTCTGGACGAGGCGGCCAAAGCCAGCGGCGCCTTTCCGGGCCGTGCGATCTATGCGCGCCTTCGAGAAGCCGGGGCGACTCTGGTTGAGAACCACCTGCCGACGCCCGACGAATTCGCAAGCACAGTCCTCGACGATCGTACCGACCCGAGCCGCGACATCTTGCAGAACGAGCGCTTGCTGGCCATGTGGGTCCAGCGCCAGTGGCTGGCACGCTGGTTTCCGCACTTCGACCCAACGCTATTTGCTCGCGCCGAGGACTTGCCGTTTGACCTGGACCACATCGTACCTGCGGCGCACATCAACATGCGCGGCCGCGGCTGGCACGTCAGCAGCCAATTCGAGGCGTGGCGCGAGGGGCTCAGCAACAGCGTCGGCAACTTCCGCTACTGGCCCAAGGGCGAGAACCGAGCTGACGGCGAGGCCAACCCCGGCAAGAAGCACTTGCTGGGGGATGCAATCGCCGAACTGCCCGATGATGCGACGCTACGGCGACCGCCCTATGGAATGCGGACCTACGCCGAGGTCCGCGCCGCAAGCTACATCCCGGAAGACCTGCGCGAGGACTGGGCCGGAGCATCAACTGGAACTGGCGGGAACTACGACTGGAAGGACGAGAAGCGCATTTTGGCGTGGCGCCGGGCGGTCATGAAGCGGCGAACGGCAATGTATCGGGAAGTGTTCACAGTGTTGGATTTTGCCGCTTGGACAATGGGCGCCGACGCACGGCCACAACTGCAAGGAGCAGAGGTCGCATGACAAAGGTGGCCGTACTCGTCGCCACATCCAACCAGCGCACGCACTGGCTGGAAAGCCGCTGTTTGCGCTCGGTATACTCGCAGCATGGCGTCGATCCCGGCGCGGTGAGCGTCGTTGTCGTCGACGACAACTCCGAACCTGCCGAATACGCTAACGTCGAGACGGCCGTGTCGCGGCTTCGCCTTACATTAAAGTTGCCAGACACCGCGTTGCGGACGCATGTAATGCGCAACGCCCGAACGCGCGGCCATTCCGGGACGGGTGCTTGGAACACTGGCCTTGAGTTCCTGTCTGACCACTCCGGCGTGCGGGCGGACTACGTCGCGATACTCGATGACGACGATGAGTACGAGCCGACGCACCTTGCCAACTGTCTCGCTGCTGCCCGGCCTGACGTCATCGGCGTGTTCGAGCGCTTGGCATGGGTCCGCGCCGGCGTCGCGCAAGTGCATGAACTCACAGCCGCTGACCTCAAGCGAGAAGCGTTCTTCGTTGGCAACCCTGGAATTCAGGGCAGCAATCTGTTCGTCCGAGCCGACGCTCTGGCTGCCATCGGGGGCTTCGACGAGGCGCTGCCGAACACCACCGACCGTGACTTGATGATACGTCTGTTGGGGCACGCCGCGCTCAGTGGCGGCCGGTTCGCCGTGTTGCCCAGCGTCGGCGTCCGGTACTTCGACCACGACAGCTACCGGGTGAATACCGACATCGCCCGCAAGCACCGTGGCCTCGACTTGTTCTACGCAAAGCATCGGGTGGACTTTTCTGACGAGCACCTCCGAGCGTCCCTCGAACGGGCCTATCGCCTATTCGGCTACCGGGGGATGCAGTGACGGACCGGCGGTTGCATCTCCTGGTCGGCATCATCTTCCGCGACGCGGCGGACACATTGCCGGTCGCCGTCGACTCCGTGCTTCGGCAGGAATCGTGCGCCGCGAAAGTCACCATCCTACTGGTGGACGACGGCTCGACCGACATGTGGCGCGAAGCGCTCGCCGAACGACTGCAACGCCAAGACATCCACGTTCGCCGGGTCGTGTTCCGCTCAGCTGCGTTGGCCCGCAACTTTGTGCTCGAGGAGGCCGACCGGGCGTTCACTGACGTCGACTACATCTGCCGACTGGATTCGGACGACGTGCTTGCAGGTCCGAACGTGCTCCAACATCTTGTCGGCGTCCTTGAGCGTGAACGGCCAGACGCTTTGCTTGCTGGGAACTGGCAAGTGCTCGACGGCCAACGTCTGCCGTGTCCGAATCGGGCGACCCGGGAACTCTTGGACGAGTCGCTTTTGCTTGAGCGGCTCCAACGTATGGCCGACGGCGATGCGACCGCAGAACTGCCAAGCTGCAACACGGTGGTGAGGCGCGGTCTGCCGGTGCGTTACCCACTGGTGACGAGCGCTGAAGACCACTGGTATTCCACGACGCTTCTGCTCGGTCAGCGCAATTGGCGCATTATCGTGGCTGAAGACCTGCTGTTTGCCGAGTACCGGCTTCGCGGGGCGATGACGAGGCGGAACGCCAACACGGACGCATATTTTCGTGCACGGCGCGACCTGCTAGATTATGCGCGCAGCCAAATCAGCGGCAGTGAGGCGTAATGGACCGGATTCAAACCGCTGAGACCATCTTGCAACGTTTTCAGGCGGGCCACTACTCGCTGCTGGGGGCTGGCTTTGCGGGTGCGGTCTTCCACGACGGTCGCTGGGTCTACAAGGTCCACGTGCCGCTATCGGGTCACGCATATGGCGAAGTGGACCACCTGCTCTACCTGGCGACGAAGTTGGATGCCTTCCGAGACGCCACCCACTTCTACCCGCTCCGTGAACTCGTCTGCCAGGAAGGCGTCTACATCCTCGTGTACCCGTTCGAACTGAGCGAGCCGGTCACGGCTGCGACCGAGGACGAGTGGTTGTCGTTCCTCGCCGAAATGTGGGAGCGCAAAGTCATCTGCCGAAGCATCACGCTGTCCAGCAATTTCGTGCGGGCCGCTGGGGTCATCAAGCTCATTGACTACGAGATTGAACCCTATGATGACAATCTGTTTCTCAACGTCATCGGACGCGCGTTTGTCCAACTCGACGCGGTCCGCCAGAAGACGCTGAACTACGCAAAACTCAAAAGGTCTCTTCTCAACAACTTCGATTTGCCGGAACTGGAAGGGTTTTGGCCGTTCGTTCAGCGAGTCTTCCAGACCATCGCGCGCCGAGCCAGCGTGCACAACTGGACCGCCAGGATGACCCTTCCCGATTTCGACGCGTTGTTCGCAGCGACACATTCAGCCGCCATTGATCTTTTCGGTTCAGCAGCGAGCGACCGGTTGAGCATCCGCATACCGGGGGCCGAGTTCGACGTGCCGGCACTCGGCCTTGCAGCGCTGCGGCACCGATGGCGCTTGCAGACCTGGTGCATCGCAGCATTGAAACCTCAAGTTCTTTCAGCTGCTAACGAGGTCGAGGGAAGAGCGGTGTTCGTGCGGCAGACCGAGCCTACCCACCCGGTCGCGCTGCTTGTCAAAGCGTGCATTCAGGACACTGAGTTTCTTGACTGCGCGGTGCGCCACATCGTCGCTCAACTTTCTGGCCCCGACCTATTCGCGGAACGCGTGCTTCTGCTCGACTTGAACCGGCAGGGCGAGTTCTTGCGGCAGTTCTCGAGCACAGGCACTGGCTTGACGTTGCAGGCTGCTGCAGAGCGACTGCTTGAAGCAGGAGTTGTCGATCGAGTGCTGGTGGCCCCTTCGGACGAAGCCGTCATCCGCGCCATCAACCGTCGGTGGTTCAACACCGAAAGCGCGCACACGCACACCGTCGAGGGTGTTCCCGTAGCATCTCAGCTCTACGCTTTCGAGCAGATGGTATGTGACCGCGTTTTGCAGGTCGACGTTGATGCGCTGGTCGCGGTGCGCGATCCGCAGCACCGCTACCTCTGCGAAATGCTGGCTGTCTTAGACGAGCACACGCACGTCGTGTCAGTAGGCTTCCAGATTTGCCATTCCGATTCGGTAGTGTTCCAGCCGCGCTTTGGCTTCGAAAACGGCGGCTTCGTGCCCGAAGTCCGGTGCTGCCTGCTCAGCCGTGTGCGCCTGCAACAACTTTGCCCGCTGCCCAACGAGGAGCGAACTGGCGGCCTCGCACGGTCTTGGTATCGCGCCGTCGAGCAGCGCCAGCGCGAAACCGGCCGTTGTTCAGTACGTGGTGGCGCAACTGCCCGATACTTCATTCACCCCCAGAACTACCGCAAAGCTCCGCCAACGACGTGGCCCGCACTCATCGACCGGGTCGAGAAGCTGGCGATTCCGAACGCGCAGCAGGGAAATCCGGAGGTAACTGGCTCGCTTGACGACTGGAGCAATCCCAAACGACGCGAGGACCTCGTTGTCGTGGCCGTTGTCGAAGAGGAGAACCTGCAGGACTTGTGCCGCTTCTTGCTCGACCTAGAGGCCCAGAGTTGTAATGAGTTCGGTGTGCTCCTCATCGACAACTCGGGGCGTCGGCTTGCCGGCTGGGTGGCTCGCGGACTCGGCGTTGCGTCCGAACGGCTGACGGTCATCGACAGACACCGGCCCGTGGCCAGGCTCGCGGCCGTTCACGAGGCCGTACGCCTCTTTGTCCCTCGTGACGACACATGGTTGTGTTTTCTCGACCCGGGTGACGTACTCATCGGGCGTGCGGCCGTGGGCGAGCTGCTTGCCCGCGTGAGGCTCTACGGCGCAGACATACTCGTCGGCAAGGAACTGAGCGAGACGACGCTCAGCCGAGGCGGCAAGCATGCGGTCGATTTCATCGAACCCCGCCGCGCGCCGCAAGGACTGGCGGACGGCATCCGCGTGGTCCGGCGCTATCTTCTCGATTCCTTGGATATTCGCGACCTTCAGGCTCCGCGCGACCATGGAGTGGGCGCCAATACCTACCAGCGCCTCAGCAAGAGCCACGTCTGGATCGACGACCCCAACCTTCTGTCCATCGTCGTGCCGGCAGTCGAGCTGAGTACCAACCCGATTCGCTTCGACTTCTTCAACGTCCTGCGCCGCCGAAGCTCCAAATCGCACGTCGCGTTGTCAAAGGTTGCTGCGTTTTTGCAGTCCCGACCGCGCAAGCGAGAAGGTGCTGTGACTCGCGGACGCAAGGCATTCTTGCCAAACCTCAGCCGCATCGAGGTCGACATCACCTACGACTGCAACCTGAAGTGCTTGAACTGCAACCGTTCCTGCACGCAGGCGCCGACAGTCGACCACATGACCATCGGCCAGGTGCGCCAGTTCATTGAAGAGTCCATCGCGATTGGCAAACGTTGGGAATTCATCAACGTGCTGGGCGGCGAGCCCACCTTGCACCCTCAGTTTCAGGACATCGTCCGTGTGCTGCTGCAAGAGTACGTGGACCTCGTCAGCCCCGAGACGGTTGTGCAGGTCACCAGCAACGGCTACGGTCGGTTCGTCCAGCAGCAACTCGCTGCGCTGCCGCAGCATCCAAGACTTGTTGTCAATCGGGAGTCATTCAAAGAATCTGACGAGTTGCCCTACTTTACGCCCTTCAACGATGCACCTGTCGATGACCCCGCGTTTGCCGGGGCTGACTACTCGAAGGGCTGCTGGGTCACCGCCTACTGCGGCATCGGTCTGAACCATCTGGGCTACTTTGTTTGCGCGGTCGCCGGAGGCATCGAGCGCGTTGCGCACCTCGGCCGCGGCATCCAGTCGTTGGCCGAGGTCGACAGTTCAATCCAGGACATGCTCGCGACCTACTGCCAATTCTGTGGCAATTACAAGCACTATGCGCAGAATCGCGGTGACTTCTTGCCGAGGTCTGAGCGGGACGTATGCGTTGAGCCCGTCGTTTCAGAGACTTGGAGGCGGCTGTATGCGACCGAACGACGCTGATTCGCCCCGCGCGCGCGACCCGGTACTGCTATTGCTCAGCGGCGGCGTGGATTCAACCACCTTGCTCGCAGACCTGAGTCGACAGGGGCATCCGGTCATTGCCGTGACTTTCGATTACGGGCAGAGACACGCTGTTGAAGTGCTGGCCGCCAAGAAGTTTGCGCAACGCTATGCGGTCGCCGAACATCTGATCGTGCACTTGGACCTGCAACTCGGCGGTGCGTCGACATTGCTCGCCGCCGCGCTGCCTGTTGCGACGTTCGACGGGCCCCTGCCGTCCGGTCCAGTGGACACATACGTCCCAGCGCGCAACCTGACGTTCATTGGTCACGCCGCAGGGCTCGCCGAGGCGCGGAGAATCCGCCGTATCATCGTCGGCTTCAACGCCGACGACGCGACAAACTACTGGGACTGCTCGGCGGAATTCGTCGAGCGCGTCAACGCCACAGTGCAGTTGGGCGGCGGCAACGCAGCACAGGTCGAGGCGCCGTACCTGCAGATGACAAAAGCTGAGGTGGCGGCGAGAGCGCGTCATTTGGGCGTTGACCTTACCGAGACCGTTTCGTGCTACGCACCGATCGACGGCGTAGCGTGCGGGCGGTGCTTGTCGTGCAGGTTGGGTGGCAGTGAACTGTCGAGATAGCGGCAGCATACGCCACATCGTCGGGTCACGGGACGCTACCGAGCACCGAGCGCCGCGCCTGATAGCTAGACGTCAGCGCTGTGGAACCGTCGGTCCACGCAAGTTCGGCGCGCGACAAGCCGCACGCCTTGAGCACAAGTTCGACTTCATCTGCGGTTGAGAACGCCCAGACGTCACCGTTCCCGTTCCTTAGCTGCTTCGAGATCGCCTGCTCGATTGTGGCGACCGTATTGCGCTTCTCGGTAATGCCCCAGATCAGCATCCGGCCAGCGACGCTCGGGCGAATCGTCTCACGGTAGACACGCAGCTGCTCTACGGCAGCTGACGGCGGTTCGTCGCCACTCTTTGCCTCCACCAGAATGCAGGTGAAGCCGTTGCACGGTTCGGGGAGTGAAAACGTGAGGTCGGCACGTTCGTGCACCGAAAGGCCAAAGAGCCGGATTGCCTCTGCCAAGTCAGCGGGGTAGCCCCGTTCCAGCACTTCATTTTTGCCGAACGTCTTCTGATATTGGCCGGTGACCGATCCGACCCGGATCCGATTGCTCGCGTCCGGTGTGAGCCACTGAACGCCGGTCATCGCCGGCGGGTCATCGGCGAGCGCGCAGGCAATCCGTTTCAGGCACACCAACTCGAACAGCGTTGCGCGGTCCTGAGGCAGCGGCAACTGGTCCAGCTCTTGCGGTTCCAGGTAGACCCGCAGGGACTCAGCCACGACCAGACGAAGAAACGGCCACCGGGACCGTCGCGCCACGTGAGCGCAGCGCTGCAAGTTGACCGACTGAGTCAGCTCCTGAAGTCGCGGCAAGGCGTCGGCACCACCAACCGTGTCGGGCGAAAACGTGCCCGCGTGCAGTCGCCACTCGCCCGCGAGCCAGGTTCCCCAGCCCAGGAGTGCGGCACGTTCCTCGGCGGTCAAGCCAGCCTGACTGGCACGGGTGATGAACGTCCGGCCCGGCGAGGTGATTTGTCGCGTGAGCGTCTGCCCCCAGTCGATTTCTCCGTTCGGTCGGCTCTCCTCGCGCCACGTCGCGTTGTACGTGTCGAGCAGTGCGCGCGCTTGGCCGATGACCCGTTCCCAGTTCGCGGCAAGTGCGCCACCAAGATACGGGAACTGCTTACCCTCGAACAGCCACCACCGCGCAATTGGCGGATGGCGCAATTCGTCGCCCTGCAAAGCGATGCCGCCGGTCGAGCGGTGCCTGCTTAACCTGCCCAACAACCAATCGCGCAGTTCCCGCTCCCAAGCGGCTTCGCTACTCGCCATCGGCCCGCCGCATCGCGTCCAGGACCTCGCGTAGCTTCCGCTGTTGCTTGAGCGCACTCGCAAATCCGGCATGCAGGAGTTCCATCGCCACGGCGGCCTCTGCTGAGCCCGCGGCAGACGCGGGGTAGACCAGTGCGCCGTGGACCCAGTCGCGCAAGAGACGCAGGTAGCCAGCACCGACTGGCAGCCGTCGTACGTCGCCCTCAATCTGGCTCGCCTGCTTGAACAACGCTGCCAGGAGTTCGCTCGCTGCGACCTTCCGCGCTGAATCCGGTGCGTCGTTCAACACAAAGTCGCGCGCATCGTCTTCCGACACACCTGCGAGTTCGATGCGCACGAAGCGCCGCGCCAGGCCTTCGCTGATCGGGTAGACGATGTCGTCGAGGTTGGTGTCATTGACGGTCGCGACCAGACGGAACCGCGCAGAAAGGCGCAGAGAACCGATGCCCGGAATGCCAGCGGGACGCACCCGCGCCACACTTTGCGAGAGCAGCGGGTAGAGATCGCCAACGCTGCGGTCGAGATCGGCCCGGTTCATCTCGTCGAGCACCAGCGCCTCGTTGCGCAACTGCCAGCCGTCGTGTGCCGCCTCGACGAAGATGCCCGGCTCGTGACCCCACTTCCCGGTTTCGTCCTGCATCATGCCGCCGACTGTGTGAAACGGCGACCAGCCTGAATGCGCGACCACCGTCGTCGGGAGCTCATCCAGCCTGAGTTCCGCCTCCAGACTTGGTCGCTCGTGGTTCCAAGCGTCAGCGACGAACTGCGCCAGCGTCGTCTTTCCCGTCCCCGGCGCGCCGGCGAGCAGGACATGTGCGCCCGTTCGCAGGAACGCCAGCGCGCGTTCACCGGTCTCGCGGAGGCCCGGAGGTAGCCGTAGCTTCGCGACATCGAGGTCGGTTGCCTGCTCGCCGGTCGATTCATCTGGTTCTGGTGGCTGCGGCGGAGCCTGTTCACGCGGCGGATTGCAGAGCCAACCGTCGGCGAGCAGGTGCAGGGCGCACATCGCCTTCTCGACGGGCGTCAGCTTCTCGCGCCCGCTCTCTGCATGAGCTTCGAGCTCAGTTCGCAAGGCCGTGTTCACGAGCGATTCCGACGTGTCGCCCGCGCGTACGAAGTCCTTGCCGCGGTCCACCGTCTCAAAGTGCGCAAAACGGTCGCCAATCCGCGCGTCAGCCCACAGCGTGTCAAATTGCGCAGCAAAGCCAGCGACGCGCGCCGGGTCTGCCTCCAGCCACTGCCGATTGGCATGACCTGCGCGGTGAATTGCTTCATAGACGTCGCTAGTCCCGTATTCGGCGCAGTACTTGGCTTGGGTGGCTCCGTTGACGAACGGCACTCGTGTCAAGCACAGGAAGCCGAAAAGCTCTTTCACAATGGAGTAATGGCTGCGGTCAACGGCAGTTTCGTCGCTGCTGCCGAGGGTGCTGAAGCCGGTCTGCGCAGGTGACAGCATCTTGTCTTGCCAGGTCGCGATGAGGTCCAGAATCGCGCCAGTATCCGTGTTCTGAATGACCGACGCGAACGTCTGGCTCGCACCGCCGTGCATGTACGCGTTGGTCGACGTGAGCAGGCTGACGTAGCCGAAGAAGAACCGTTGACGTTCCTTTGCGTCGTCGAGGTTCAGTGCACCCAGATAACCGAACCAGCCAGCGCGACGTTGGAACGTGTCTTCGTCAGAGCGCGGCCCGTCAGTCTTGGCGAGGGTGGTCTCAACGTAGGCGGCCAAGTCAGTGCCGGGGTCTGGGTGCAGGTTCCAGATCGTGGCAAGCTTCAGCCAATGCTCCCAGTATTGCATCTCGGTCGCATGTTGCATCAGCTGTTGGCCGATCGGCTCCCAACCGCCGATTTTCGGGTAGTCCGCCCCGAACGCCTTGAAGCCGCGTTCTGTGCGCAGCCGTTCCAAGTGCTGGCAGACCAGAAGTGCGTGCTCGCGGACGAGAGCCGTCGGCGTACACCGGCCGTTCCAGCGTAGCGCCAAGTACGCCACCGCCAGCCGCCGTTCCGGGCGCCGCCAGTAATCGGCCCGTGGATCGAAGCGGATGCGGTGCTGCCGTGCCATGGCGAGGCCGCCGTGCATCCGCTTGAAGCGAAAGAGGTTGTCCGTCGCGTAGTCGCGCGCTGGCTTGTGGGCGAGGGCGTGGGCGAGGAGTTGGTCGTTGGTCGGGAAGGGAGTCATTGTCGGTTTACCTCGGCATGTGGACGCGGCGACGCTGGCGGCATAGTATCGATGAAACGCTACCGGACGGCTATGGGTTCGGTCTCGTTGACCCGACCGGGCTGCGCGCGAACTGTCGGCGTTGGTTTGCTTCTCGCTCGTTGCCGAAAATTCCCGACTGGAACAATCGGGAATTCTGCGCGAAACTTCTCGTGGAGGCGCATGGTGGTCGTGTTCCCGAATGCTCGCGGATTCGCGATTGACACCGTCTCGTTCGTCGCGGCTTGGAAAACGTTCTGCGAAGAGTACGGGGACTCAAACATCGGAATTTGGCGCAGCGCGCCAATGCCGCGTGGCAACAGGAAAGACTCACTTTCGGTCGTACTGAACGCCAACGGGCCATTCCGCTTGGATTTACT
>CAIPXZ010000746.1 GCA_903869075.1 uncultured Myxococcales bacterium | reverse complement strand
GGTGCAGATGGCCGGCGGCATCGCCAGCGCCTTCGCCCGCCGCATCCGCAGCCTGACGCCGACCGACACCCGCACGCTGCTGATGGCCGGCATCGCCGGCGGCTTCGGTGGCGTCTTTGGCACGCCGCTCGCCGGCGCCGTCTTCGCCATGGAAGTGCTCGCCATCGGCCGCATCAGCTACGACGCCCTGCTGCCCTGCCTGCTCGCCGCGCTCGTCGCCGACTGGACCTGCGGCGCCTGGGGCGTCGGCCACACGCCGTACCACATCGCCAGCGTCGGCGGCGGGTCGCACCTGCAGTGGCTGTTGCTGGCCAAGGTCGCTGTCGCCGGCGCGCTGTTCGGGCTGACCGCGCGGGTGTTCGCCGAGCTCGTCCACACGTTCCAGGAGCAGTTCAAGCGCCGCGTCGCCACCGCGTACCTGCGCCCGGCGCTTGGCGGCTTGGCCGTCGTGGCGCTCGCCGCGGTTTTTGGCACCGATTCGCTCGGCATCGGCGTCACCTCGCCCGATCCGCACGCCGTCAGCATCGTCAGCGCCTTTCGCGCCGGCGGCGCCCTGCCCTGGTCTTGGCTGCTCAAGATCGCCTTCACCGTCTTCACGCTCGGCAGCGGCTTCAAGGGCGGCGAGGTCACGCCGCTGTTCTTCATCGGCGCTACGCTCGGCAACGTGCTCGCCGGACCGTTCGCCGCGCCGGTCGACCTCTTCGCCGGCTTGGGCTTCGTCGCCGTCTTCGCCGCCGCCGCCAACACGCCGCTCGCCTGCACGATCATGGCCGTCGAGCTGTTCGGCACCGGCGGCGGCGGCAACGTCGCCTACTTCGCCGTCGCATGCTTCACCGCCTACTTTTTCGCCGGCCACGGCGGCATCTACCTCGCCCAGCGGATCGGCACTGCCAAGATCGGCAGCGGTCCCGTCGCACCGGACGCCTCGCTGCGCAGCATCCGCCGCGGCAAACGCGACTGACGTCGGCAAATCGTCACGCCGCGCCCCTTCCCGCGCCTGCCATCTTCCCGCACAATCCGCCGCCGCGCGGGGCCTCCTTGCCCCGGCATTGGAGCTCCCATGTGCGGCGTCATCGGCTTGGTTTGCGAACATCATCGCGCGGATTTGGGCCGCATGGGCGCGGAATTGCTGCGTTCTTTGGAGTATCGCGGCTATGACGCCACCGGCGGCGCCATCCAGAGCCACGGCGAGTCGGTCAAGCTGCTCAAGGGCGTCGGCGCGCCGTCGGCGCTCGTCCACAGCCTCGGCATCGTCGATCAGCCCGGCCAGCTTTTCGCCGGTCAGGTCCGCTGGGCGACGTTCGGCGCCGTCACCGAAGCCAACTCGCAGCCGCACGTCGTCGGCTGCAAAATCAACTTGTACGGCGCGCACAACGGCAACGTCACAAACTGCGACGCGCTCAAGGCGTGGCTGACGGGCGAAGGCCACAAAGTGCTGTCGGACAACGACGGCGAGATGGTCGTGCACACAATCGAGCACGAATTCGCCTTGGAGATCGGCGGCTTCAACGCCACGCGCGATCCGCTGATCCGCCGCGCTGGCATGCGCCGCGCCATCGTCCGCGCCGCCAAGCGCCTGGAAGGCTCGTTCGCCGCCGTCGTCATCGACCCGATTTCGCGCTGCGCCTGGTCGATCAAAGCCGGCTCCAGCCTGTATTTCGGCATCGGTCGCGATGACATCGGCGGTCGCTTCACGCTCGCGTCCTCGGACCTGTCCAGCGTGCTCAAGTTCACCCGCGTCGTTGTGCCGATTATCGAAGGCGAATTCTTCGAGTTCGACGGCAAGAGCCACCAGCTGTACGCGCTGCGCGACCACACAGTCGTCACCGCCAACGGTCCGGCGCTGGCGCGAGCGGGCGAGCCCATCGAGCGCGCGCCCGTGCGCAGCCGCCTGCGCGCCAAGGACACGGCGCTGCTGCCCGGCTTCGGCACGTTCATGGAACAGGAGATTTTTGCTCAGGAAGAGACGGCGCGCAGCGTCATTCGCCTGTTCCTCGGCGGCAGCGAGGCGGCGCAGGTCCTGCGGCCGTACATCGACGACCTCGGCCACGAAACGGTGGCGCGCATCCGCACCGGCGTCGAGTCCGTGCGCGACGGCTACACCGACGAGAGCATCCGCGCGGCGTTCCACGCCCTCGTCGATGGCAGTGATTTCCAAGAGTTGCTGGATAGCGTGCCCGACAACGTGCGCCAGGACGGCATCAACGCGGCGCCGGAACAGCTGGCGGATCGGCTGGTGTCGTCGGAGTCTGGCCTTTTCACCGACCTGCTGGCGATGGCGCGCGGCGCGGGCGACGTGCTGGCCGTGCGGCTGTGCGACGTGCTGCTGGAACATGAGGAAATTCGCGAGTTTCACGACGCCGCCGACGCTTTTGTCGCCGCCTGCCAGGACGCCGAGCGCCGCGGCGGCCGCATCCTCGTCGCATGCTGCGGCAGCTCGTACAACGCGGCGCGGGCGGCGGCGATTTTCTTCAATGAAATGGCGCGCATCGACCTGGTGCCGCTGCTGCCGGGTGAATTCCGCGAGCGCGTCTCGCACACGCTGCGCGACGGCGACCTCATCGTGTCGGTCAGCCAGAGCGGTGAAACCAAGGATTTGATTGACATTTTGAACGATGTCATCGCCTCCGGCCTCGACATCAAGCGCATCGCGCTTGTGAACAACGTCAACTCGACGCTGGCCGAGGAAAAGAGCCACGTGGTGCTGCCGCTGCGCTGCGGGCCGGAGATCGCGGTGGCGGCGACCAAGAGTTTCATGAATCAAATGGCGGTGTTTTACTGTCTGGCGCTCAAGCTGGGTGAGCAGCGTTCGACCCACGCGGCGCCTTCAACGCTGGGTCTGGCGGACTGGCGCGCGAACCTCGAACTGCGGCGGCAGAAGCTGCCGGGGCTGCCGGCGCTGATCCGCACGGCGTTCGATGCGACAAAGCAGGCGGTGGACGAGGCGGCGCAGCTGCTGTTCCTGCGGCCGAGCCTGCACCTGCTGGCGATCCGCCTGACGGCGCTGGCGCGCGAGGGCGCGCTGAAGATCCGCGAGGTCGTGCTGAACCACGCCGAAGGCTTTGAAGGCAGCGAGTTCAAGCACGGTCCGAACACGATCCTCGGCTTCAACACGATCCTGGGACCGACGCAAGTCCATGATTTGCTGCGGGCTTTGGGCAAGGTGCAGAGCGAGCTGCTCAAGGAAGTGGCCAAGAAGGGCCTGGGCGACGCCAGCGCGCAGCGGCTGATCCAGGCGGCGACGGACGCTGTGTTTGCGCCGAGCGCGCCGCAGTTCGCGCTGGCGCCGGCGGAGCAGGCGATTTTTGACAAGCACGTCAATCCGCCGGAGCTGATCGCCGGTTTGCGTACGGATTACCCGCTGTTGTACCTGACCGGCCCGGATGAGCGCGACGTCAACCTGACGGTTTCGCAGATCAACACCCACAAGATCCGCGGCGCTTTCACGGTGATGATCGCCGAGGAGAGCGCCGATTTGCGCTTGGCCGTCAGCAAAGCGCCGGTGGACAATCCGGATTACCGCTGGGCGTACATCGTGTTGCCGCGCACGGACGACGCGCTGCTGGTGGCGTTCAGCGCGACGGTTGTGCTGCAGCGGCTGGCGCTGCAGATGAGCCTGAAAAAGGCGGCGTGGCTGGACCGGCTGGGCGTCAAGGACCACGGCGTGCACCCGGATGTGCCTAAAAACGTGAGCAAATCGATTACTGTGGACTAGATCCACCGGGCAAAAACCGCGTCCGCAGGTACAGCTGCTCCACGCGCTCGCGTGCCCACGGCGTGCGGCGGATGAATTTCAGGCTCGAGCCCATGCTCGGGTCGACCTGAAAGCAGCGGATTGGGATCGCGCGGCCCAGCTCTTCCCAGCCATAATGCGTCACCAGCAGACGAATCATCATCTCCAGCGTCACGCCGTGGAGCGGATTGCGCGGTTGTTCCTTGGACATCAGCGGCCGGCCTCGCGGCGGTTGCAGCGCCGTGGCCCGAGCCTAGCACAGTTGCCCGCCGCTTGACCCGGCGATCCGCCGCGCCCAGACTGCCGCGCCGCGCCGACGCCGTCGCGCGCCCGTGAAGCTGATGCCCGCAACGACCTTTCGCGACTCCCTTCGCCTGCTGCGCACCCGCAACTTTGGCTTTTTTTGGTTAGGCAGCCTGCTCTCCAACATTGGCTCCTGGGCACAGCAGGTCGCCGAGCCGTGGCTGCTGATGAGCCTCGGCGCCTCGCCTTTCCTGGTCGGCGTCGACAGCTTTGCCATGAGCGCGCCGGTGCTGCTGACGCTCGCCGGCGGCGTGCTGGCCGATCGCGGCGACCGTCGGCGCGTCATCACGCTGTTCCAGTCCGTGCAGATGCTGTGCCCGCTGGCGATCGTCGTGCTGCTGCTGACCGGCACGCTGCGGCCGTGGATGATTATCGCGCTGTCGGTTGTCGTCGGCATCACCGACGCGCTGTCGATGCCGTCCTTCGCCTCGCTCGTGCCGACGATCGTCGACCGCCAGCACCTGCCCGCCGGCGTCGCGCTCAACTCCGCGCAATTCAACATTTCCCGCGTTGCCGGCCCGGCGCTGGCCGGCGTGCTGATGGCGAGCATCGGCGCCGTCGGTTGCTTTGCCGTCAACGCCGCGTCCTACCTGCCGTTCATCGCCGTGGCGCTGTTCATCCTGCCGCGCGGTCCGCGCATCCGCCCGAATCGCGAGCACTTTCGCATGCGCGCCATGTACGGCGGCATCGCCGCGATCCTGCGCCAGCCGCACCTGCGCGGCGCGGTGCTGACAACGGCGATTTCCAGCCTGTTTTGCGGGCAGTTGGTGACGTTTTGCCCGGTGCTCGTGCGCGAGGCGCTGCGCGGCGATGCCGGCAGCTACAGCACGGCGATGGGCGCGTTCGGCGTCGGCGGCGTGCTGGGCGCCGTTGCGCTGCTGGGCGTGGAAGCGGGCCGCGATCGCCGCTGGCTGGCGACGGCTTTCAGCCTGGCGTTCGGCGTGGCGCTCGTGCTGGCGGCGCGCACGACGGCGGTGGCGGTGCTGCCGGGCGTGATGGTGCTGGCAGGCGTGGCGATGGCGGTGACCAATACCTCGACCAACACGGTGCTGCAGGAGGCAAGCGCGCCGGAGCTGCGCGGCCAGGCGGCCAGCCTGTTCATGTTGGCGATGCGCGGCGGCATCGCGGTGGGCAGCCTGCTGTCCGGCGTGCTGGTGAGCCTGTGGGGCGTGCGCAACGCGCTGCTGCTCGACGGCGTGCTGACGCTGCTTGTGCAAGCCGCCATCAGCGGCCGGTGGCTGCGTGCGCCGTTGCCGGTGGCGGAGACGCGCTAGCTGCGGCCGAGCGCGCTGGCCTGGCGGTGGTTGCCATAGGCGCCGTCGAAGCCGGCAAATCGTCCTGGAATCATGGCATTGCACGCCAAGCAGCGGCCCTTGGCGGTCAATTCGTACTGCGGCACGTCATAGCCGTCGCGGACGATGACAGCGGTGCCGCAGCCCGGGCAGTGCGTCGTCGCGCCGGCGCGGTCGCGGACGTTGCCGGTGTAGACGTAGCGCAAGCCGACGCCCAGCGCGATCGCCCGGGCGCGCGTCAGCGTCGCGTGCGGCGTCGCCGGCACATGCAGCAACTTGTTGTCCGGGTGGAACGCCGAAAAGTGCAGCGGCACGTCCGCGCCCAAATTCTCGAGGATCCACGCGCACATGGCCTGCAGCTCCGCGTCTGAGTCGTTGCGCCCGGGGATCAGCAGCGTCGTGATTTCCGTCCACACCTGCGTCTCGCGCACAAGGTAGCGCAGCGTATCCAGCACCGGCTGCAGGTGCGCGGCGGACTCCTGGAAATAGAATTGCTCCGTAAATCCCTTGAGATCGACGTTGGCGGCGTCGATTTTGCTGAAGAATTCCTGCCGCGGCTGCGGGTAGATGTAGCCCGCGGTCACGGCGACGGTCCGCACCCGGGCGGCGTGGCAGGCGTCAGCGACGTCCGTCGCGTACTCGGCAAAAACCACCGGATCGTTGTAGGTAAAGGCCACGGACGCGCACTGCAGCCGCACGGCTTCCGCGGCAATCATCGCCGGCGTCGCCGTCGCCGCCAGCGTATCCATCTGACGCGAGCGCGAAATCTGCCAGTTCTGGCAAAATGTGCACGTCAGGTTGCAGCCGGCGGTGCCAAAGGACAGCACGCGGCTGCCGGGCAAGAAGTGGTTCAGCGGCTTCTTTTCAATCGGATCCACGCAAAAGCCCGAGGATCGGCCCCAGGTTGTCTGCACCAGCCCGCCGTCGGTCATCTGCCGCACAAAGCACGCGCCGCGCTGGCCCTCGTGCAGCTTGCAGTCGCGCGGGCAGAGGTCGCACTGAATGCGACCGTCCGGCAGCGTGTGCCACCAGCGCGCGGCGGGGTTGCTCACGACGCGCCGCCCAACTCGGTGAATTTGGCGACGCGGTAGCGCCACAGCTTGCAGCGGGTCAGCGGCGTATTCGGCGCCAGCCCGGCCTTGGCGCGCAAGTGCGCGAGAAATTGCCGCTTATCGGGCAGTTCCTGCCACACCTGCGGCAAGAACGTGCCGCGCTGCCCGGCGCTCTCGAGGATCAGCCCGTCCTCGTGCGGCCGGAGCTGTGCCAGCAGGTCGGCTTCATCGCTGAACTGCAGCGGCTGCGGCGCGGAAAGCACCGAAACTTCCACGTGAATGTCTGGCCACTGCGCCGCCGCCACCGGCGCGAACCGCGGGTCGTCGAACGCCGCGTGCACGGCATTGGCCAGCAAGTCCCGCCCCAGCGGCCAGCGCGCTTCCAGCGTGCCGATGCAGCCGCGCAGCGCGCCTTCGCAGGTCAGCGTCACAAAAGTCGCGACGTTGGCCTGCAGCCACCACGCCGCCGGATGCGGTTGCGGCGCCAGCCCCAACCGGTGGGCGATGGCCTGACGCGCCAGGGCGATCAGCTGCGGCCCGGCGCGGTCATCGGCAAGATCCGGATCTTCAAGGGCAAATGCGCCGTAGCCGACGACCCGCGTCGGCTCGCCGGCGGTATCGGCAGACGTGCACTGCGCCACCCGACGCGTCGTCAGCGCGCGGTGCTGCGCCGCCAACAGCAGGCCGTTCAGCGGCGCCGCGCCGCACGCTTCACTGGAGCGAATATCGCTGTGCAGGCTGAGGATGCGCGCCGCCGTCCGCGCGTCGATAACCTCGGCATCCGCCTGCGGGTGAAAGTGCGAGAGGTCGGTGCTCAGCGCGATCACCGTCTCCGGACCGCCCCACAGCCGCTCGATCACCTCCGCCACTTGCGCCGGCGACGCGGCGCCGACGACGATCGGCACCAGCGTGAACTGGTCCAGCACCGTCTGCAGGAACGGCAGCTGCACCTCCAGCGCGTGCTCCCAGGCGTGCGCGCGGAGGCTCTGGCTGACCCACGGCAGGTCGGTCAGGTCCAGCAGCGCGTCCATGTCCAGCGGCACCTCACCCAGCGGCGTGGCAAACGCCGTCACGTCCGGCAGCGCCATGCCCTGGACCGGCACGTGGTGCGCCGGCCCCAGCAGGATGACGCGGCGGATGAGATGCCGCCCGCGCGCCCACTCGGCAAAGGCGCTGGCCGCGACTGCGCCGGAATAGACGTAGCCGGCGTGCGGCACAACCAGCGCTTTGGGCCAGCCCAGGCGCGGCTGCGGCTGCGCGGCGGCGGCCAACAGCGCGGCAACTTCAGCTGCCAGCTGCCGCGGCTCCGCGGGATAAAAGGCACCTGCGACGGCTGCAGGACGAACGACTGGGGTGGGTGCGTACATCATGGCCTCATGTAATGTCGCGGATCGCCCCGCGTCAACTGCGGACCGCGCTATCCGCAGATCGTCCACCGCTGCCGCGCGTCCCACCCTTGACCGGCGCTGAGCGCGAGGCCACGCTTGGTCCGCGCATGACCGGCGCAGGCGGGCCGATGGACCTCAAGCGCGCGCAGTTTTGCCTCCTGCTGCTGGCGCTCGCCGCGTGCGCGCCGCTGCCAATCGTCGTAGCGCCGCAAACGCCACCGCAGACGCAGCTGTTCGCCGATCACACGGCCAGCCAGTTCGCGTCACCTGCAGCGTTTGACGCTTTTGCCACCGGGCAAAATGGCACGCACGCGGCGAAATTCGTACTGCCGGAATTCCACCGCGGCGCGGCGGGCGCTGTCTACCTGGCGCCGGATTTCTACCGGATGCACGACGAGTGGTACTGGTTTCGCCTCCTGAACGGCCAAACGGAGCCCGGTCCGGTGCCGGACCCGCTGCAGGGACCGGCGTACGCGACGATCGCCGACGTCTACCGCAGCTTTGCCCACGCCGCGCTGCCGCTGGAGCTGATCTGGGTGGAAGGGCGGATTTATTCGACGTATTTTTACACGCTGGCGCTCGGCGATCCCGAGCACAACATCCGCCAGGCGTTCGCCGTCGGCACGCTGATGCACTTGCCGCCGGACCCGCGACGGCCGCGGCCGGAAGAGCTGTGGCTTGTGATGCTGGAGGAGCAGGACCTGGCGACTGAGGCAGAATTGCAGGAGATTTTGCGACGGCTGCGGCAGACTTTGCCGGCCGACATCGCCGCCAAGCTGCGCTGGCTGCCGCATCCGTCGGGCTCGCAGGACCTGAGCGCGCGGGTGTGGCAGGCCAACGGCGGCGCGCTGGCGGGGCAGATCGTGCAGTACGCGGACCTGGCGGTGCCGGGCCAGGCGGAGGTGTACACGCCCGGGCTGGCGGCGGGCTGGCTGTACATCCTGGCGCCGGGTCAGCTGCGCAACGCCGAACTGCCGGCGGACGCGATCGTCGTGCTGTCCGAAATTCCCGATGAGCTGCCGCCGGTTGCGGCGATCCTGACCGCCGTGCCGCAGACGCCGCAGGCGCACCTGAACCTGCTGGCAGCGGCGCGCGGCACGCCCAACGGCTATGTGGCCGGGATCGCGACGGATCCGGTGATCAAGGCGCTGGCGGCGGCGCGCGTGCCGGTGGTTATCGAGCTGGGGGCGCACGGTTTTCGCTACAAGCCGTGGACGGACGTGGCGCTGGACCGCTGGCAGGCGCTGCGGCGGCCGCCGGTCGACCCTGCGGTGGCGTTGACGACCGCGCCGATGCCGGATGTGGTGCCGCTGGGCGACGCGCCGACGACGACCGGTCCGGCGGCGCTGCCGGGGCTGCTGCCGCAGGTCGGTGGCAAGGCGGCGGGCGTCGCCGCGCTGTTTGGCCAGCCCGGGCTGACGCCGCCGTGGCGGCCGATGGCGCTGACGGTGAACGGCTACGCGCAGCACGTCCAGCCGTTTGCGGCGACCTGGCAGGCGCTGCTGGCGAGCCCGGAGTTCGTCGATCCGCGGGCGCGGCTGCTGTTGCTGGAAGGTGAGGCGGCGCTGCTCAAGCCGTTCCACGGCGATCCGGAAGGTGGGCGCTGGCTTGCGGAATTCAAGGCGGCGCTGCACGAGCCGGCGGTGCGGCAAGTGCTGGCGGCGGACGGCGTGCAGCACATGATCCGCGCGGCGCCGCTCGACCCGCGCTGGCTGGCGGGCGTGCGCGCGCAGCTGGAGGCGCGGTTCGGGGCGCTGGCGGACGACCAGCCGCTGCGGTTTCGCTCGTCGTCGACGGCGGAGGACGTCGAGGGCTTCAACGCCGCGGGCATTTACAGCTCACATTCGGGCTACCTGCACGCCGAGCGGCTGAACGGCGACGCGCGCAAGCACACGATTGAAAAGGCGATTCGCAACGTCTGGGCGTCGTTCTGGAGCCACGACGCGTGGGCGGAGCGCGCGCGCGCCGGCGTGGACCAGCTGGCGCCGCGGATGGCGGTGCTCGTGGAGCCGTCGTTTCCCGACCCGCTGGAGGTGGCCAACGGCGTTGTGCTGATGGGCCTGGGGCTGGACGCGCAAGGCGCGCCGACGGCGGAGCTGACGGTGAACGTGCAGCCGGGCGCGCTGTCGGTGACCAACCCGCCGCCGGGTGTGCACGTGGTGCCGGAGATCGACCGCGTGGTGCGTGCGGCGGACGGGCGGCTGCAGCTGACGCGCATCCAGGCAGCGACGACGCACCCCGCGGCGGTGCTGGCCGACGCCCAGCTGCTGCAGATGTTCGCGGCGCTGGAGGGCCTGGCCGGGCGCTGGCTGGCGGCGCGCAATGCGCGGCTGCCGGCGGGGCAAAAGACCCTGACGACGCTGCTGGATCTGGAGTTTCGCCTCGTCGCTGATGGCTGGCCCAAGCTGCGCGCCGGGCCGCCGCTGCCGGGTCGGCTCGTGTGGAAGCAGGTGCGGCCGCTGTCGCGGGCGGCGGTGCTGCAGGAGCGCGATCTGGGCGCGCCGACGCCGGTGGACGTGCGCGCCGCGGCGCAGCGGGTTGTGCGGCGGGTGTGTACGCTGCCGCGGCTGACGGTGACGAGCCTGCTGGTGTGGACGCACCCGTCGGCGACGCTGCTGCCGTACGCCCAGACGCCGCTGACGGTGCAGACCCAGCTGGAGCTGCTGGGGCACGCGCGGCCGCTGACGTTCACGCTCGACGCGGCGCACGATCGGCTGACGTGGCGGCAGTGGTCGGCGGTCGCGGCGCAGGCGCCGGCGGAGCTCGTGGCGGCGCTGGCGGCGCTGCAGCGGCCGGCGGACGAGCGGCTGAGCGCGACGTGGCCGCAGCTGGGGACGTGCCAGGACACGCCGGTGGCGGCGGCCCCGGAGCAGGCGCTGCAGGCCTGGCTCGACAGCCGGTAGGCAGCCGATCCCCGCCGCCCCACGGCACAAATTCCTGCATTTTGGCCCTTGACCGCAGCCGCGGAGTTCCGCATCGTGGGAGGGTTAGCGCTGCGGAGGGCGACCCTGTCACTGGAATTGCGTGCCACTTTCACGATTGGCGTTGCCGAGCCGACGGGCGTCGTGCTGCGGCGTCTGCGCGCGCGCATGGCGGCGCCGCAGGTGGAAGTGCGCTGGGCGCGGCAGCCAGGCGGCGGCGAGGCGACGACGGTGCGCGAGGATCAGGATCACGTCGTGCTGTGCATGATCCCGGAAGTAAGACATTTTTGGTCGCCCTGGCTGATGCTGGACGTGCAGGCCGAGGACGGCGCGACGCACCTCTTTGGCCGGTTCAGCCCGCATCCGAGCGTGTGGACCGGCTTCGCGTTTTGCTACCTGACGCTGACGGCCATCGGCTTTTTCGCGCTGATTTTCGCCTGGGCGTCGCAGCTGAGCGGCAGCGGCAATTCCTGGCTGGGGCTGCTGGCGCCGCTGTGCGCGGCCATCGCTTTCGCGCTGTGGTGGGCGTCGCAGGTCGGCCAGCGGCTGGCGCGCGCGGAAATGGTCCGGCTGCGCGACTGCGTCTACGCCGCGGTCGAGCCCGAAGACGACACGCCAACCGCCTGATTTTCGGTGGATTTTGCGCAGCTTCGCTTGACGGCGCGCCGCACTTTGCCGAAGGTGGGCATCGCCCCTGTTGTCCGTGGAGTTCGCATGTCGGCTCAACCGCCCGCCCCTGCCCTGTCCCGCCGCGAATGGCTCGCGGGCGTCGGCGCGTCGGCGCTGCTTGTCGCGTGTGAATCGCCCGCCGCGTCCAGCGTGCAGACCGCGGATGCGGCGGGCCCGGATGGCACGGCCGCCGTGGATGCCGCCGCCGATGTGCCGGTGACCGTTGCCGTGGATGCGACCGCTGCCGCTGATGCCGCGAATGCCGCCGATGCGGTGGCGACAGCGCCGGGGCTGCCGAAGATCACCGCCAACGACAAGCACTACGTGACGAGCTGCTGCGGCACGCCGTCCGTCGATGCCGGGCAGTGGACGCTCAGCCTGCTGGACCGCGGCAAACTGCTGGCGACAGTGGATTTCGCGTTTTTGGAGTCGCTGCAGCCGCGCGACAAGGAGCATACGCTGGAGTGCATCGGCGGCGGGCCGCAGTACCAGCTGATTTCCAACGCGATTTGGACCGGGCTGCCGCTGCTGGAAATCTTCGCCGCCAAAGGCGTGCAGGTGCCGCCGGATGTCAGCGAGCTGAAGATTACCGGGTTGGACGACTACGCGACCGGCCTGCCGACCAGCGTGCTGGCGCTGCCGACGTGGCTGGTGTGGCGCATGAACGGCGTGGCGCTGCCGCACGAGCACGGCTATCCGGCGCGGCTGCTGGTGCCAAACCGCTACGGCATGAAGAACCCTAAATGGGTCAAAGCCATTGAATTTGTGGCACAACCGTTCACCGGATTTTGGGAAAGCCAGGGCTGGTCAGCCACCGCATTTTATCGCCCCAACGCCTACATCCGCAGCCCGGCGCCGGCGGCGACGCTCAGCCCTGGCGTAACCACGGTTTATGGCACGGCATTTTGCGGCCGCGACGGCATCGTGCGCGTGGACGTGCGCGTGGACGGCGGCGCGTGGCAGCCAGCGACGCTGGATTATGCTGGCGTGCAGGACGTGTGGACGCTCTGGCATTTTGACTGGCAAGCCGGCGCCGGCAACCACACCGTCCAAGCCCGTTGCATCACCGCCAGCGGCGCGACGAGCGATGAAAACCCTGAAGGCGTCGATACTTTGGCCGGCTACAACGGCAGCATGGCAGTTTCCGTAACAGTGGCGTAGCATCCCGGCGCGCGGTCGTTCCTGGACCGCGTGACAACCCGGAGGTGCGCGATGTTTGAGTCTGCGGAACTCGGTCACTCCATTCCCAAGCAAGAATTTATCAAGCGTGAAGCGGAGTTGCGTGAACAACTGCTGGCGGCGCAGTACGAATTGTTGGCGCAAAAACGCCACCAGGTCGTTGTGCTCATCGGCGGCGTGGACGGCGCGGGCAAAGGCGAGACCGTCAACCTGTTGAATGAATGGATGGATCCGCGCCACATCATCACCCACGCGTTCGGCGAGCGCAGCGATGAGGAGTCCGAACGTCCGCGCATGTGGCGGTTCTGGCGGGCGCTGCCGCCCAAGGGCAAAATCGGCATCCTGTTCGGTTCGTGGTACACAGACCCGATCGTCTGGCGGGTCCACGGCCAGTGCAAAAGCGCGGAATTTGAGCGCTATTTGCAGGACATCAACCATTTTGAGCGGATGTTGGTGGCGGAAGGCGCGGTGGTGCTGAAATTCTGGTTCCATCTATCCAAAAAAGCCCAGCACAAGCGCTTGAAATCCCTCGAAAAAGACCCCAAGACGCGCTGGCGCGTCACAGATCTGGACTGGCAACGCTTCAAGCAATACGACGATTTTCGCGCAATTTCCGAGGTGGCGCTGCGCGAAACGAGCACGGGCGAGGCGCCTTGGACGATTGTCGAGGGCACAGATTCCAATTACCGTTACCTGACGGTCGGCGAGGCGCTGCTGACCGCGCTGCGCGACCACACGGTGGTCGCGGAACCGCCGCCGCCGGCGCAGCCCCACGTGCTGCCAAAGGCCGCGCTCGATGGACGCAACCTCCTGAATGCACTTGATTTCACCGCGGCGCTAAGCAAGAAGGTGTATGAGGAAAAGCTCGAAAAATACCAAGGGCGCCTGAACCTGTTGACGCGCGACCCGAAATTCGCTGGGCGGTCGCTGATCGTTGTGTTTGAAGGCGCGGACGCGGCTGGCAAAGGCGGCTCGATTCGGCGGATCACCGGCGCGCTGGATGCCCGACATTACAACGTGATTCCGGTCGCCGCGCCGAACGAGGAGGAGCGCGCCCAGCCGTATTTGTGGCGATTTTGGCGGCAGTTGCCACGCAAAGGCCGCGTAACAATCTTCGACCGGTCGTGGTATGGCCGGGTCCTGGTCGAGCGCGTCGAGGGATTCTGCAGCGAATCCGAGTGGGTGCGGGCGTATTCCGAGATCAACGACTTTGAGGAACAGCTGACCGACGCCAACGCGATCGTGGTAAAATTCTGGGTGACCATTACCGAAGATGAGCAGCTGCGGCGGTTTCACGCGCGCGAGGTGACGCCGTTCAAGGCCTTCAAGATCACCGCTGAGGACTGGCGTAACCGCGCGAAATGGCAGGACTATGAGCGCGCGGTCTGCGACATGGTCGAGCGCACGAGCACGGAGAATTCGCCGTGGGTCCTCGTGCCGGCCAACGACAAGTACGCGGCGCGCATCGCGATTTTGCGGACGCTCTGCCAGCGCGTGGCGGCGGCGCTTTAGTTAATCCACATCCCGCACGCGCGGCCGCTTGCGGGGCCGCATGTCGTGCTTGAATTCCGGGTGCGTTGTGACGTAGCGCTCCATGGCACTCAGCGCGGCGTCGTAGACGTCGTCGTCGCCATCGTCGTCCGGGTGCTGGTCGAGCACGCTCAGCGGCAATTTCCCAGCAATAATCTGGGCCAGACGCGATCCTGGCCGCGCCTGCCCGGTCATGTGCCAGCGCAGCAGATCGCCGAGATCCGGATTCTTGTCTGGGCCACTGAAATCCATGTGGTCGGAAATGCGCGCGGAAAGCGTCTTGCCGCCGTTCTTGGTGTCCGGAACCGTGCGTTCCAAATGGACAAAGGGCGTGGTTGGCACCGGCTGCTGCTGGAAGGCATCCCACAGCGGCGTGCCCATCGCGTCATACCGGTTGAGCGGCGCAATATTGAGAATCAGCTCGAAGCTCTTGAAAAGACTTGGATACGACGTATGGACATGGCTGACGTACCCGGGCTTGGCGTACGGACTCACAACCAAACAAATCGAGCGGTGGTAGTCGACGTGGTCGGCGCCCTGCTGCGGATCGTCCTCGACGATGAAGATCGCCGTGCTATCGAATTCGGGGGCGTGCGTGATGGCGTCGACGAGCGTCCCCATGCCGACGTCGTTGTCGTTGATCATCGCCTCGGGCGTCAGCGCGCCCGCGCCCGTGCCGTTGGTGTGGTCGTTGGGAAAAAGCACATAAACAAACGGCGGAAATTTCGGCGCGTGGTCAGGCGTATCCGTGAATTTGCCCGAGCGATTGCCACCGAGCAGCGCGTCCGCGACGTATTTCGCCTTGTCGACGTCGCTGATGCCGGTGTTGAAGAACGACCCCGGGAATTGGCCATCGACGTGGTCGGCGACGGCGCCTTCAGGCACGGCGTCCAGCGCGCCGACGATCTCACCGAACATGGTAAAGTCGACGTTGTGGCGGATCAGGTGGGTGAAGAACGTGAAAAACCCAGGCCTTCCGCTGGGATGCACCGCATCTTCACCCCACCCGGGATGGTTGCGGTAATCTTCAAACCACGTGCGCTCGATGTAATCATCGACAAACGACGACGTCAGCCACAGGTGGCCCTGAATCGACGTCTCCGAGTCATCGTAAAAGTTGTCGTGATGCGCGTACTTGCGCGCCAGCGCGTGGAGGTTGGGGGTGATCTTTTCGCCAAACATCGCCAGCTTGGGGTCGCCGTCGCCGGTCTCGAGGTCGCCCAGCACCGAGTCGTAGGTCTTGTTTTCCTTGACGATCAGCACGATGTGCTTGATCGGCGACGCGCCGCCCAAGTGCGCCGGCACCGGAAACGGCGCGTCGCACTGGAACGGGAACACCTGGCTTGGCCGGCGGACATTTTGCTCGACCTGCGCCGCGCCTTTGACCAAGTCCAAGCCCTTGAGATCAATCAGGGAAATGGTTCCCGCCATCTGATCCTTGCCGCTCTCGGCACCTTCGGTGTACAGCGCCAACGGCCCAGCGCCAGCGCCCTTGCCGTTCAGAACCAGCGCGTGCGTCGCGTCGGGGCTCAGCGCCACCGCCGTCGGATACCAGCTGACCGGGATTGCGCCCAGCGGCGACAGATCTTTGCCGGCCAGCACCGACACCGCGTTGTCCGCCGCGCGCGTCACGAACAGCCGGTCGGTCTTGGCATCGTACGCCACGCCGCCCGGGCTGCTCGCCGGCAGCGGCTTCTGGTTTTCACCGAGAATCGTCGGCTCACCGACCGGCTCGCGGCCTTTGACGCTGCGGGTTTGCGTGTCCACCGCCAGCACTTCATCGCCGTTCGCCGACGCCAGGAACACCGTCGACTCGTCCGCCGTCGCCACCAGGTTCACCGGCGACATCCCAACGTCCACGAGCGTCGCGTTCGTCACGTCCGTCGTCAGGTCAATCGCCGCGATGTGGTCGTTCGACAGGCTCGCCACCCACAGCTCCTTGCGCCCGGGCAGCTCCAGCAACGCGTACGGCGGGATCGGCGTAACCAAAATCCGCTTGAGCTGCAGGGTCTTGGCGTCAAATTCCTCGACGGCTGTGCCCTTGAACTGGCCGACCCAAAACCGCGTGCCGTCCTTGGAGAGCGCGATGCCGGCGGGGTAGCTGTCGATCGGCACGGACGCGGCGCCGGTGAGCGTGCCTTCGCTGGCGATGTCGTAGACGTCGACCTTGCCGGCGTAGCCGCCCGCGGCGAAAAGCCGCTTTCCGTCAGGGGAAATCGCCAGGCCGTAGAACGCCTCGTCGCGGTTGACTTGCTGGATGATGGCGCCGGTCGCGGTGTTGACGACCTGCACGGCGCGGATGGCGTAGCCGGTGTTGGCGATGTAGGCGACGTTGAGCGTCGGGTGGTAGCGGACGTCGATCGGAAAACCGCCGACGGTGGCCTCGGTGCCCGCCGGTGTCAGCGTGCGGCCACCCGGCAGGACGCGCACGCCGTTGACCATGCCGACCTTGACGAGCGCTTCGGGCGGCGGGTTCGGCACGCAATCCAGCACCGGCGGCGACACGTCGGCGCTGACATCGGCGGCGGCGTCGGCAGCGTCCACCGTGGCAGCATCCACCACAGCGTCGTCGCCCGTATCGGCGGCTGGCGTGGTTGTACAAGCCGGCAACAACGCGCCGGCCAGCGCGAGCGCGGCGGTCAAGTAGCGAAAATTCAGACGATCCATCTGGTGCATGAGGCCCTCCCGCGGCACACAGTGCTTGAGCTGCCGGCAACAGTCAACGGCGTCGGCCAGCGGATTGCGTCAAGAATTGTCCGGTCGCGGCTTCGTCGCCGTCACGTCGCGCCGCCGACACCGCAGGCAAATGCCCCGGCGATTTGTTCCCAACGCCCGCGCGCGCTATCGTGCGGTCTGGGCACGGCGCCCAAGAGCGCGCGGCGGCAGCATGGCTTCACGGTTTTTCATAGGTCTTGCGGCGTTTGCACTCGGCGGCTGCAGCTGGGCCTCCCAGCCCGGCATCGACGCCGGCGGCGGCGGCGATCTCGGCCCGCCCAGCCTCGAGATTGGCGGCGCCGACGACAGCGGCCTCGGCTTTGTCTCCTGGCGGGACGGCACCGCCAAGCCCACGATCATCCGCGGTCCACAGGGCGGCCAGCACGTCTGGGTCAGCGCCCACGCCCACGGCCTGTGGAAGCAGAAGATCCTGCTGACAGTGAACATGCACGACGAACAGACGGGCGTGCTTGTGGAGCCCGGTGAAGTGTCGCGGATCCTGAACCTGACGCCTTACGGCGATTTCGACGCCTACGAGGGCTTTACCGCCTACGTCAGCGCGCCGTGCGCGATCGCCAACCGCCTGATTCGCGTCGAGATGTTGGCGAGCGACCTGTACGGCGTGGCGACCAGCGACTCGGCCGTCGTGACGCCGCAGTGGAGCTATCCATGCGGTCCGTGATCGCCGCCAGCGTGCTTGTCGTCAGCGCTTGCACGTCGAACGCCGCGCCGGGCGCGCTCGGGACCGGCAGCGTCATCATCGGCGGCGCCAACGACGACGGCACCGGCTTTGTCGACTGGCACGGCGCCACCGTCAAGCCGCACATCATCATGGGCCCGCAAGGCGGCCAGCACGTCTGGGTCATGCTGCACACAAGCCGCGACTTCTACGCCAGCAAAATGCGCGTCACGGTGGACATGACCGACGTCGACACCGGCCAGGCCGTCAAGCCCGGCGAGATGCCGTTCACCCGCACGCTGACCGACACCGGCGACTTGCTGACCACCGACGGCAACGCCATCACCGCCTACATCAAGGAGCCCTGCGTCATCCAGGGCCACCACATCCTCGTCCACGTCGCTGTCAGCGACTTGATGGGCCTGACCGGCAGCGACGAGGCGACGATCATCCCCAGCTGGAGCGGCTTTTGCACGCCCTGAAGCTGGCGCTGCTGCTGCTGCTGACGGCGTGCGCCGGGCAGTCGGCGAGCGACGCGGATGCGACGACGGGCGCGGATGCAGCGCCGGCGCCGCCGCTGTTCTTTGTCGCCTTGCTGCCGGGCGACACGACCGCGACGCTGCTGGCTGACACCCCGACGGCGACGGACCTGCCTCTGCTGCCGATCGTCCCGGGCGGTCAAGGGTTTTCTATGGTGCTGCCGCGGATTGCGGCGCGCGCGCCGTGGGCCGGGCACATCAACCTCAAGCTGTGGTTGGAGCGCGATGACGACGGCTATCCGCTGCCGGCGGGGCTGTCGTTCGCGTTCGTCAGCCTCGATCCGCTGGGGCCGCTGTGGGTGTCGCCGGAGTTGCCGCTGGTGATCGACACGCCGTGCAGCGTCGTCGGCCACGTGCTGCACGCGCGCGCCGACGCGGCGGGCGCGGGCGTAAACCAGCACCTCGACGGCCGGTTCCACGTCAGCTTTGGTCAGAATTGTCCGTAATTTTGTTTACTTGCGGCCCGGCAGCGCGCCCGTGCGCATCTTTTCGCCGTCGAGCCCTTCCAGGTGGCTCGTGTCGTTCAGCAGCATCAGCCGCAGGCCGCTGGCGTCCAGCTGCACCGTCGTGACCGACGCCGGGTCCACGGCAAACGTGCGAAATTGGCCGACTTTGAGCTTGAGCACGCGGCACAACATCGTCGAAATCGTGAACATATGCGAGACGATGATGACGTGGCCGGTCGGATGCCGCTCGTACAGGTGCTCCAGCACTTGCCAGCTGCGCGCCGCGACTTCCTGCAGGTTTTCGCCGCGCGGAAAGCGGACGCGGCCGGGATTTTTCTGCCAGCGGTCGCGCCAGCTGCCCGGACCGTTCTGCAGCTGCGTAAAGTGCGCGCCCTCCAGCTCGCCCAGGTTCACTTCCATCAGCCGCTTGTCCAGCACAACTGCGTGGCCGATGGCCTCGCCGATAGCCGCCGCGGTGTCGCGCGTGCGCAGCAGCGGGCTCGCCCAGAGCGCGTCAAACGGCCGTCCGGCAAAGCGCTCGCCCAGCCGCGCCGCCTGCAGCCGTCCCAGGTCCGAGAGCGGCGAGTCGGTGTGGCCAACCAGCACCGGCTTGCCCGTCAATTCGCTGACGCCGTGACGAATGAATGTGATACGCAAAGCCCGCTTCCTCCAAATCGGCGGGCAAAGTACCACGCCGCGCGGCAAGCGTCGAAAATTCAGCAGGCTCGTGCCGGCATTCAGCCGACGGCGGTGCCGCCGCGCTCGCCGGTGCGGATGCGGATGCACTCGACAAGCTCGGTGACGAAGATTTTGCCGTCGCCGACCTTGCCGGTGCGGGCGCCGGCGATGATGGCTTCGATGCACGGCTCGACGAATTCCTGGTTCACGGCGATCTCCAGCCGCACTTTCATGCGGAGGCTGACCTCAACCTGCACGCCGCGGTATTCCTCGACGTGGCCTTTTTGCTGGCCGCAGCCCAGCGCGTTGGTGATGACCGAGATTTTGGTGATGTCCACCGCGGCGAGCGCGTGCTTCACGTCGCTCAGCTTTTCGGGCTGGATGTAGGCAACAATCAACTTCATGGCTACCTCAAACGCGCAAAGGGCTTCAGTTGGGGATCGGCGTCTCGGACGCTTTGTCCATCGCCACGCCGACATAGCCGGGGGCGCCCATCTCCGGGATGTCCAGACCCTCGATTTCGTCTTCCAACGGCACGCGGTTGCCAACCAGCTTGTTGGTCAGCCAGAACGTGCCAATCGCCATCGGCGCAACATACAGGATGTTGGCGGCCAGACCAATCAGCCCGGCAACCAGCTGGCCGCTGTCGCCGTAGAACAGGCCCTTGACGGTGCCGGGGACGCCGTTCCAGCCGTCGCCGTAGCTGCCGTCGGCGAACAGGCCGAGCGCGACGATGCCCCACATGCCGTTGACGCCGTGGACGGCGATGGCGCCGACGGGATCGTCGATCTTCAGCTTGCGGTCGACGAAATAGACGGCTTCCACCGCGAGCAGCCCGGCGATGCCGCCGATCAGCACGCCCGACGTCGGCGTGACGAACGCGCACGGCGCGGTGATGGCGACCAAGCCGGCGAGAATGCCGTTGCACATCATGGACGTATCGGGCTTGCCGGCGCGCACGAACCACATCCACAACGTCGCGGTCAGGCCGCCAGCGCCGGACGCGAGCATCGTGTTGGTGGCGACGACGCCGATGCGCAGGTCCGTGCCGGCGATTGTCGAGCCGGCGTTGAAGCCGAACCAGCCGAACGCGAGGATGAATGTGCCGATGACGGCCATCGGGATGTTGTGGCCGGGGATGACGTTGGCGGTGCCGTCGCGGTTGTACTTGCCGTAGCGCGCGCCGAGCATCTTGCCACCGACGAACGCCATGACGCCGCCGGTGAGGTGGACGACGGACGAGCCGGCGAAGTCGACGTGGCCGTGGCCGAGGCCAAAGTTGGTGCCGAGGTCGGCGAGCCAGCCGCCGCCCCAGACCCACATGCCGTAGACGGGGTAGATGAACGCGCAGGCGATGACGCCGTAGAGCGCGTAGGCGCCGAATTTCCAGCGCTCGGCCATGGTGCCGGTGGGGATTGTGGCGGCGGTGTCCATGAACACCATCTGGAAGATGAAGAGCGTCATCACGCCGACGTCGTAGACCTTGGGACCGAGGAAGAAGCCGCCGGTGCCGAGCACCTCGAACGGCTTGCCGAACAGCGTAAACGACAGCGGCGGGCTGGCGAGACCGGGCGTGCCGCCGAGCGCGGCGACGGGACCGACGCTGCCGAACATGAAGGCAAAGCCGCACGCCCAGAACACCAACATGCCGATGGGGTAGATGAACGCGTTCATCGCCGCTGTGTGCGAGGCGTTTTTGGCGCGCGTCAGGCCGGTTTCCACCATGGCGAAGCCGGCTTGCATGAACATGATGAGAAACGCCGTCAGCAGCGTCCACACGATGTTGATGGAGATCTTCTGGTGGCCAAGCTCCTTGGCGACCTCGTCCAGCTTTTTGCCGTTGTCGGTCGCGGCGACGTCTGCGGCGACACCGGTGTTGGCGCCGGTCGGATCGGGCGCGGGCGCGGTGACGGCCGGCTTGGCATCCTCGGCGCGCGCGGACGCGCTCAGGGTAAACGGCGCGGTGAGCACAGCTGTCAGCAGCAGAATCGCCAAGCGTCGAGCGTGCGGCGGGGAACGGTCAAGAGCCATGGCAGGGGTCCTCCGGAAAAGTGCCGACAGCGGGTGTATCGCAGTTTTGTTTCCAAATCATTTCGTGAGCGCCTCCACGCGCCGCGCGCGGCAGCGGATCGGCCAAGGCTAGAACCACGCGGTGACGCCGAGCATCGCGGTGAAGCGACTGGCGCTGTTGGCGATCGGCTCGCCGCCGACGACGTCGGGCGTGCCGGCGATGAACGCTTTGCCATCGCTCCAGTCGCCGCGGCCTTCCGCGCGCACGAGCAGGAAATTCGCCGGCCGCCAATCGAACGTCAGCGTCGCCGAGCTCAGCCGCGCCACGGGCATCAGCATCGCGTCGGACATCACACCCGCCGCGTCGGTCGCGCGCTGTTCGCCCAGCGTGTCGCCGCGCACCGCCATGAACCACTTTTCGGCCAGCTGCACCTTGGCGTACAGCGCCGCGCCGAGCCAGCTCGCCGTGCCCTGGTTTGTCAGCTCCGCGCCGCCGTCGACGTGGCCCATCAGCCAAACGTGATCGGCGACCTGCCACGTCAGCCACGCATCGCCCAGGTGCCGCCACGGCGTGCCCTCCTTGGCGCCCGTGTTGCGCTCATTGCCGCCCATGTACAGCAGCCCAGCCTGCAGCTTTTCACCGGTCCATTGCGCCTGCAATTGCAAGGACTTGCCGTCGTTGTTGTCCACCGCCGAATTCCAGCCGTTGCACAGCATCGCCATCATGCTGAACGTCGGCGTGGCCTGCCAGTTGAGCTTGGCGCCGGCGTGGTAAGCCGGCAAAAACGCGAATAAATCCGAGCGCGACCAGTTCCAGTTGTCCTTGACGGCGATGACTTCCGGGCCGATCGACGACATGAACAGCCCGGCCTGGGCCGACCACGTGCCCGCGTCGTTGATTTTGTAGCCCAGCCACGCTTGCTGGATGTTTTGCCACAGCGAGCCGTCGCTCGTGGCGTTGATGCCGGTGCCCGGCTGGCTGACTTCCGAGCGGTAATAGCTGGCCGCCGTAGCGCCGACTTGCAGCGCAACCCTGCCCTGCACCGGGCCTTTTTGCCATGCGACGTCCAACACCGCGTTGTCGACCATGAACGAGTTCGCCCGCTGGTCGAACGCCCGCAGCAGCGTCTGACCGCCCTTGGGTTGGTTGGCGTCGTAGCCATAATGCACTTCCGCGTAGCCGGCGAGCGTCACGCCATCGGACAGCCCGACCATCATCGCCGACACGGCGTCGGTCGTCGGCACAACGGGCGGCGGCTCGACGTCCGCCCACGCCGGCAGCGCCACGCTGAGCACGACGCTGCCAAGCAGCAACAACCGAATGCGTTTCAAGCACATAGGCACAACACTCCTGAGCCTGCCGCGGCGCGACGGGCTCCGAGGATGCGGACGCGGCGCGGCAAACTGCAAGCGGTGGCGCGAATTTTCCCGCCGATGTTTCCGATTTGCGTCCAGCATCGGCGCTGGCCGGGGATTTTTGCTGGCTTTGGCCCGCGGCGCGCGGGCGATCGTCCGCCGCTGCCGATCCGCCGGCCCGCGGTTGCCGCCCCGCGCGCGCGCGCCTACACTCGCGCGCCGGAGGTTCCCATGCTGCTCATCCCCTTGCTGTTGATTTGCCAACTGGGCGTGCCCACTGTGGGCCCGCTGCCGCCCAAGCTGACGCCGGTCCAGGCCAGCGCGCAGGGCTTTTTGGACGTGTACAACGGCCTGTACCAGCGGCTGTCGGCGGTGGACAACGAGAACGCGTGGGCGGGCTCGACCGACGTCAGTGACCGCAACGACGGCAAGCGCACCGCGTCCGGGCAGATGGCCGCGGCGTTCCAGGGCAACCCGGCGGTGATCGCCGAGACGCGCAAGTGGTTGGATCAGAAAGGCAAACTGACGCCGCTGCAGGTCAAGCAGCTGCAGTCGATCCTGTTCAAGGCGGCGAGCGCACCGGGGACGATTCCGGCGGTCGTCGACGCGCGCATCGAGGCGGAGAGCCAGCAGGCCAGCGTTCAGGACGGCTTTGCCTACTGCTTGGCGCCGCGGGACGCCGACGGCAAGTGCGCGCATCCGGTGTCGGCGAACGACATCGACGGCGTGCTGCGCGCGTCCAACGACTTGAATGAACGGCTGAATGTCTGGAACGCGTCCAAGGAGCTGGGACGGCCGTTGAAGGCCGGCTTGGTCAAGCTGCAAAAGCTGCGCAACCAGCTGGCGCGTGAGATGGGCTTCAGCTCGTTTTTTGCCCTGCAGGTCTCCGAATACGGCATGACCGTTGACGAAATGCGCAAGCTGAATCAGGGCTTTTTGACCGACATCAAGCCACTGTACAAGGCGCTGCACACGTGGACGCGGCACGCGCTGGCGGCGCGCTACAACCAGCCGGAGCCCAAGGGCGCGATCCCGGCGCACTGGCTGACCAACCGCTGGGCGCAGAATTGGGTGGCGCTGGCGCCGGGCGTGGAGCTGGACCAGTACTTCAAGGACAAGACGCCGGAGTGGATCGTCAAGCAGGCGGAAAAGTTTTACGTGTCGATGGGTTTCGCGCCGCTGCCGGCGTCGTTCTGGGCCAAGTCGGACCTGTACCCGGTCCCGGCGGGCAACCCGCGCAAGAAGAACAGCCACGCGTCGGCGTGGCACATGGACCTCGACAAGGACGTGCGGTCGCTGATGAGCGTCGAGAGCGACAGCGAGTGGTTTTCCACGGCGCATCATGAACTTGGCCACATTTACTACTACATGAGCTATGCGCGGCCAGGCGTGCCGCCGGTGCTGCGCGAAGGTGCCAACCGCGCTTTTCACGAGGGCGTGGGTGAGCTGATCTCGATCGCCGCCGGGCAGGTGCCGTACCTGCAGCAGCAGCAGATCCTGCCGGCCGGCATGAAAGTGGACCAGACGGCGTTCCTGCTGAACGAGGCGCTGGAGCACACGATCGCGTTTTTGCCGTGGTCGGCGGGCGTGATGACCGAGTTCGAGTACCAGCTGTACGAGAAGAACTTGCCGCCGGAAAAGTGGCAGGAGACGTGGTGGAAGCTCGTGGCGGACTACCAGGACGTGGCGCCACCGGACGCCGCGCGGCTGACCGACCCGACGGCGTGCGACGCCTGTACCAAGACGCACATCAACGACGACCCGGCGCAGTACTACGATTACGCGATCGCCACGGTGCTGAAATACCAGCTGCACGAGTACATTGCGACGAAGATCCTCAAGCAGGATCCGCACAGCTGCAACTATTACGGCAACAAGGAAGTTGGCAAATTCCTCAAGAAAATCATGGAGCAAGGCGCGACGCGCGACTGGCGGGTGGTGCTGAAGGAAGCGACCGGCGAGGACTTGTCGACGCGCGCGATGGTGGCGTATTTCAAGCCGCTGCAGACATGGCTGGACGCTGAGAATGCCAAAGTAAAGTAGGCGCGGCGCGCGCTGCGTGCCCGCAACCCGCCCCTCTCGCCGCGAACCCTCCGCCGGGCGAGCGCCCTGCCGCCGAGGTCTGCCGTGCCCCCGTCCACCCTGCCCACGCCCCCGGACGCCACGCTGGAGCCGGTGCTGACCGTCGATTCGCCGCTGTGGATGGTGTCGCGCGCGCCCGGGCTCAACGCGCTCGTCGTCGCCTTGCAACGGCACCGCCAGGCGCTGGATCAGGGCCGTGGCGGTGAACGGCTGCTGTTTTCGCGCAGTGAAGTCGCGCAGGCGCGCGGCGAATTCAGCGAGATGATCCGCCACGGCGAGCGCGATTTGCACTTGCTGGCCAACCTGTTGGCCGAGCACTTCCTCGGCACCGTCCAGCGCCGCAGCGTCGTCATCGGCGAGGTCGAGCGCACGCGCGAACGCTTCACCCTCACCGTCGACGTCACCGAAGCGGAGGTCATCGGCACCACCGACATCGACCTCGGCAACCGCGTCCTGGCGCGGCTGGCGATCGCCGACCAGCGCGGCTGGCTGCGCGCCGGGTTGATCAGCAACGTGGTTGAATACGAGGCGGACGCGCCCAACCCGTTTTCCGTCTACCGATTGCTGACGCGGATCAAGGCGGAAGAGGAAATCTGGAACAAGGTCGCCGATGAGATCTTCGAGCTCGACCAGCTGGTGCTCAAGGACAAGCAGCTGCGGCACCTGGGGCGGTACGTGAAGGACGTTTTTGGCGTCAAGATCGTCGTCGGCACGGTGGAGGACGCCGAGCGGCTGCACGCGGCGCTACAGACGCTGCAGTTTGGCGACGCGCAGCTGGCGGCGCGCAACGTGGCGCAGGACGATGATCACCGGGCGCTGCGCTTTATTGAAGTGAAAAATTACCTGGATCAAGAATCGCGCAAGCGCTCCGGCTGGTCGGCGATGAAGAGCGTTGTGGCGTGGGGTGGGCGGACGTTTGAGGTGCAGGTGCAGCCGCTGTCCAATTTCCTGCATGAACGCGAGCGGTTGACGCGCGAGAGCCACACCTCGTTCAAGTCCACACGCGAGCGCGTGCGCGATGAAATTGCCGCGCGCAACCCGTTGTTTGGCTTCTACCGCGCGTTGCTGCGTTGGCTGTTTGTCGATCCGACGACGGAGCCGCCGGTGCACGATGGCGTCGAGGTGGTGCTGACGGATTGACGGCGACCGGCTGGGGCGCAGCCCGCCCTGTGTCGGGTGGGACCGGATCATGTTCGCATCCCGGCGGATTTCGCCGCGCGCCCGCCAAAATTGTCACACAAGCGCCGCGCCCGCGCGCGGTTTGACCTGCCTGGCCGTTGCGGCACACTGCCGACGCAGGGCGCGCCAGATCCGCGCCGCCAGTTGTGCGTCCAAGCGGCAGGTCACAGCGGAGGCGTCATGCGCAAAAACCTGACAATCTTGATGATTCATGCAGCGCTGGCTGCCACAAGCGCCGTCGCGGCGACGCTGCCGACCGCGGAGGCGACCCTGGCGCTGCCGACGGGGCGACCCGCCAAGCCCTCGAACGCGGACGCCCTGGAACAGCCGCCGACCGCGCGGGCTGCAGCGCCGAACGCGCCGTTTGCCCTGACGGCGAGCGACGGCAGCGGTCTGGTCCTCAAGCGCGTCGAGGCGCGCGTCGTGCTGGACGGGCCGCTGGCGTGGACCGAGCTATGGCTGACCTTTCACAACCCGGAACCGCGCGTGCGCGAAGGGCGTTTTGCCGTGACGCTGCCACCGGATGCGGCGCTCGGGCGGTTCGCGATGCGCATCGGCGACGCGTGGATGGAGGGCGAGGTCGTCGAGAAACACAAGGCGGAGGTCGTGTACGACGACTTTTTGCACGCCCGCCAGGACCCAGCGATCCTGACGAAGGACGCTGGCAATCAGTTCTCGGCGCGGGTGTTTCCGATTGCCGCCTCGGCGGACAAGCAGCTGGTGCTGGCGTGGTCGCAGCCGCTGGCGGATCCGTCGGCGCCGTTCGTGCTGCCGCTGGCCGGGCTGCCGCGGATGGCGGAGCTGGGCCTGCACGCGTGGGCGCTGCGCGCGGGGACGCCGCAGGTGCTTGTGGACGTGGAGCGCAAGGAGGTGCAGCCGCTACAGGATCTGCAGCTGTGGCCGCAAAGTGGCGCGGCCGAGGACGCCGCGGCGCTGCAGGACGGCGTGCACGCGCTGGTGCGGGTGCGCGTGGAGAGCCCGCAGGCGAGCGCGCCGCTGACGAACCTGACTGTGCTGTTTGACACGTCGGCGAGCGCGGCGCCGGATTTTGCGCAGCGGCTGGATCGGCTGCAGGCGGTTCTTGCGCTGGCGACCCAGACGGTGCACGTCGTGGCTTTTGACCAGGTGCAGCTGCCAGTCTACGACGGCGCGCCGGCGGGCTTTGGCGCAGCGCAGCGGGCGGCGTTGCAAAAACGCGGGGCGCTGGGGGCGTCGGATCTGGCGGCGGCGCTGGGCTACCTGCGGCAGCACAAGCTGCCCGGCGAGACACGGGTGGTGCTGCTGAGCGACTGCCTGGCGACGGCGGGACCGACGGACGCGGGGCGCCTGCGCGATGCGGTGCGCGGCCTCGCGGACACGGGTGTGGCGCGGCTGGATGTCGTGCTGCCCGACGGCGCGCGGGACCAACCGGGCGCGGCGGTGATGGTGGCGGCGCTGCCGCAGCCTGGGACCGTGGTGCGCGGCGAGGCGGAGACTCTGGCGCGGCTGACGCGCGCTGTGCTGCCGCCAGTGGACGTGCGCGTGACGGACGCGGTGTGGTCGTGGCCGACGCAGGTCACGGGGTTGCAGCCCGGCGACGCGTTCCTTGTGGCGGCGCAGCTGAATCCGGGACAGCCGCTGCGCCTGCAGCTGTCCGGCGGTGCCAGCGGTGAATTGCGGCCGGCGGTGCGCCCTGGCAACCCGGCGCTTGTGCAGCGCGCGGCGGCGGCGGCGCAGATCGCGCGGCTGGAGGCGCAGCTGGCGGACGCCGATGCGGCCACGGCGGGGCCGCTCAAGCAGGCGCTCGTCGCGCTGTCGGTCGGCGCGCGGCTGCTGTCGAGCCAGTCGGCGTTCCTGGTGCTGGAGACGGAAGCGGACTATGCGCGCTATCAGATCGACCGCGCCAACCCCGCGCCGCTGCTGGCGATTGGCGGACACGGTGGGCTGCAGGCGGTCAAGCGAGGCGACCCGGCGCTGGCGCTGCGCGCGCTGGGCGATGCGCAGCCGGAGGTGCAGCCGGAAGTGCGGTATCGTCAAGGTCCTGGCGACGGCGGTGCCCGTGGGGCGCTGGCGGCCAAGGCGAGCGGGCGATCGGTGGCAGCGGACATGCAGCGGTTCGCCGAAAACAGCGAGGGCGTGGCGATGCAACAGCTGGTGGGCAGTGGCGGCAGCGACGGTGGACCCGGGATCGCGCTGCGACAGGGTCTTGGCCGCGGCGACCTGCGACCGCCGGCACCGCCACCGGCAAAACCGGCGGAGCGCGTCGCCCGGGTGGCGCTGGGACGCCTCGACGGCGACGGCGATGCCGAGGTGCTCGGCGACGTGGCCAAGGCGGTGACGGCGCGCGCGCCGGCGCTGAAGGCGTGTTACGAACAGGCGCTGCGCGACACGCCGCAGCTCGCCGGCAAGGTCACTGTCCAGTTCACCGTCGGCGCGAACGGCGCTGTCACTGGCGTCGCTGTCAGCGGTGCCGACGGGCCGTTCGCCAGCTGTATCACCAACAAATTCGCGGCGATCCACGGCTTGCCGGCGCAGGCCGAGCCGCGCACTTACAGCCAGATGTTCGTCTTCCAGCGGCTGGAGCCGCCGCAACCGGATTTTCCGCCGGCAGAGACCGCCCGGCAACGGCGCGCTGCGGCGGCTCAGCAGCGCGCGGAGCAACGCGACGAGGCGCGCGAGCGGCGCGAAGAGGCAGCGCAAGCGCAGCTGGCACGCGACGGCGCGCTGGCGGACCTGAAGCCGCTGTACGCGCGCCGCGTGGCGCTGGGGCGGTGTCTGACGGAGGGCGGCGGGTCGACGCAACGTGCCGCCATTACGGTGGAAATCGCCAAGACGGGCGCCCTGACGCTCGCGCAGCTTCTGGGCGTCAGCGACGCCGCGCGGCCGTGCGTGCTGGCCGCTTTGCGTGGGGCCAAGGCGCCGGTGCACTACGCCGGCGACAGGGTCGCGCTGGGGTTGGTGCGCGACGGCGAGACCTGGCGCTTTTTTCCCACGCCGCAAGCCATCGCGGAGGCCTCCCGTCACTGGCAGTCGCCGCTTGCGACGCTGGCTGACAATGGCAACTGCCTGCTCGGCCCCACGCACGCCGAGCGCGCGCTGCAACAGCAAACCGCCTTTGACGGTGAGTTGGCGTCCTTGCCCGACCCTTCGGCGTTGCGCTATGCAGACTTGGCGGACCAGCTGGCGGGCGGCAAAGCGCAGCAAGTCCGCGACGCCGCGTGGCAGTGGCACTTGCAGCAGCCCGGTGAGATCCTGCCGCTTGTCGCCTATGGCCGCACGCTCATCCAGACCGATCCGCAGCAAGCCGCGCGGGCGTTTGGCGCGCTGATTGACCTGCACCCGGCGCGCGCGGACATCCGGCGCTTTGCCGCGAATCTGCTGGAGGCGACCGGCGCGCCCGGGCAAGCGTTGGCGGCGGACAGTTACGCGGCGGCGCAGCAGCTGCGGCCGGACCACATCTCTGGCTACCCGCAGCGGGCGCTGGCGCTGGCGCGGGCGCACCAGTATGCGGCGGCGCTCGATCTGCTGGCGGCGAGCCTGACGGCGCAGAAGCGGGCGGATGCGGCGCGGATGTCGGCGGAGCTGGCGCGCGATGCCTTTGGCTTGGTCGCCGCGGCGTGGCTGGCGGCTGAACCGGCGAACGCGGAGGCGATTGACAAGCGGCTGGCCGCCGTCGGGGCGAAGTTGCCAAGCGGCCCGGCGCTGCGGTTTTTGCTGACGTGGGAGACCGATGGCAACGACGTCGACTTCCACGTCGGCGACGCTGCCGGCGCGACGGCGTGCTATTCGGCGCCGGCGCTGGCCTCTGGCGGCCGGCTTTTTGAGGACGTCACGACCGGCTACGGCCCGGAATGGTTCGCCATCGACGCGCCGAAGGCCTTTCCCTACACCATTCACGCCCATTATTACGCCCGCGGACCGATGGGTTTTGGCATGGGCCGCGTGCTGGTTGTGCGCTGGGACGGCGCCAGGCTGACGTTTGACGACCGGCCGTTCGTTGTGACGCTGGATGACGAGAGCGTGGCGCTGGGCGCGGTGGCGCGGTAGGGGCGAAGGCGTGGCTTGACGCCGCAGCCCAAGCGCAGACAATCCGCCAAGCTGGCCGCCAACTGCCGAGGACGCTGCGCATGGACCCGACGTACTTTGCGACGCCCGCCGACCTCCGCGCGTGGTTCACGGAGCACCACGCCACGGCGCCGGAGCTGTGGCTCGGCATCGCCAAGAAAGGCAGCGGCATCGCCAGCGTGACGTATGCCGAAGCGCTCGATGAAGCGCTGTGTTTTGGCTGGATTGACGGCCTGAAGAAAGCCCACGACGCCCAGCACTTCAAGCAACGCTTCACGCCACGCAAGGCGCGGAGCTTGTGGTCGCAAATCAACGTGGCGCACGTCGCGCGGCTGCAGGCGGCGGGGACGGCGCCCG
>CAIPXZ010000745.1 GCA_903869075.1 uncultured Myxococcales bacterium | reverse complement strand
TCCGACATGGCACAGCCTTTGGCCCCAAACGGAGCGCGGCTATTGTCGGCGCAAATAATGCAGTGCGTCAACGGCTGATGACGCAGTTGTGACGCGTCAAAATGCGTCAAAAAGCCGCGTCATGGCTGCCATTGCGGCCGCACCCGGGCGATGAAGCGCTGCAGGATGCGGGCGCTGGCACCCCAGACCACGGTGCCGTCCTGGAAATGGTAGCGCGGCGCGCGAAATTCGATGCCGGCGATGCTGAAATCGAGCCACGACACCGGCTCGGCGGCGACGACTTCAGCCAGCGGCAGCTCAAGCACGCGCGCGACCTCGACCGGATCCGCGCGCCACTGCGCGGGCGCATGCGCGACCCAGCCGACAAGCGGCCGGATGTGGTAGTTCGTCACATACGTCCGGTCGTCGTCCAAAGTCCCCAGCATCGCAACGCTTTCCGCCGGCAGGCCGATCTCCTCCCACGCCTCGCGCAGCGCTGCCTGCTGCGCGTCCTCACCGGGCTCGACGCCGCCGCCGGGAAAGCTGATTTGCCCGGCATGGCTGCGCATTCCCGTGGCTTTTTGCAGCATCACAAGCGTCGGCCCGGCCGGCCGGTCGACGATCGCCAGCAGCACCGCCGACGCCTTGTTGCCGTTGAGCGGCAGCGCGCGGCCAGGCGTGGCCACGGCGCGCGTGAGGGAAGCGCGGGCGGTCATGGGCTAGGCGCCGAAGTCCGCGAGATAGAAGTTCCGCTTGCCGGATCGGGTCAGAACGAATCGACCAAAAAGCAGGTCTGGCGGGAGGTTCAGGTCATCGATGGCGAGCTTCTTGCCGTTCATCGTGATCGAATTCGCTTGAACCGCGCGCTTGGCCTCACCGTTAGACTGGAATGGACGATTCGCACCCACGAGTAGATCGATAGACCGAGCGCCCGGAGCCACGATCACCGTCGGGATTTCGTGGCGCAGCACGTGGTCAAAGACACCAACCCCCGCCCGCTCTACGCTCCCGCCGAACAGATACGCATTGGCGTGTGCGGCCTCGTCAGCCGCTGACCTCCCGTGGACCATCGCAGTCATCGACGACGCTAGCGCGGTCTGCACATATCGCGGATTTCCGCCAGCGGCCGCGTCCCGAAGGATCTTTTCGACGACACCGTCCGAGAAGAATGTGAAGAGTTTCAAGTAATTCACTGCGTCGACATCGTCGACGTTGTACCAAAACTGGTAAAACTGGTACGGACTCGTCCGCGCCGCGTCCAGCCAGATCGTGCCCTGCTCCGTCTTGCCGAATTTCTGGCCATTTTTCGCGGTAATCAGCGGCACCGTCACGCCAAACGCCGGCTTTTCGGCCGCGCCCGCCGCCAGCCGGCCGATGAGGTCGGTGCCGGAGACGATGTTGCCCCACTGGTCCGAGCCGCCGAACTGCGCGCGGCAGTCGCATCGACCATAAAGCTCCAGAAAATCATAGGCTTGCAGCAGCATGTAGCTGAATTCGGTGTAGCTGATGCCCTGCTCGCGCGCCTCCAGCCGCGTCTTGACCGAGTCGCGCTGGATCATCGCGTTGACGCTGAAGTGCTTGCCGATGTCCCGCAAAAAGTCGATGACATTCAAGCTGCTCAGCCACGTCGCGTTGTTCTCGAACTGCGGCTCCGGCGGCCGCTCCGCATCGGCCAGTGCCGCCGCCATGTTGCGCCAGACGTGCAAGATCTGGGTCTCAATCGCCTCGGCGTTGGCGCGCACGTCCGCGTCGGTTTGCAGCTTGCGTTCCGCGGACTTGCCCGACGGATCGCCGATCATGCCAGTGCCGCCGCCGACAAGCGCAATCGGCCGATGCCCCGCCAGCGCCACGCGCATCAGCAGCGTGATCTGCAGCAGCGAGCCGACGTGCAAGCTGTCCGCCGTCGGGTCAAAACCGATGTAGATCCCGCAACTTTGCCCAGGCGACAGCGCCGCCTTGGCGGTCGCCTCATCGGTCACTTGATGCAGCAAGCCGCGCCAGCGCAAATCTTCCAGCAAATCCATCGGTTACTTCCTCTCGCCGGCGGCCTGGACCGTCAACTTGAACATCAGCGCGCGCGCCCGCCGCTGCTGCGGCACCAGCACCAGCCAGTCACCCGGCCGCGGCTTCGGCCATGTCACAACCTCAGCGTTCTCTTGGCGTTCCAGCACAAGGGCCTGGCCCATCGGCGGATCGAGCAGCACGACGAACGGCGGCTCCAGCGCGCCACGCCGGCCAGTCCCCGCGCTCGGCACCGCGAACGTCAGCTGCAGCGCGCCGTTTGCCACCTGCGTCTTCAGCTGCACCGCCGCACCGTCGTCCAGGTGGTCGTTCGCCGTCTGCCCCGCCAGCCCGGGTCCCATCAGCTGCGGCAGGTTGCCGGCAACCGAGACCGGCGACGTCACCGCGTGCACGCCGTCGCCCTGCGGCGCAAACAGCGCCACCAGCGCGTGATCGCCACCCGCCGGCGGCACAAAGGCCAGCGCGCGCGCGTCCGCCCCCTCGCGCACAGGCGCCTCCGCGCGGGCGTAGAGCGCGTGACGCAGATCGCGGGCCACCAAAAAGCCGGTCATCTCCGCGCCATCCAGCGCTTGCAGCTGGCCGATGGGGTGCCCAGCCGGGTCGAGCGCGGTCGTGTAGATGTCTGTTTTCACGCCGGATTGCGGCTGTGGCACCGGCTTGTTGTGGGCGTCCAGGAAGCCAGTCGACAGCTGAAAGCCATCGGCCGCCTTCGACGCCGGGCCGGCGTACGCTGGCGTGACCGACGCGGCTTCAACGACCGCCGTCGCAGGTTCAGGCGCGGCGACGGTCGCCGCAGGCTCCGGTGCCGCCGCGGGCTTGACCACCGCCGGCCGCGGTTGCTCGCAGCTTTGACAGCCCGTCTGCGCCAGCAGCGCCAGCGCCGCCACGCATCCCAGCTGGCGCCGCGCGGTCACTTACACGCCTTCCAGGGCTTTCAGGGTCGCTTCGTCGATGTCGAAGTTCGACCAGACATTTTGCACGTCATCCAGCTCATCGATCGCATCCACCAAAGTCATCATGGTTTCCGCATCTTTGCCGGACAGCTCGATGGTCAGCGACGCCGTCTTGACCACCTTGGAATCCGCCACCGTCACGCCCGCCGCTTCCAGCTTCTCGCGCACGGCCCACAGGTCACCAAATTCGGTCGTGACGTTGAACACGTCCTCGTCCTTTTCCACGTCGCTCGCGCCGGCGTCCAGCGCCACGAGCATCAGCTCGTCCTCGGAGGTCTTCGCCGCCGGCACGGTGATCTGGCCGACGGTGCTGAACAGGTACGCCACGGAGCCGACTTCGCCGATTTTACCGCCCTTTTTGTTGACGGTGGTGCGGACGTCCGTGATGGCGCGGTTGCGGTTGTCGGTCAGGACGTCGATGAGGATCGCCGTGCCGCCAGGACCGTACGCCTCGTAGGTGATTTCCTCGTAGTTGACGCCTTCCAGCTCGCCCGTGCCCTTTTTGACGGCGCGCGTGATGTTGTCGGCCGGCATGGAGTTGGAGCGCGCATCAGAAATCGCCTTGCGCAACCGCGGGTTGCCGCCCGGGTCGCCGCCGCCCATCTTGGCAGCGACGGTGATTTCCTTGATGAGCTTGGTGAACATCTTGCCGCGAATGGCGTCCGCCTTGCCCTTCTTGTGCTTGATCGTGCTCCATTTATTGTGACCGCTCATCGGCTTCTCCTCGCGTACATGGGGCGCGCAGTCTACCAAGCCGCAGCTTTCTGGCCAAGGGGGGCCACCGGTGCGCCGCGACGTTTGACTCGCCGCGCGTCCGTGACGACAATCGCGACCCTTGCGCCGCGAGGCGTCGTGCGGAGCATCCCTTGCTTTCTGCCTCTTCCGTTCCCGTTTCCACCCCTTGGCAACCCACTGCGACCGATGGTCGGGAGGCGAGCGTTGAGCGCGCCCTGGCCGCGCTGCGCGCCGGTGGCGTCATCGCCGTCGTCGAGGATTTTGGCAATGTTACCGCGGTCTTTGCCGTACTCGCCAGCGAGTTTGCCACGCCTGAGGCGGTGAATACCCTGGCGGCGCACGCCCGCGGCGTTTTGGCGGCGACGATCACAACGGCGCGCGCCGAGGCGCTGCACTGTCCGGCGCTGGAACGGCGGCGCTCGCCGGCGTGGACGCCGCGGTATGGCGTGAGCGTGGAAGGCGCTGTCGGCGTATCGACCGGCATTTCCGCGGCGGATCGCGCGCTGACGATTCGCCTGTTGGCGGATCCGGCGACGGTGGCGACGGATTTGGTGAGGCCAGGCCACATCATGCCGGCGATCGTCGGGCCGCGCGGCAGTCTGGAGCGGCCGTATGGTCCTGAAGCGGCGCATGATTTGGTCGTGCTCGCCGGGCTGCAACCGAGCGCCGTTTTCAGCCACGTGCTCGCGGGCTTGGACCCGCTGCCGCCCGCGCACGCGCAGGTCTTTGCCGACCAGCTTGGCTGGCCGGTCGTGCACGTCAACGACGTCGTGGCGTGGCGCGCGAGCCATGAGCGGCTGGTGCACGTTGTGTCCGAAGGCGTCGTCGAGACGTCGGAAGGGCCTTTTCGCATCCGCATTTACGAGAACGACATCGACCGCGACAGCCACATCGCGCTGATCCGCGACCGCGAAGGGCCGGCGAACGACACCGCGCCGCTGGTGCGGCTGCACAGCCAGTGCCTGACCGGCGATATTTTGCACTCGCGGCGCTGTGATTGCGGCGATCAGCTGCGGCTGGCGATGCGCGCGGTGGCGCAAGCGGGCCACGGCGCGATCGTCTACCTGCGGCAGGAAGGCCGCGGCATCGGCCTGATCCAGAAAATTCGCGCCTACGCGCTGCAGGACAACGGCATCGACACCGTCGAGGCGAACCTGCGGCTGGGCTTTGCGCCGGATGAGCGGGATTACGCAGTGGCTGCGCAGATCCTGCGTGATCTCGGGATGTTGCAAGTGCGACTGTTGACCAACAATCCGCAGAAAGTTCAGGCTCTGACCCGCCTGGGCGTCCACGTGCAGGCGCGCGAGCCGATTGAGGTGGCGCCGACGCCGGACAACGCGCGCTACCTGGCGACAAAGCGCGATCGCATGGGCCACCTGCTGACCGACGTGCTGCCGACTGCCAAAAAGGACTGACAGAACACGATGTTGCAGACCAAGACGCTGATCTTTGGCGGTGGCCTGACCGGGCTTTCCACGGCGTACCACCTGGACCAGCGCGCGGCGACGCGGCCGGAGCTGGGCGACTGGCTGCTTGTCGAGCGCGACGATCGCCTGGGCGGCTTGACGCGCACGGAGATCATCCGCGGCTACCATTTTGACCACACCGGCCACTGGCTGCACCTCCGCCATCCGGAGATGAAAGCCTTTGTAAACAAGGTGATGGGCGACGACATGATGATGGTCGCGCGCAAAAGCCGCATCTGGTCGCACGGCGTGCTGACGCACTTTCCGTTCCAGCAGAACCTGCACGGGCTGCCGCTGGACGTTGTGCATGAGTGCCTGATGGGCGCGATGGAAGCGGCGATCCGCGAGGCCAAGGCGCTCGCCCAAAACGAGCCTTTCAGCGCGGCGAATTTCAAGGATTTCTGCCTGCAGCGCTTCGGCCAAGGCATCACCGACCGGTTCATGGTGCCGTACAACACCAAGCTCTGGGGCTGTGAACCCGAGGAAATCACGGCGGATTGGTGCGCGCGCTTCTTGCCCAAGCCCAACTTGTCGCAGATCACCGCCGGCGCGCTGGGCATCATCGACGACGCGGCGGGCTACAACGCGCACTTCACCTACCCGCGCAAGGGCGGCATCGAGGCGTTCGCCAGCCGCATCGCTGGGCATCTCCCGGCGCACAAGGTCAAGCTCTCCACGGTGCCGGTGGCGATCGACTTCGCCCAAAAACAGTGCACGCTGTCGAGCGGCGAGGTCGTGCAGTACGAGCACCTCGTGTCGTCGATCCCGCTGCCGGAACTGCTGAAATTGGCGACGGATTTGCCCGAAGACGTCCGCGTCGCGCTCGGCCAGCTGCGCTGCACGAGCCTGCGCTACCTGAACTACGGCATCAAGCGGCCGCACGTGCTGGATGACATCCAGTGGCTGTATGTGCCTGAAAACAAATATCCATTTTACCGCATCGGCTCGTTCAGCAACGCCGTCGCCAGCTTGGCGCCGCCGGACAGCTCCAGCTTGTATGTGGAAGTCGCCAACAACATGAACCCGAGCGACGCCGAGGTGAAGGCGGCCGTCCGGGAATTCCTGCGTGAACACGGGTGGTTGGGCGACGACTCCGAGGTCGAAGTCGAGGAAGTGCGGCACATCAAATACGGCTATGTCATCTTTGACACGAACTATTTTGCCGCCAAGGCGTGTTTGCTGCCGTACCTGCAGCGCCAAGGCGTGCAGTCGCTGGGGCGCTACGGCGCGTGGGTCTACGCGTCGATGGAGGACGCGCTGATGGACGGCTACCAGTTTGCCCAAGGCCTTTGACCGCCGCGCACTTGACCAACTGCCCGGCATTTCAGACAGTACGGCCCCCCGAACCGGTTGCCCCGGCGGGTGGTGGAGGCGACGTGGCAGCGAAGACAGCAGCAAAACCGGCAGCGGCAGAGGCAGTGCAGACCGGCGCGCCGGAGCTCAGCGTCGTCATTCCGTGCTACAACGAGGAAGGCATCCTGTGGTCGTCGGTCACGGAGCTCCACGCGGGCTTGAAGACGCTCGGGCGGCCGTTTGAGATCCTGATCAGCGAGAATGGCTCCAAAGACCAGACCCGAGCGATCGCCGACAAGCTCAGCCGCAACTTCTCGGAAGTACGCGCGATTTCTTCGGATGAACCCAATTACGGCAAGGCCTTGCGCCGCGGCATCGAAGCCGCCCGCGGCAAGTACGTGCTCTGTGAGGAGATCGACCTGTGCGATCTCGACTTCCACAAGCGCGCGCTGGCGATTCTCGACTCCGGGCGTGCCGACATGGTCGTGGGTTCCAAGGCGCACCGCGACGCCAAGGACGAGCGCCCGCTGACCCGCCGCGCCGCGACGGCGGTGATGAACGGGCTGCTGCGCGTGGTGCTGGGCTTCAAGGGCACGGACACGCACGGTTTGAAGGCGTTCAACCGCGAGAAAATGCTGTACACGGTCGGCAAGTGCGTCGTGGACCGCGACCTCTTCGCCAGCGAGCTCGTGGTGCGGGCGCAGCGGTATGACGTGCGGATCATCGAGATTCCGATCATCATCCACGAAAAGCGGCCGCCGAGCATCCACCTGTTCAAGCGTGTGCCGAACGTCCTGAAAGGCTTGGCGAAACTGTTCTACGTGGTGCGTATTCGCAACCGGTGAAAGATGAGTGATCGGCGGCGCAGAGCGGCAGTGAACGTCGATGTCGACGGCCTGTATTTGTACGACCGCATCCATGGCCACGCCGGAACTGCTGGAAATGCAAGCGATTTTGCGGCAGCAAGCCATGACCCGAAGGCGTGGACCAAAGGCGTGACGCGCTTCTTGGACCTTTTCGCGCGCTGTAACGTGCCGGGGACGTTTTTCGTCGTCGCCCAGGACCTCGCGCATCCGGACGTGCGCGCGGTGCTGGCCGATTGCGTCGCCGCTGGCCACGAGATCGCCAGCCACAGCCTGACGCATCCGTACACGCTGAGCCGGCTGCCAGACGCCGCCATCGCCGAGGAATTGTCGAGCGCGCGCAAGCAGTTGCAGGACGCGACCGGCCAGGCCGTGACCGGCTTTCGCGCGCCTGGCTACGTGCTGTCGGAGCCGCTGCTGCGGGCGATCGTCGACGCTGGCCACACCTACGACAGCTCGCGCTTCCCGTGCCCGCCTTACCAGCTGGCCAAAGCCGCCGTCATCGGTTTGTACCGCGCCCAGGGCCGGCCGTCGGGCAGCATTCCGGAGTCGCCGACCGTCTGGTTTGGCAAACGTACGCCGTACATCGACCGCCTCGCCGATGGCCGCGCGCTCGTCGAACTGCCGATCGCGACCTTGCCGGGCACGCGGCTGCCGTACATCGGCACGTCGCTGATCGCCATGGGTTCGCTGGGTTACGAGGCGATCCTGCCGCTGCTCGCGCGCACCGATTGGCTGAATTTCGAGTGCCACGCGATCGACTTGACCGACCACGTCGGCGACGAGATTCCAGCGCGGCTCGCCGTGCAACCGGACCAGCGCGTGCCGCTGGCCAAGAAATGGCCGCTGTTTGTCCGCGCGCTGGAAAGCCTGGCGCGGCACCACGAAGTACGGACCCTGGGCCAGTGGGCCGAGTCCCCTGACCGTTTTTAAATTCAAGGAGTTACGATGGCTACGGCGCTTGAGAATGAGCTGATGGATCAGATGAAAGTGTGCATGAAGTCGGGCGACAAGGTCGGCCTGGCGGCGGTGCGCATGGTGCGCACCAAGATCATGGAAAAGCGCACGGCCAAGAACGCGACGGAGATCACCGATGAGGTCGTCGTCGACGTCATTCGCAACTACGTGAAAGTGCTGCAAGGTTCGATCGACGAGCTGAAGGCCGGCGGGGCCAACGACGAGGAAGAGAACATTGCGCAAATGATCTTGGAGATCAAGTACCTGGACCGCTTCCTGCCGAAGCTGCTGGGCGAGGCGGAGACCGCGGCGATCGTCGACGAGATCCTCACGCGCGAAGGCATCACCGACCCGAAGATGTTCGGCAAGGTGACAGGGCTGATCATGAAGGACCACAAAGGCAAGGTGGATCCAGGGCTTGTCAGCAAGCTCATCAAGGCCAAGCTCGGGTAATCACGGCCGATTCTTGCGCAGCCAGCGCGTGTGCCGCGCCACTTCATCGGCCGGCTCCAGCGCGCCGGCGGTGCAGCGCTTGCCGCGCGGCTGACCCAGCAGATCCAGCCGCTGCTCCGGCTGCGTGCAGCGCGCCAGGTCGATCGCCGGGCTGCCCAGCGCCGGCATCGCCCGCTCCGGTCCCAGCGCGTCCAGCTGCGGCGCGGCGCGCGTACTGGCCAGGTCCAGCGAGACAAAACCGACGCGCCCGGACACCACCGAGCGCACGACGTCGACGTGCTCGGCTTGGCGCTGCGCCACGCTGAAAGCGTTTGGCGCGCCCAGCAACAGGCTGTCGCGCACCGTCAGCCACGGCTGTTCCTGCAGATCCGCCGCCAGCGCGATCGCCGGCCCGGCGTTGTACGCCACTGTCGAATTGCGCACCTCCAGCCGCGCCGCGCCGGCCAGCACGATCGTCGCACCATCGGTCGACGGCGCCGCGTGCAGCGTCACCAAGCTCGCCACCAGCCGCAGCTGCGCCGTACCGCACAGCGTAATCGCCGCGCCCGTCGCCGCGACGTTGTGGCTCCAGCGCGTGCGCACGGCGGTAATCGTCCCCGCGCTCGCCCACAGCCCGCCGCCGGGATAGCGCGTCGCGGTGTTGTCGTGCAGCTGGCAGTCGGTCAGCGAGAGCGCCGCGTCCGCCGTCATCTCCACCGCACCGCCGCGCTGGGCACTGCCGCCCGTCAGCGTCACGCCCACCAGCGCCAGCTGCACGCCCGCCTGCGGCAGCGTCAGCACACGGCCCTGCCCGCCGGCATCGAGCACGACCTCGCCCACGCCCAGCCGCTGCAGCGTCGCCGAGTGCGTGACGACAAACCGCGCGCCGACGTACTTGCCCGGCTTCAGGCAAATCACCGGCCGATCGCTGCGGTCCAGGGCATGCTGGATCGCAGCGGTATTGCCATCGGCGGCCAGCGTCACGTCGCAGCGCGGCGCGGTCGGGTGGGTCAGCAGCGTCAACAGCAGGGCCAGCAGCATGGCCGCGGACGGTAGCAAACTCGCGCGGGCTTGCCCAACGTCTGCGTGCCGCCTACATTGGCGGCGGGCGGCAAGCTGCCCCGGAGGTGCAAAATGGCGATGCTGCGGTGGATTCTGGGGAGCGTGGTGGTGCTGGGGCTGACGGCGTGCGGCACGGACGCAGGCGGCGGCGGCGCGGACGCGGCGACAGGCGATCTGGGCGACAGCCAGATTGCGCCGCAAGACACAGCGGCGACCGACGCGACGACGCCCGGCGATGCAGCGGATGCGGCGACAGACGCTGTGGGCACCGACGCGGTTGGCGCCGACGCGGGTGGCACGGACGCTGTGGGCACCGACACCAGCGATACCGCCGACACTTTCACGCCGCAGAGCTGCGTCGGCTCCGGCGGCAGCAGCTGCACCAACGGCGAGACCTGCTGGACCGCACCCTGCCCCAAGTGCGGCGTCATGCCGCAGGGCGTTTGCGTCCCGCCGCTCAAAGGCGGCGGCTGCTATGACTACACGCACTGCACCGCCGGCGACTGCCACAACGCCGACCCGATGAACGGCGTCGCCGGCTGGTGCCTGCCCGTCGTCACCGCCGCCGGCAAGTGCTGGCCCAACGCCAGCGAGCTCATCCCCGACTGCTATCCCGGCGCCAGCTGCCAGGGCGCGAGCATCTGCCCGCAGGGCGCCGAGTGCCTCGTCGCCGACAAGCCCGGCACCTGCACGCCCGCCGCCGCGCAGAACGGCAGCGTTTACCTGTGGGAGCGCAACGGCGGCATCGTCAGCCCGGGCGAGGCGGTCATCGTCACCTGGATCAACCTCACGAGCGCGTCGATCTTCCTGCCGGGCTGCTCGACCTACAGCATCCAGACCAGCCCCGACAGCCAGGTCTGGACCGACAAAGGCCCCGCCGCCCAGTGCGTCTGGGAAGGCACCGCTGTCGAGGTCCCCGCCGGCGGCTACGTCGACACCATGAGCTGGCAGGCGCCCAACGGCACCGGCACGGTCGGCAACTACCGCTTCCATGGCACCTACAGCACTGGCTGCAAGGCCGGCCAGCCGATCTCAACCGGCGGTTGCACCGGCAGCGGCACCGCTGATTCCACGGCATTTTTTGTCGGTTACGTGCCTTGAGGCGGCTGGCGTGGGCGTCTGTAGCGCTGGCGTGGTTCGTGGCCTGCGGGCCGCCGGCGCAGTCCGATCCGACCTTGGACACCGACGCGGCCAGCGCGCCGGACGAGGTTGTCGCCGACCTGACGGACGAACCGGCGCCGGATGTCGCAGTCGATACGGCGCCTGACGTCCTGCCGTCGACCGATCCGCCGCCGTTGTGCCGCTCCGCCATCGCCCAGCCGCAGTGGTACCACCGCGCCGTCGGCTATGAAGTCTTTGTCCGCAGCTTCCAGGACAGCGACGGCGACGGCATCGGCGACTTCAAGGGCTTGACCTCGCGCCTCGACTACCTGAATGACGGCAAGCCCGGCGGCGACGATCTGGGCATCGATCTGCTGTGGCTGATGCCGGTGAACGCCTCGCCCAGCGACCACGGCTACGACGTGACCGACTACCGCAAGCTGAACCCGCAGTACGGCACCGATGCGGATTTTAACGCCTTTTTGACCGCCGCGCACGCCCGCGGCATCCGCGTGGTGCTGGATTTGGTGCTGAACCACTGCTCGAAGCAGCACCCGTGGTTCCAGGCGTCGGCGGCGGGCACGGACAAGGCGGACTGGTTCGTCTGGAGCGACGTGGCGCTGAACTGGAAGCAGCCGTTTGGCAACAGCCCGAGCTGGCACGCCAACGGCAAGCGCTGGTTTTACGGGGTTTTTGCCGATTCCATGCCGGACCTGAACTACACGAATCCGGCGGTGACGGCGGAGCTGACCGACGTGGCGCAGACGTGGCTGGACCGCGGCGTGGACGGCTATCGGCTGGACGCGGTGCGGTATTTGATCGAGACCGGCGCCGGCAATGGCCAAAAGGACACGCCGCCGACGCTTGCGTGGTGGCAGACCTGGGCGACGCAGCTGCGGCAGCACCAGGCGAGCGCCGGCAAGCCGGAGCCGCTGATGGTGGGCGAAGCGTGGGCGGCGAACGCGATCGCCGCGCAGTACCAGGCGGCGGGCGGGCTGAACATGACCTTCGATTTTGACCTGGCGGCGGCGCTGCTGGCGAGCTTGCAAAATGCCGCGCCGGAGACGCTGGCGCAGGTGCTGTGCGCGGAGGAGGGCGTGTTCCCCAAAGACGCGGCGCGCGGCACGTTTTTGACGAACCACGACATGGTGCGCATCGCGACGCAGCTGGCGGAACCGGCGGCGAACCGGCTGGCGGCGGTGCTGTTGTTCGCACTGCCGGGCACGCCGTGGGTGTACTACGGCGAAGAGATTGGCCTGCAAAATGGCACAGATAGCAACGACGAAGCCAAGCGCCAGCCGATGCAGTGGCAGCCGGGCGCGGGCGTGGGCTTTACGACCGGGACGCCGTGGCAGCCGGCGAACGGCGATGCGGCGACGGTGTCCGTGCAAGTGCAGACGGCGCAAGCGGATTCGCTGCTGGCGCTGTACCGCAAGCTGATCGCGCTGCGGCAGGCGTCGGACGCGCTGGCGGTCGGTGAGACGCGGTTGCTCGTGGCGGGCAGCCTGCTGGGCGTGCTGCGCAAGGCTGGTCAGGAGCGCATCCTGGCGGTGCTCAACCTCGGCGCGGCGGCGGTGACGCCGGCGTGGACCGCGCTGCAGCTGGGCGGACCGGTGGCGGCGACGGACCTGCTGACCGGCGCGACGGCGACCAACTTGCGGTCCGTGCCGCCGCGCGGCTTTGCCCTGCTGCGTTTGCAATGACAACGGCGGCGCGATCGGCTAGCGTGGCGGCATGATGACGTGGCTCCAAGGGTTCCTGCAATTTCGCGCTTGGCTGCCCGAGGCGCTGCTCGAGCTCGTTGAGCCGTCGGGCAAGGCGGAGCCCAGCCACGTGCGGGCGCTGCTGGCGTTGACCGTCGCGGCGTTCCTGTGGTCCTTCGTGGCGCGGACGCTGTGGGGCATCGGCCTCGCGGTGAGCGATTTCCTCGCCGGGCGGCGGCTGGTTGTGCAGGTCGCGACGCCGCTGTCCTGGCTGGCGTGGCTGATCGGCGCCGGCGCGGCGGTGCTGCCGTGGCTGGCGCTGTGGCTGACGCCGCGGCAGGGGCACGTGCCGTGGGGGCTTGTCAGCGGCGCGGCGGTGCTGGCGCTGTTCTGGGCGGGGCTGCGCGTGGCGGAGCGGGACCGTCTGTTCCTGCTGCCCAACGCTGATTGTCTGGTCATCACGCGGTCGCTGCCGGGGCTGCGCGTAGCCGAACACCGCATTCCGCTGGGGCTGCTGTTGGCGCCGGCGGAGTCGCCGACCCAGGGCGCGCTGCACGCCTTTTTGCTGCAGCAGCTGGGGTCCGAGCGCGCCGTGACGCGCTACCTGCGGTCGATCGCCCGCCGCCGACGCAGGACCGCGTAAAATTTAGCGATTCACAAACCAGTAGGCGAAGCCCGCGCCGGCCAGCGCCGCGCCAATTGCCACGCCAATGAGCCACAGCTTGGAGGAGTTGCCCCGATCGCTGGCAAGCGGCGGCGGCGGCAGGTCCGTCAGCGTATCGCGGCCGATCTGCCGATCGTCCACGGTCTCGCGTGACACCGTGCGCGCCGGAGCCGGCCCGGTCGTCGCCCGCGCCGCTGCGGAAGGGCCACCCGGCGCCATGGTCTGCGGCCGCCGCGCCGCCTGCGCCGCTTGCACGGCCTGCAGCGTCTCGCGGGAGACGGCCATCGTCTTGGCGTCCTCACCGTCGTCCGCCGCGGGCGGCGGTGTGCTCGGCGGCTTGCTCGTCGGCGCTGGCTGCGCGGCGGCGGCGGCGGC
>CAIPXZ010000744.1 GCA_903869075.1 uncultured Myxococcales bacterium | reverse complement strand
GTGGGGCTGCTGCCGCTGCCGGCGGCGGGCGTGCCGACTGTTTATGCGCAAGGGCTCGTGGCGGACGCGTGGCAGGTGGCGGTGCTGGCGGACGGCAAGGTCGTGGTGGCGGACGGCGCGGCGGGGCTCAAGGTGCTGGCGCCGTTCAGCAACGGCAAGACGAGCGTGCTGAGCGCGCTGCCGCTGCCCGGCTTGTGCGCGCACCTGGCGGTCGATGGCCAGACGGTGGCGGTGGGCGCGCTGGGCGGTGGGCTGCACATGGTGCAGGTGGACGCGGCGGGCAAGGCGACGCTGCTGGGGACGCTGCCGGCGGGGCCGTGGCCGGTGGCGGGCGTGGATCTGCACGGCGCGATGGCCTACATCGCCGCCGGTCGGGCGCTGCTGGCGGTGCCGGTGCCGAACCAGCCGGTCGGGCTGCTGAGCGCGGTGTCGGCGACGCTGACGGAGTCGTTCATGTCGCTGGACGTCCACGCCGCAGGCAGCCAGGCGTACACGGCCGAGTACGCGTACGTGCGCGCATTGCAGCTGGACCCGACGCCGCCGCCGCCGGGGCCGGTCGTTGTGCAAGAACAGGAGACGTGGACCAAGCTGGGCGCGGTCGGCGCGGCGGTGACGTTCGAGACGTGGGTGTGGAATGCCGGGTCGGCGCCGCTGGAGCTGACCAAGGCTGTCGTGAGCCTGGCGGACGGCACGCCGCTGCCGGCGGGAGCTTCGACCGCGCCGCCGCCGCAGACAATCGCCCCGGGTCAGACCGGCAAGCTGACGGCGATGGTGACAAAGACCGCGGCGGCGCCGCAGCAGTGGCGGCTGAACGTGATGACAAACGACCCGGCGCGGCAGTGGGTGGCGACGACGCTGACCGAGTCGCCGCTGTGCCGCGAGGGCGACCCGCTGCCGGCGCTGGCGCTGGACGACAAGGCGGGGACGCTGCACACGATGACGGACCTGGCGGGCGGCAAGCCGCTGCTGATCATCGTCTCGGCGGAGACCTGTCCGGTGGCGTTTGAGCGCGCCGCGGCGCTTGTGGCGCACGCGCAGCCCTGGCTGACGGCGGGCAAGCTCGTGGCGCTGAACATCAACCCGACGGACGATCCGACGATGAAAGAGGTCGGCGGCTACAAGTTCCCGTTTATCGAGCTGTTTGCCATCCTGACGGTGCCGCTGGTGATGGGCTGGTCCGGCGTCTCGGACGGCACGCTGGCGCTGCCGGGCGAGGGGCCGATTCCGCCGCTGCCGCTCGTGTACCTCGTCGATCCGGGCGGGACGGTCACCTACGCGCACCTGGGCTACGCGCCGGTGGCGTTTGGCGCAGCGCTCGAAGCCGTGGCGGGGAAGTTGTGATTCATCCAGTCATTGGCGAATTTCACTTGACATTTATCTAGCTCAAGCTTGCAGCCGCGGCAAGTCTTGCTTACGCTTGGCCCGGCTCCCACTGAGCTGCGAGGTCCTCATGCGTGGTATTTTCAGCTCCTTGCTCGCCGCCGGCTGCGTTTGCCTTGGCGCGTGCAGCGAGGACCCAAGCAGCGGCGGCGGCAGCGCGGTCACGGACGCCAACAGTGACAGCGGCGGCGACGGCGCGCTGGGCGGTGACGACGTCCTCAGCGACAGCACCGGCGGCTGCCTCTGCCAGACCGGCTACACCTGCGTGCCCGCCGCCAGCGGCTACAGCTGCGTGCCGACCACCGACGCCAGCGGCGACAGCGGCGGCGGCCAAACGTGCACGCAAGTCGGCCAGTGCATCGAGGACCAATGCAGCAGCGGCGCCCAGCCGTGCGGCTTGACCTGCGCCAACGGCGCCAGCGCGGACGTCAGCGCCAAGCTCACGGCGCTCGAGACCTGCGTCGCCCAGAAGTGCCAAGCCGGCGTCTGCAAGGGCAACGCGACGACGACGTGCATGAACGACTGCACCGGCGCGCAGTGCGGCTCGGTGCTGATGGCATGTTTTGACGACGGCATGCCCGGCGGCAACAGCTGCGGCACCGCCATCACCTGCTTTGGCGACTGCGACAAGAACGCCACGACCGGCCATTTCACCTGCATGTCCAAGTGCTACGACGCCTTGAGCACGCTGGGCAAGACGCAGCTCAAGGCTTTCACCGACTGCCTCGCCAAAGGTCCTGGTGGCAACGCCGGCTTTGCCGCCTGCCAGAGCGAGTACACGACCTGCATCACCGGCGGCACCACCGGCAACAGCGGCTGCGCGGACATCGCCAAGTGCACCGCCAACTGCCCGTCCACGACCGGGACCTGCCCAGGCGACTGCATGGCGCTCGGCAGCGCGTTGGCACAGACCGAGGTCAACGCCATGAACGCCTGCTTCGCCAGCACGACCGACCAGACGACCTGCTTGCCCAAGCTCGAGAGCTGCGCCACGCCCGCCGGCGCGGGCAAGTGCAGCGGCGTGCAGGCGTGCGTGGACGCGTGCAAGAAGGGCTTCGCTGGCGGCGTCGACCAGGGCAGCTGCACGATCGGCTGTTTGCACGCCACGAGTCAGGTCGGCGCGGACGCCTACATCGCGCTGTTCAGCTGCGTGATCCCGAAATGTCCAGGCTGCACAAAGGGCGACGCGGCGTGCACGGCGTGCCTGAACAGCCAGTGCCCCAGCCAGCTCGCCGCGTGCACGGCGAACTGAGGCGGCCTTTGCCGCTCACGCTTGCAACATTTCCATGACAATCCGTGACTCCGCCGCGGGGAAGCCGTGAGGCGCGCATGTTGGACTGGAGAGCTGCCGAGACGCGTGTGGCGGCGCTGAGTAGCGCTTGGCACCGGTGGGTGCAGCGGCCGCTGTTTCGCGTGGCCGTTGTGGCGATCACCGGGTATTTGCTGGCGTATTCATACAAGACCGTCAATGAGACGTTCGCGCCGCGCTTTGACTTCGCGCTGCCGTTGGACGCCGCGATCCCGTTCGTGCCGTGGACGGGCTTGATTTACTGGAGCTATTTCGGGCTGTTCCTCGGTGGCGCGTACGTCATTCGCCCGGCGCGGTTCACGCGGCTGTGGGTCGGCGTGCTGATCTGCAACCTGACAGCGTATGCGACCTACGGCTTGGCCACCGCGTACGTGCCGCACCCGGACATCAGCTTTGTGCAGCCGCCGTGGCTGAACGACCTGTACCGCGGCTTTTACCTGCTGGACGCCCCCGGCAACACGCTGCCGAGCCTGCACTGCGCGCTGTCGGGCCTGCTGGGCTGGAACGTGCGCAAGCACAGCCCGGTGTGGCTGCTGTGGGCGATCGCGATTGCGGTCTCGACGCTGACGACCAAGGAGCACGTGCTGCTGGACG
>CAIPXZ010000743.1 GCA_903869075.1 uncultured Myxococcales bacterium | reverse complement strand
GTGCGGCCGCAGTCAGCGATTATCCCGGCCGATCCGACCTGGTTCGTCGCCGTCGGCCGCGACCGCAAAGGCCCGTTCACGCCGCTGCAGCTGTCCGAATTGCTGGCGGTCAGCACGATTTCCGGCCAGTCGCTTGTCTGGCAAAAAGGCATGGCCAATTGGGTGCCGATGGTCGACGTGTTGGAGCTGCGGCCCCTGCTGCGTTCCGCCAGCGGCGCGCACGCGGCAGGCGGCCCGCCGCCGATGATGCAGCGGCCTGAGAGCGCGGGCAGCGACGTCCCGGTCGTGCAGGCTGCCCCAGTCGCCCCAGTCGCCCCAGTCGCCCCGGTTGCAACACCCGCACCCGCACCTGCGCCCGCGCCCGCGCCCGTCGCGGCTCCGGTTCCCGCTCCGGCGCCCGCAGTAGCTCCAGCTCCGGCTGCCGTCGCGCCCGCCGCCTTGCCGCCCGCGGCGACCGACTCCGACCTGCACGCAGTGCAAGCCGACTCGTTCTTCACCTCGCACCACGACCTGGATCATGTGGCGCTGGCGATGCCTGAGGCCGACAAGCACAAGCCGACCAAGGAGGAATACCAGAACCTGCTGCAGGAATTCAGCGTGATGTTCCGCCTGGACAAGCGCTCCAAGCGGCAGAAAATCCTCATCACGGTGATCATTTCCGCGTTGGTGCTGGGCGCCGTCGGCTTTGGCCTGGTGATTCGTTACCAGGGCATGAAAAAGGCGCAGCTTTTGGCGGATGCGAACAACATCCTGGGCATGTTCAACCTGCCGTACCAGACAAGCGTGACAATCGACGTGGCCAACGACACGCCGGAGCCGCCGCCCAAGCCGGGCGAGGCGCCCAAGGCCGCCAAGGCGCCGGAGCCCAAGCAGGAAGTGCAGCTGTCCGATCTGGCGGCGAAGATGCGCACGGTGGTCAAGGCCAAGAAAGCCGCGAACAAAGGCCCGGTTGGCCCAACGGTCAGCGAGGAAGAGAAGAAGCGCCTGATGGCGATGCTGGACAGCGGCGGCCCCGGCGTGCGCGGCGCGACGGTCGGCGAAGCGCTGTCAGCGGGCGAAGTGCGCAAGATGTGCGAGGCGCAAAAGCCCAGCCTGCGCGCGTGCGGCCAGACCGCCGGCGTGGCGGACTTCAAAATCCGCTTCACGGTCGGCGCCGGCGGCAGGGTCGAAGGCGTCAAGGCCAGCGCCGACGGCAAGGACGACGCCAGCCTCGCCAATTGCTGCGAAAACAAGCTGCGCAAGGTGCACCTGGGCGGTTCGTCAACAGAATCGTTTAGTTGCACGATCGACTGACCATGCGCCGCGGACTGCTCGTCGCGCTGCTGGGCCTGCTGTGGTCCCTGCCGGCGCTGGGCCAGGAGACCAAGGTCACGCTGGCGGTGCTGGGCTTTACCGCCGACGCCAAGCAGATGCTTGTGCAGCTGGAAGACGACAATATCGGCACGAATTTGCGGCTGTACGACGTCGCCAGCGGCCAGCCGGCGAAGAAAAGCGCGCTGATCCCGTTCCAGCGCGGCGAGTCGCAAAAGGTCATCCAGGCGACGCGCAAGAAGTTCAAGATCGTCGATTTGGGCGTCGAAGACACGCTGTACCCGCTGGACGCCAAGGACGCCGAGAATTCGCTGAGCTTCTTTGGCCTGATGGCGACGCGCAGCCGCTTTGTGCTGGCGGTGACCGACCGGCAAAAGCTGGGTAAAATCGCGGATATCGAGGTGCGGCATGACGAAGGGTCGGACAGCTGGGCCAAGGTCGCGCTGAAGACGCTGTATTGGACGACCGACCGCAAGTGGCTTGTGGCGGTTGTGACGCAGAAGCTGAAAGCGGAAGGATTGCTGACAGAAGTGGACGAAGCGCATGCGCTGGCGTTCCAGCTCGGCGATATTCGCTGGGTGGAGCCCGACCCGCCGGCCAAACCGGCTGCGGGCGACGCCAAGGCGAAGGACTGACCGCGTGAGCGACCCTGCGGACAAAAAACGAATCAAGCTCAATGACTTGGCGCTGATCAAGCGGTTCTGGCCGTTTGTCCAGCCCGACGCCGTGTGGGTGGTGCTGGGCCTGCTGGCGGTGCCGCTGATGAGCCTGGCGGGCGTGGCGCAGCCGTGGCTGCTCAAGGTCGCTGTCGATGGGCCGATGACCGACGCGCTGCAGCACCGGCCCAATACCGGCTGGTCGCTGACGGGCGTGGCGCTGGCGTTCCTGGGCGCGGTGCTGGCGGAATATGTGCTGCGCGGCTTGCAGCTGTGGGCGCTGCAGCGGGCCGGCTACCGCGCGCTGCAGCGGCTGCGGCGCGGCGTGTTCAGCCACGTGCTGCAGCAAGGCTCGGCGTTTTTCGACACGCGCGCCTCGGGCAGCCTGCTGACGCGCACCACCACCGACGTCGAAGCCATCGGTGAAGTGCTGACTTTTGGCATCGTCGGCATCGTCGGTGACGTGTTCGACATCCTGTTCATCCTCGGCGCCATGCTGTGGTTTGACGTGCGGCTGACGGCGATGAGCCTGCTTGTGGCGCCGTTCATCGTCCTGCTCGTCAACCTGTTCCGACGGCGTTTGCGGTTTTATTCCACGGAGATCCGCCGCTCGATGGCGGCCTCCGCCGGGCATTTCCAAGAAGCCTTGGCCGGCGCGCGCATCGTCCAGCTGCACGGCCGCGAGGACGCGACGCTGGAGGAATACCGCGGCTTCAACTTCCGCTACCTCGACGCCTACCGCATCAGCAACTGGTACGACGCCTCGCTCTACGCGGTCATGGACGGCGTCGCCTGCCTGTGCATCGCGATCCTGCTCGGCTACGGCGCCGGTCGCGTCGTCGCCGGGCTGGGCACGCCGGGCTTGCTGATCGCGTTCATCCAGTACATCCAGCGCGTGTTCGTGCCGGTGCGCGAGCTGTCCGGCAAGGTCGCGACAATCGAGCGCGCGCAGGCGGCGCTGGAGCGCATCTTCAGCCTGCTGGACGAGGCGGTGCCGCTGCCGTCCGGCGATCAGGTGCCGGCGCAGCTGGCCGGTCGCGTGGAGATCACGCACCTGCATTTTGGCTACGGCGCCGACAGCCAGGCGCTGGACGACGTGTCGCTGACGGTCGAGCCGGGCCAGGTCGTGGCGCTGGTTGGCCAGACCGGCTCGGGCAAGTCGACGCTTGTCAAGCTGATCGCGCGGATGTACGCCGCGCCGCCGCAGACGATTCGCGTGGACGGCGTGGCGGTGGAGGATTGGCAGCTACAGGCGCTGCGCCGCGCCATCGGCGTCGTGCAGCAGGACGTGATGCTGTTTTCCGGGACGCTGGCCGACAACATTTCGCTTGGCCGGCCGGGCATTACCCGCGAGGCGATCGCCCAGGCGGTGGCCGACGCGCAGCTGGCACCCAAGGTCGCGCGGCTGGGCGGTCTGGACACGGTGCTGAGTGAAAACGGCGGCAACCTATCCGCCGGCGAGCGGCAGCTGCTGTCGATCGCCCGGATTCTCGCCGCCAATCCGCCGATCGTCGTGCTGGACGAGGCGACGGCGTCGATCGACACCGAGACGGAGCAGGCGGTGCAGCGCGCGCTGGACCGGGTTTTTGAAGGCCGGACGGCGATTGTCGTGGCGCATCGGCTGTCGACGATCCGCAAGGCCAACCGCATCGTGGTGATGGCGCGCGGGCGCATCGCCGAGAGCGGCACGCACGAGCAGCTGCTGGCGCACGGCGGGCTGTACGCGCATCTTGTGGCGTCGGCGGCGGAATCGCAGCGGCTCTTGCCGTAGCCGCCGCGACCCGCGACACTCCGGCCCCCGCGCACGCCTGCGCACGAGCTTCGCACCATGGCCGAACCGCAGCAAAAACTCTTCAAGGCCCAGACACTCAAGGGCTTTCGCGACTACATGCCCGAGCTGATGGCGCCGCGCCAGCAGATGATCCGCCGCATCGAGGCGACTTTTGAGCGCCACGGCTTCCAGCCGCTGCAGACCCCGGCGCTGGAGTACCTGGAGACGCTGGCGGGCAAATACGGCGAGGAAGGCGACAAGCTGCTGTACCGCTTCCAGGATCACGGCGAGCGCCACGTCGCGCTGCGCTACGACCTGACGGTGCCGTTGGCGCGCGTCGTCGCCGAACACCGCAACGAGATCCAGCTGCCGTTTCGCCGCTACCAGGTCGCGCCGGTGTGGCGGGCAGACAAGCCGCAGCGCGGGCGGTTTCGCGAGTTTTTTCAGTGTGATGCCGACATCGTCGGCGTCAACAGCGCCATCGCCGACGCCGAGACGCTGATCACCGGCTTGGCGGTGCTGCAAACCTTGGGCATCGACGGCGCGGTGCTGCATTTGAACCACCGCGACGTGCTGTTTGGCCTGATCGCCGCGGCGGGCGTGACGGAGAAAGCCCAGCAGATCGCCTGTGTTCGGGCGATCGACAAGCTGGACAAGCTGCCGCCGGTGGCGGTGGTGGCGGAGATCGTCGCCGGCGGCATGGACGCCGCGGTGGCGGAGCGGGTCGTGGCGCAGTTCCAGGACGGCGGGGTGACGCTGGACGCCGTCGCGGCGCAGCTGACCGACCAGTCGAGCCTGGAGCGCGTGCGCCAAGTGCTGGCGCTGGTGACGGCGGCGGGGCTGGGCGAACGCATCGTCTTTGATCCGACGATCGCCCGCGGTCTCGACTACTACACTGGAATCATTTACGAAACGCGGCTGACCGACCCACGCGTCAAGGGCATCGGCGCGGTGATGTCGGGCGGGCGGTATGATGGCCTCATCGGCCTGTTCACCAAGGAGTCGATCCCGGCGGTGGGCATCAGCCTGGGCCTGGACCGGCTGCTGGCGGCGCTGCAGGAGCTGGAGCTTGTGCCCAAGGACGCGCACGCCGTGCAGGTGTACGTGACGGTTTTTGGCGAAAGCGAGGCGGCGACGGCCATCGCGGTGGCCGGCGACCTGCGCCACGTCGGCATGCGCACGGAGCTGGACCTCGCCGGCGGCAAGCTGGGCAAGCAGCTGGAGCGCGCGAGCAAGCGCGGCGCGCGGCTGGCGGTGCTGATCGGCCCGGACGAGGCGGCGGCCGGTACGGTGGTGCTCAAGGACCTGCGCGACGGCGCCCAGCAAACTGTCACACGCGCCAATTTGCCAGCTGTGGCAAGCGTTTTGCTGCAGGTTTGACGCACCGCGTCGTGACGCGACCTGTCACAGTTGCCGTTTTTTGTCACCAAAACCCCGCAAACTTTGCGCAGTTGACCGGGTCGACGCTGGGCGGTGATGGGGTGCAGATCCAAAAAAACCAACTCCGATCAGGACTTTGCTGGATTTTGGCGCGAGTTGGCACGGACCGTGAATAGTGCAGGAGTGGGGGATCATCTCAAGCCCTCCGCTGAAACCCCGCCAGGGGAAGAAGCGGAGGGTTTGGGATTTTTGGGCTAGTTTTTTGCAGGACCACCGCAAAAAGGCCGATTCCATGCCCGATTACACGCTCATCATCGGCAACAAGAACTACTCGTCGTGGAGCATGCGGCCGTGGCTGCTGCTGCGGCATTTCGCGATTCCGTTTGCCGAACAGGTGATTCCGCTGTTCACGCCCGGCTATGACGCGGCGATTCGCGCGGTTTCGCCCTCGGGCAAGGTGCCGCTGTTGCAGCACGGCGAGCTGCAGGTGTGGGACTCGCTGGCGATCTGCGAGTACCTGGCCGAACACCACCCGCGCCTGTGGCCGCAGGATCCGGCGGCGCGCGCCATCGCGCGGGCGGTGAGCGCGGAAATGCACTCGGGTTTCATGGCGTTGCGCAGCGCTTTCACCTGCAACATCCGCCGCCGCACGCCGACTGCGCCTTCGCCCGAGGTCCAAGCGGACATCGACCGCATCGCCGCGCTGTGGACCGATTGCCGCGCGCGCTTTGGCCAGGACGGACCGTACCTGTTCGGCGCTTTTTCGATTGCCGATGCCATGTACGCGCCGGTGTGCTTTCGTTTTCAGACCTACGGCGTGGACCTTTCCGGCGCCGCGGGCGTCTATCTGGCGACGATGCTGGCGACCCCAGCGCTGCAGGAACTGAGCCGCGATGCCGCTGCTGAACCCCACCGGATCGCCAAATACGAAGCGCCGTAGCCGCGGCGTGGACGGCGGCGGCGCGCTGCGTCACACTGCCGGCATGAGCGTCCGCATCTGGCTTGTACTGCTGTTTGTCTCGACCGCCTGCGGCGCAGCGCAGCAGAACCGCGCGGCGGATGGCAGCGGCCACGGCACGGCGATTGAGCTGCAACCGATTGAAATCAAGACCGATCGCACCGGCGGCAAGCCGCTGACGTACGTCAAGGATCACGACGCGCTTGTCGACCAGGCGATGGAGGCCTTCCACGCCGAGCACTGGGCCGAGGCAGTGCGGCTGTACGGCATCTTGCTGCGCGAGTATCCCGACACGCCCGGGCTCGGCGCGATCGCCCACAACTGCGGATTGGCGCTGCAGAATTTGGGACAGCACAAGGAAGCGGCTGCGCGCTTCGCGGCGGCGCGGCTGTACAACACCGGCACGCGCAACGCCCGCGACGCGCTGTTCCTGCAGGCGGAGAGCCTCGAGCTGGCCGGCGACCCGACGGGCGCGGCGCAGCTGTACCGCGACGTGCTGGACGACGCCAAGACCCAGGAGCAGGTCGGCGGCGAGCTGGGCATCCTCGACGCGCTGGAGGCGGCGGCGCGGCTGGGCCTCTGCTGGCGCGCGGCGGGCGAGATCAAGCTGGCCGACGACGCGTTTCGCCGGGTCGAGCGTTTGTACAATGATCATCGGGATGTGCAGGTCGTCGGCGAGTCGGAGTGGGTGGCGCGTGCGGCGTTTGAGCGCGGCGAGCTGTACCACGAGCTGTTCGCGTCGATCCGCTTCAAGCTGCCGGTCGACCGGATGAAGCGCGATCTGGAGGACAAGGCGAACCTGCTGCTGAAGGCGGAAAACTCGTATTATCATTGTGTTCGCCTGCACAACAAGCAGTGGTCGCTGGCCGCGGGCTTCAAGATCGGCGTGCTCTACACGCAGCTGATCGACGACATCGACAACGCCGAAGTGCCGGCGGAGATCACGACGCAGCTGGCCGACGTCTACCGCGATGAACTTTGGAATTACACGGAAAATCCGGCCAAGCGCGCGCTCGTCATCTACCGCAAGAACATCGAGCTGGGCAAGACGCTGGGCGCGTCGGGCTCGGATTGGGTGAGCAAGTCGGAAGCCGGGCTGTCGCGGATGATGGAGACGATCGACCGCAACCGCGCGCGGCGGGCGCGGCTGCTGCAGGCGGGCGCGATCCAGCCGCCGGTCAAGAAAGATCCGACGACGCCCACGCCCTGAGGCAACATGCTGGATACGTTACGGTTTATTCGCACGGACTCGGCGCTGCACGCGCCGGGCAGCAAGGCGCGGCGCGATGACCCGCGGATGGCCAGCCGGATGGTCGGGCTGGACGCGGCGCCGGCGCCAAACCTTGTGCGGGCGATCCTGCTGGGCGTGGCCGACGACCGCGGCGTCAAGCTGAACGGCGGCCGTCACGGCGCGGCGGACGGGCCGGAGAAATTCCGCAACTATTTCGCGCGGCTGCCGGCACCACCGGCTTTTGGCCCGCAGTCGGTGCTGTCTGCCGGCGATCTGGTGGGCGCGGAGCATACGGCCGAGACCCACGCGCGGCTGGCCGAGGTGCTGGGCGTGCTGCGGACGCGGTTTCCGCTGGCGCGCGTGGTGGTGGTTGGCGGCGGCCACGATCACGCGTACGGCGAGGTGCTGGGGCTGGCGCGCTGGCTGGCACAGACCGACGCGCAAGCGCGCGTGGCGGTGCTGAACGTGGACGCGCACGCGGACGTGCGGCCGCACACGGGCGAGCCGCACTCCGGCACGCCGTTTCGCCGCCTGCTGCTGGAGCCGGCGGCGCGGCTGGACGGCGCGAGCTTTGTCGAGTGGGGCCTGCAGCGCGCCGCCAACGCCACAGGACACCTGCAATTTCTCGAGGCGCAGGGCGCGCGGACGGTGTTTTGGGAAGACCTGCCGGACAGCGAGCGCGCGGCGGCGACAGCGCTGACGGACACGCTGGCGGCGCTGGCAGCCGGCCATGCCGGGCTGTCGCTGTCCGTGGATCTGGACGCGTTTCCACAAAGTTGCGCACCTGGCGTCAGCGCGCCAGCGGTCGTCGGTGTGCCGCCGGGTGCCGTTGTGCGGGCCGCAGCGCGCCTCGGCGCCCTGCCGTGTGTGACGCAACTGGGCATTTATGAACTGAATCCGCGTTTTGACGTCGACGGCGCGACAGCGCGTTTGGCGGCGCGGATTGCCTGGAGTTACCTGACAGGCTTGGCTTGACGTCGCGGAGCAGGCTTGCCAGCATTCGCGCCCCGAGCGTGCGCACTTTGCCCCGACTCGCTTGAAAGGAATCGCCCATGTCGACCACGCCCAAGTTCTGCGCCGAATGCGGTGCCCCTCTCGTTGCCGGAGCCAAATTCTGCGCCGGCTGCGGCAAGCCGACCGCCGCCAAGGCCGCTGAAGCCCCGCCGATTCCGGTTGAGGAGTCGACGCTGCCGCTCGCCGACATCCCGGTGCAGGAGCTCGTGGACGAGCCGGATCCGGACGATCACCACGCGCACAAGGCCAAGCACGCCGGCGGCAAGTTCGAGGACCCGCTGGCGCACCTGCTGGACAAGGAGGACGACAGCGACCACTCCAAGGACCAGCTGGACAAGGAAGACGCGCTGGAGATGCCGGAAGCCGACGTCGCGCCGGTCAAAAAGCAGGCGCCGATCGCGCTGATCGCGCTGATCGCCTTGGGCCTTTTGGTGCTGGGCATCATCGGCAAGATCGCGACCGACGAGGAGCTGAACGCGCGCATCCAGTGCAACCTGCTGGGCAAGGCCGACAAGTGCATCACCGAGGAAGATCGCCAGGCGGAGATCGAGCGCAAGGAAAAAGAGGAAGAGATCACGCTGATGACCGCGCGCTACGGCCAGTTTGACCTCAATTTTGACCCGCCGAAGGACACGTCGGTGCTCATCGTGCAGAAGCGCTATGAGGAAGACCGCGCGTCGTTTATCGCCCGCATCTCCGGCAGCGTGCCGTGCAAGGCGCAGGCGGATTGCCCGGCCAACTACGAGTGCACCGGCGGCGAGGGCAACAAGAAGTGCATCGTCAAGGCGGGCTCGGCGGGCGACAACCGCGTGCTGAAGACCAGAAAGGTCGGTGATTTCAAGCAGCTGCCCAAGGGCGAAGACGGCACGTCCAAGGGCGTGATTTCGTTCATGCAAGAGCCCGATTGGGTGACCAAGCATGCGGGCGATCCGCCGGTCGTGCTCACGCCGCCGCCCGCGCCCAAGCCCGAGGATCCGCCGCCGCCGCCGGCTGTGCCGCCGACGCCGCCGCGGCCGGCGAGCCAGCCCATCACGTGGGAGCCCAAGCCGAACAAGGAACTGCAGATGCCGATGTCGCTCGCGACCTTGCCGCTGCTTGAAAAAGAGCAGGAAGACGGCAACAAGAAGCGCCTGACCGCGGATGACTTCAAGAAGATCGAAGAGCTGAAGAACGCGCCGAAGAAGGATTCCGAGGGCAACGTCATCAAGGACCCGGCGACGACGGTGAAGACGGTGGCCGTGTCGACGTGGGTCTACGAGATCGAGCTGAGCGCGCCGGGCTACCTGCCGCGCAAGGTGCTGTTCTACGACGACCCGCCGCCGCCGGATCTGGACATCAAGAAGCTGGAGAAAGAGGGCTGGACGACGCGCAAGTTCAAGCGCACGCCGGACGGCAAGTACCTGATCGACAACGCCGCTTTTGACCTGACGCCGACGCCGCGCGTGCTTGTGAACCGGTACATGCAGTACACGCAGCAGTCCAAGTGCATGAAAGAGGCGCCGGAGTGGAAGGGCAAGCCGGACCAGGGCAAGAAGGACGCGGACGATCTGCTGTGGGAACAGCTGATGTTCACAAAGGAAAAGCGCGAGATCGCCTTGAAGCTCGAAGACGATCCCGAGTTCAAGACCTGGCGCGACCTGATCATGAAAGACTACAAGTGCCCCAAGGCTGACTGATCGCCTTGCGTTGCACGAACAGCACGGGATTCTTGCCGAACCGGCTGCATCGGCGTACCGTCAGACGATGCGCGTTCTTACCGACCAGCGCCGTTGGCTTGTCAACCCACTGAAAGTGCTGGCGTTTTGCGTCTGCGCCGGGATCGCCGTGCCGGCTCTTGCCGACGACGACGACGACGTGGCGGCCGACGCTGAGCAGACCGTGCTGGAGTCTGCCGCGCCCGAGCCCGCCGACGCCGCGCCGGTTTCCACCGAAGGCCTGTACGATTTCAAGACCTTGGCGGCCGAGGATCCGCGGTACGCGCCGCTGTTCGAGGCGTATCGCAAGCACCAGTTCGCGCTGGCGGTGTCGCTCAGCCACGATCTGCTGCGGGCGCCGCTGCGCAACCACATGCAGGCGGCGGTCGTGACGCTGCAGGCGATGGCGCTGGAGGCGCAAAAGGACTGGCGCGGCGCGCAGGCGGCGTGGCAGCGGCTGGCGCAGTCGGGGCCGATGGCGCAGCGGGCGCGCTACCACCTGGCCGAGCTGGCGTTGAAGCGCAAGGACCAGGACGAGGCGCTGGCGCAGCTGGCGGCGATCGCGCCGTGGCACGTCGATCGCGACGCGGCGACGCTGGAGATGGCGGAGCTGGAGCTGGAGCGCGGCCAGACGGGGCCGGCGCGCGATGCGCTGGACCGCGTGAAGCCGGAGACCCTGGCCAAGCCACTGCGGGCGTGGTGGGCGCTGCTGGAGGGCCAGCTGGCGCAACGCGCCGGCAAGCCGGAGCTGGCGGCGCAGCGGCTGCGCGAGTCCTGGAACCTCGACGACGAAACGACGGCGCGCGAGGCTTTTGCCGGCCTCAAAGCGCTGGACGCGGCGCCGAGCGCGGCGGACCAGATCGAGCGGATCCTGCGGCGGCAGGCGCGCAAGGACAGCGAACTGCGGACGTGGCTGCGCGAGGCGGAGAGCGTGACCGAGGACGGCGACGGCCTGCGGCTGTACGTGACCGGCGCGCTGCAAGCCCGCGAGAAGAAGACCCGCGCGCACGCGATCGCGCTGCTGCAGCAAGCGGTGGCCAAGCTGTCGGACCCGGTGCAGCTGGGCCGCGCGCTGTTCGTGCTCGGCGATACAATCGGCAAGGCGGGCGACGATCGCGCGGCGATCGCGGTGCTGGAGCGCATCGGCCAGCTGCCGGCGGGCGACGAGACGCACGCGCGGGCGCTGCAGCGGCTGCACAAGCTGTACGGCAACGTCGACGAGCCCAAGCTGGCGGCGCAGGCGCTGCAGACAGTGCTGGCGCAGCATCCGGCGGCGGAGGAACGGGAGCTGGCGCTGTGGAACCTCGGCTTCAGCGAATTCCGCGCCAAGCGCTACCCGGAGGCGCTGCAGCATTTCGTGCAGCTGGAGAAGGATTTTGGCCACCTGTGGACCGGCTCGTGGCAGTCCTGGCGCGCCAAGGCGCTGTACTGGCAGGGCCGCACGCTGGCGCAGCTGGGGCAAAAGGACGCAGCGGTCGACACCTGGTCGACCGTGGCGCAGACGTACGCGCAGACTTATTACGGCGTGATCGCGGTGGATCGGCTGCGCGAGCTGCGGCCGGAGCGCGCCGCGCGCGTGCAGGGGCCGCCGCCGGGGCCGTCCGATGGCAGCGCGGTGCAGGCGCTGTCGCTGGATCGGCTGCGCGTGGCGCGGCATCAGGCGCTGGAGGAGGCGGCGCTGCTCGTGCGCATGGGCCTGTACAAGGAGGCGCGCGAGCTGTTGAAAGATGGCTTGTCGCGCGGGCTGCCGCGGGACGGCGTGCAGCTGCTGGCGACGCTGTACGACCTGGAAGGCCGCAAGAAGGCGGCGTACGCGGTCATGGAGCGGCACACGCGGCGGGCGGCGCGACCGGATGACTCGACGGCGAGCGTGTGGCGGCAGAGCTTTCCCAAGGCGTTCTACACCGAGGCCGAGAGCGCGGCGAAAAACGCTGAAATCTCCAAGAGTTTCCTGTACGCCATCATGCGCCACGAGAGCGCGTTTGTGCCGACGGCGGTGTCCAAGGCGGGCGCGTACGGCCTTGTGCAGCTGCTGCCTTCGGCGGCCAAGATGATCGCCGGCGTGTACGACCTGCCGGCGCCGGGCGCGGGCGGGCTGAAGCGGCCCGAGACGAACCTGCAGATCGGCGCGCTGTACCTCACGCAATTGCTGAGCTTTTACCGCAACAACCAGGCGCTGGCGGCCGCCGCCTACAACGCCGGGCCGTACGCGGTGCAGGCGTGGGTCAAGAAGGCGGGGTCGCAGCCGACGGACGTGTTCGTCGAGGCGATCCCGTTCCCGGCGACGCGCGCCTATGTGATGCAGGTGACGGCAACCGCACAGACTTACGCGTGGCTCTATCCGGAGTGGCAGGAGCTGCAGCGCGACACGCTGTCGCGGCCGGCCAAGCTGCCGGGATCGCTGGGGCCGTTCCTCGCCAAGCCGGCAGAGAGCGCGGCGGCGGTGGATTAGGGCCCGCGCAAAAAAAAACAACTCGGTGGCGTCCCAGCCGTGTGTCGCCGGGCGGATCGCGCAGCGGGCGCACTTGGCGGCCAAGACGCGTCAAATCACCAGCACTTCCTGATGCTTGCCGAACACGCCGCGCAGCACGCCTGAGATCTCACCGGTCGTCGCCCAGGCGCGCGCGGCGTCGACGATCTTCGGCATCACGTTCTGGTCGCTGCGCGTCGCGTCTTCCAGCGCCACCAGCGCCCGCGCGTGCGCGCCCGCGTCCCGGCGCAGGCGCAGCGCGCGCACCCGGGCGACCTGCTCGCCCTCGATGCGCTCGTCAATTTTCTGAATCGGCATCGGCACTTCCACCTTGGCCTGAAACTGGTTGACGCCGACGATCACCTGCTCGCCGCGCTCCACCGCGCCCTGGTAGCGGTAGGCGCTGTCCTGGATCTCGCGCTGCGGATAGCCGTGCTCGATCGCCGCGACCATGCCGCCCAAGTCATCGATCCGCTTGAGGTATTCCTCTGCCTTGGCCTGCAGTTCGTCGGTCCAGGCCTCAATCAGGTAGCTGCCCGCCAGCGGGTCGATAGTGTCGGCCACGCCGGACTCGTAGGCGATGATCTGCTGGGTCCGCAGCGCGATTTCCACCGCGGCTTCGGTCGGCAAACCCAGCGCTTCGTCTCGGGAATTCGTGTGCAAGGACTGTGTGCCGCCCAGCACCGCCGCCAGCGCCTGCAGCGTCACGCGCACGATGTTGTTGTCCGGCTGCTGCGCCGTCAGCGTCGACCCGCCGGTCTGGGTGTGGAACCGCAGCTTGCAGGACTCGTCGCGCTTGGCGCCAAACCGCTCGCGCATGATTTTGGCCCACAGCCGCCGCGCCGCGCGGACTTTCGCGACCTCTTCCAGAAAGTTATAGTGGCCGTTGAAGACAAACGCCAGGCGGTTGGCAAAATCGTCGACGGTCAGCCCCGCCGCC
>CAIPXZ010000742.1 GCA_903869075.1 uncultured Myxococcales bacterium | reverse complement strand
CGATTCTTGCGCCAGCGGTGTCCTCGGAAATTCCCGCACGATCCACCAAAATCGCTGCCGTGCCGACCAAAACCGCGGAAACTTGCGCTTCTCGCCGGGATTTGGCTCGAACTGGCGGTTCTTGTACAGCAGCTCCGCCACCTGAAACGCCAGCTTCGCGATGCGCTCCGGGTCATCGCGGAAACTCTGGTGGCGATACTGCAGGACGTAGGCGTCGACCCGCGCGATCCACGCCACCGCGTCGTCGTCCATCGGCTGCGGCTTCACGCGGCAGATGCCTTCCACACACTTCGCCTCCTCCGCTTGGTCCTCCGCCTGAGTCGGCCGGACAAGTGGCGACTGCGACAGCGGCAGGTGCTGGGGATTGCCCGGCGGCAGGTTGGTCCGCACTTCGAGCACCGCGCGCGTGGCTTCCATCGCCGACGACGCGGCTTCCTCCGCATGATCAGCGTCGTCGGGCGGACGCTTACCCGGCCAGTCGCGCACCTTGTCGTAGACCGCGATCGCCCGGCGCAGCGTCGCGCACGCCGCTTGGACGGGCGTGACCTCAGACGGCAGAATCGGCAGCAGATCGCCGTAGGGCTCTGACCACTTCACGCGGCAACGAATCCCGGCCCAGTACAGCGTTTCCGCCAGAACAAAGGTGGTTTCATAGGCGTCCTTCGCCTGCGGCTGGGCGCGCAGCTCCGCGGTCAGCGCATCGGCCAGTTGCAGGTACTGCGCGGCCGCCGCGTCCAGCTTGCCTTGCATCCGCAGCAAGTGCGCTGCCTGCAGGTTCACCAGATTCAGCTCGCGCTGGATCTTCGCTCGCCGCACCTCGGTCTCCGCCAGCAGCGCCGCGTCCTGCCGCCACGCCGCGCTCCACGCCGTGCCGGGCGCAAACAGCGTCTCGAACTGCCGCCGCTCGGCCACTTGCATGTCCTGCCACCGCGGCAGCTGGGCGACGCCGGCCTGTACTTGCGCCAGCCGCGCCGGCGGCAACGGGCGCGTGCCATCCTGATGCTGCCGCAGCGCCCGCACCTCGTCATCCAGGAACATCGCCAGCATGTCCGCCGAATGAATCAACTGCCGCTGCAGCTGCGGCGCGTCGCGCGCCTGCGGCTGGCGCTGCAGCAGCTCGCGCAGCACTGGAATCTCCTCCCGCTGACGGGTCATCTGCGAGCTGAGCAGATTCACGTATTCGCGCAGAATCGCCAGACGAATGCCGGCCAGCTGCCCTTCCAACACCGCCCGCGCCGCCTCGCGCGCCTGCAGGTTCGCGCGCAAGCGGTCTCGCACGTCGAGCGGAAAGCGCGTCAGCCAATCGATGGGCAAATGCGGCGGCTGAACCGCGGCGTTGTAGAGCGGCGCGCGCAGGTCAGGCGGCAGCTGCGCGCAGTGCTCCTGTATGAATTCACTGCCAAAATCGTCGCAACCATCGCGATCCCAGTCGCTGTCGGCAAGCGCCGCGGCAAACTGCGCGAGCGCCTCGGGCGGCGCGAACGGCTGCCCCGCACCGTCAAACTGCTCGCCGTTCAGGTAGTTCCGCAGCGCGTCGGCAAACTGCGCTTTGCCGCGCAGGGCGGGCGGCATCGGCGGTTGTTCCGGCTCGTCGTCGCCGTCCAGCCCGCTCAGCTTGATGACTGCGACCGGCTCACGGCGCACGCGCACGGGCTTGCGCGGCCGAGCTTGCACCGACGACGCCAGCAGCGTCGCCAGAAGGACGGTGACCAGCGGATTGTTGCGGCGAAGCACCATGCAGAGCCTCCAAGTGCCGAGCTTGGGCGGCCCGCCGTCGAGCGTCAAGGACCAGCGCGCCGTGCCGCCGCCGACACCTGCAACCCCGCGCCACTCACCCCGCCGGGGTCTTCTTCGCGCGCTTCTTCCGCTCCGGAAAATAGCTGTCGACGAACGCCTTGCGCCGCGGAAACAGCGCGCGCAGCTCGCCAGCCAGGGCATCATATGCCTCCAGCCACTTGGTCTTGGCCACGGTCAGCGCCGTGTCCGCCACCACGAGCGCCTTGTCAGCCGCTTCCAGGTCCGCCAGCGGCGTCTTGTATCCAGCGACCGCCGCCGTCAGCGGGGCGACATGCGCCGCCAGCTTGCTGCCCTTGGGCTCCTTGGCCAGCGGCGTGAGGATGTCCAGCACGCGGTTGCGCAGCGCGACACCGGCCAGCTTCTTGGCGGCATCAAAGCCCTCGGGAAGGAAGGTG
>CAIPXZ010000741.1 GCA_903869075.1 uncultured Myxococcales bacterium | reverse complement strand
GGCGGGCGCGGCCACGCCGATCGGCGACGAGCCGGCCAGGCGCGCCACCGGTCGGGCCGGTCGGCCCGTCCGGCACGCGGTCGGCGGCAGGAGCAAGACGCACGCACGACAAGGACGGGCGAGCCGCGGCGGGCCGCGGCGCGCGACACTTTTTTTCTCATACATGGTCGGATCATTCGTATCGCCCGAGCCGAAACCAAGATCTGTGAGTGGCAATTTGTACGTGAATACAAAGTGTTGAAGAACAACACCAACAAGGAGGCCAAAATGCCACGACGTCACCAGAACCCGACCACGAACCCGGACGCGCCTGTCGCGCCTCGTGAACATTTCCACGTCTTCCGCGACCGGCGCTTGATTGCACACCACATTCAGCCGGACACACCGCTGGTCGAGTGGTTCTGCTGCCGGCTGATGGCGTACCCGACGACGACGAACCGCTGTCTCTTTCAACGCCCCGAGCACGCGGCGTCGTTCGTCGAGGTCGCGCACTACGTCGTGGGCGAGATCTACGCGGCGGTCTGCGGCGGCGTGCGCACGATCGTGTGCCCGCGGCCTGACGGAAAGTTCCAGACGAGGCGCTACGGCGGACTGGCCACGCGGGTTCTCGTGAGCGTGGTTGCCGCGCTGGAGAAACACCACGACCTCACGTTGGCGCCGTGGAACGGGGGCGGCGACTGGGACTATGGAATCCGGAAGTGGCTTGCCAACGAGTACGTGGTCGCCCCGGCGGTGCTGGAGGTGTTCGAGCGGGCGGTGACGACCGACGCGATCAATCGGCCGCGCATCGTCATGCGGACGAGCTGGCCGCGCCTGAAGGCGCGAAAAAAAGAAGCGTTCCAGCACTGGTGGCTGTACCGCGAGGCCTGTAACGGGCGCAGCGGCTTCACGATGGAAGCCATTTGGCGGGTCGAGCGTGACCCGACGAGCGGCAAGCTGCGCAGGCGAAAGATCGGTGAGCGGCCCAAGTTCGATCGCGATCGCCAGTTCCACTACCCGCACACCGTCAGTGAGTGGACCGAGATCTGGAAGTCCGCCGACACGTGGTACGACGAGGCCGACGGCCGTGTGATGGCGGCGGACGAGCCCGGCGTGGCCGCGATGGTGGAGGCGCTGTCGCGGTCCAATCGGTTCACGACGCTGCACGAGTGGCGCGACGGCCGTGGGTGCGCGGAACCGGCCTCGGCCCGCATGTCGTACAGGGTGTTTCGCGACGACACGTTGGACGCGCACGGCCGCTACTATTATCCGGCGCAGAGCAAGGCCAAGGACGTGCTGGACGGTTTCACGGTAAACAGCGAGGAAACGGACACGTGCGACATCGTATGCACGCACCCGACCATGATCCTCGGTGAAGCCGGTCGCAGCATTCTGGAAGCGCCGTACCACGGCGATGTCTACGGAGCCTACGCGCGCGAAGAGCTGGCGGCGCCGGAGAAGCTGCGCATGAGCTTGGCCGCGGAGCTTGCCCACCTGGACGAGTTGGACGACGGCTGGTGCGACCGACTGGTGGCGCCCGCCGTCATCCGGCAGCAGTGGAAGCGGGCGTTCTCCGTTTGCCTGAACGCCCGCGACCGGCGGTCCGCCATCAATGCGCTGGCGCGTCTGGACAGCGATGACCCGGGCGAGGGCCACCTCTGCCCGTGGAATGAGCTTTCGCTGCAGCACGACATCATGGCGAAGCCGTTCTGGTCGCGCGAACGCATCGAGGAGGTCGTCGACGTTCTGCTGGGCGATCCCTTTTTCGGACCGCACATGTGCAAGAGTGCGGGCTCGCGACTCATGCGGCTGGACGCCCGGTGGATGGAGCGGGTGCGCCGTCGGCTTGAAGACGCCGGCATCCCCTACCGCGACGTCCACGACAGCATCACCGGCCCCATCAGCCGCCGCGACGAGATCGAGGCCATCATGAAGCAGGAATGGCGCGCACTCTTTGGGTTTGACCCAGCCGTGAAGTGGAACAAGCAACAGTAGCTCCGAACCGCAAACGCGACGAACACGTCCAACGCCGGCAAACCGGCACCACAGGAGTCCCATGAGCCAGAAGCCCGATCCGACCGACCTCATCCGCGCCGCTCCGCGCAGCCCCAAGTTCGGGCTGAAGGCGCGGCCCACGGATTTCACGACGAGCGCGACCAAACCGACGTTGCGCCCGGCTTCGCAATCGCCTCCTCCGGCCACCCTCGTAGCCGGGATGCCGGGCGGCGTGCCCAAGAACGACTTCGAGATCGTGGAGCAGATCCGCGACCAGCAGTTGGCGATGCCCGGCCTTGCTGCCGCGGCGTTGGCCGACAACATTGACGCGGTCGTGTTGGAGTACTTTCACGCACGCGTCAATCGCCTGTACTTGGACGCGCTCACGCAGCGGATTGCGGGGCGCTTCCTGACGATCCGGCCAGGGCGGGACCGGTTTTCGCATATGTGCCTTTTCGCGCATGTCCACTTCGAACGCACGTTCGCCCGCTGGGTCGCTCGCCGCACCGAGCGGCCGACGCGCGTATTCATGAACGCGCTGCACCGCGATCCCGGTGACGTCGCGGGCAAGATCCTGAACGGCAAGATCCCATGGCCGTCCGAGTAGCGTTGTAGGAAATGTGCCAAAAGCGCCGGCAGTGCCCTGCCCCCGGTTGGGCAGGCCCTTTCAGCGTCCACGGACCCCAAGGATGGGCACGTGGACCTGACAAACGTTGCATGTTCAGTGCCTTCGGCAGCACTGACCATCGAGCGCCCGCCACGCTGAACCTCGCACGCTTGGGAGTCGACTCCGGGCTGGTAGACTCGTCGGTGCCGGCGGCAGTTTCCCGCCTGCGGAGGTCGCGATGCAGCACATCAGTTCAGCGCAGCGCTCGGAGATTGCGCGACTCAGCCGCCGAGGCTACACCAACACCGCGATAGCAGAGTACTTCGGCGTCCACCGGCAGACCATCGGCCGCAACCTGCGGCGCCTCCAGTGGTTTGGTCACCAGCCGGATGAAACGGCATTGACGCGAGAAGAAGTTGCGGAGATCCGCGGCCTGATGGCGCGCCTACGCCAGCCGCAGGGTTGTCCCCGGTGCGGTGAGCAGATCGCGCTGGGCCGGGATGATGCGCTGGCGGAGAGCGAGCCAGACGAGGTGCCGCAGTGGTAACGAACCGGCTGACGGCCACACCAGGAGGCGAAATGCACGAGATTGATGACGAAGTTGTTCGACGGCTCGACGAACTGGACCGACAAATCGCGCCACTGCGGGCTGAGGCGCAGGAGATTCTGACGCGGACGAGGCCCGGGTTTCGACCTTTTTTCAGCGGCACCTACTGCGCCACGTACGTTGACCGCGCCATCGGCGCCGACGCGTTTTACGCCCGTGCGCGGGAGCGGGCGGCGGACACGCGGCGCCGGAACCTGGAAGCGAAACGGTTGGCGGAGCCGCCAAAGCCGAAGTCGAAGTCGAAGACGCGTGGGTTCTTCGTGACGTATGGGCCGCGCAAGGTACGCCAGGGAACCGGCGCCGGCTGATGCGACCCGACCACTGCGCTAGGTCGACAGACCAGCAAACACACCTATAAGTGTGTTCAATGAAGATGGTGCGTTGAGCTAAAGCAGATAAGTAAATCGATACTTGCAGTTTGCGGATTTTGCGTTGAGCACTTATCCGTATCAGCGCTGATACGGCAGCCCAGGCCGGCGCGGCGCGCGACCATCAGCCGGTGGCGCCTGCGACTCCGAACCGACTATCCGGCGGACGCGTAGTTCCTTCGTGGTCGGCCAGCAACTTCAGCATGCGCAGCACCTTGCGCAGTTCCGTCGTGTCGAGCCGCGCGACCTCTGCGGCGATCGCGGCGCGCAGCTCCGCCTTTGATGACGCGCGGCTGGCTGGGTCGCCCACCAGCACCGCGACGTCGACCTCGAGCGCGCCGGCCAGACGCTCCACGACCGGGAGAGTCGGGTGCCGCTCGTCACGCTCCAGTTCGCCGACGTACTTGGCGCTGATGCCGGCGCGCGCGGCGAGTTCTGCCTGACTGTGGCGGCGCCAGACGCGACACCGACGCAGGTTCTCGGCGAAATGACTTGGCGGGGCGGCAGTCGGCAGCATGGTGGCATTCGCGGGCGGAAGAGACGGATCCGCCGCATGATTGTCGTCGGGTTGATGATGTCGGCCAGTTTTCCGCCGGTCGCGAACATTCCACCGTGGAGACTTGCGCTGCCAGTCGCCGGGGCGAGCGACTTTGGTGCCGGTTCGTGGCAATGGGCGTCGCGCGAGTGGTGCCCCGACGGCCCTTGTGGCAAGTTCTCTGCATAACCACCCGCACCAGAAGGAGCGCACCATGAGCCCGGATCCTGAAGCCCCTGAAGATGTTGCAGGCGCGATTGCTGACGCCGAACTATTTGCCACGCTTGTCCAACGCCACGCCGCCTGGGTAGCAGCCGTCGGCAGCGTCGGCATAGCGTCGGCCGGCGGCAGGGACCGACTTATTACGGCGGAAATAGCGCTGGCAGAGCTGGAAGCACTGGCTCCGCGCGCAGGCCTGCTGCTGGCGGACGCGCTTGCTGGTCATGCGCCAGACGTGCGGGCGCGGCTCCTGCTGTTGCTCGCGCCGCCGGACATCGCACCGGACCCGATAATTGTCGCCGTGCCTGAATCAGTGCCGCTACCCGTACTTGGGCCGGACGCTATTCCACTCCAGCTGGGTGAACCCGTGCCAGCGCCCGTGCTGGAACCTGCAGCAGTTGCAGAACCGGTGTCCGTGCTGAAACCGATACCGCCACCGGTGCCACCGCCGCCGCCGGTGCCCGTGACCGGGGCCACGATGGCGCTGCTCAAGGCCAGTCTGAGCGGCGAGCTGAAGTCCGTGCCGCTGGTGGGCACCGCCAAGCTGGAGCACAAAGCGTTGGAAGCGCTGCGCAAAATTCTCGGCGGCGTGCCACCGGATCTGAAGACGCGCGGACAGCTGTTGGGCCTGTTGAAGCAGGTCGAGTTGACGGTGACGGAGGTGCGCACGTGGGCGCAGCTCAGCCGTCGGGGTCGGCGCCTGCTGGTGGAAGGGATTGCGGCGCGCATTCGGGCGATCCAGGAGGCGGAAGGCGGAATTTCTGAAATGCAGTACGCGGATGACGTCCGCGCGCGCACCGCCAAGCTCATGCGCGCGCTGCGCAACGAGACGACCGACGGCAAGCTGGATCGCGCGGCGTGGGGTCTCGCGCTCAGGCACGACGCGCAGAGTTCTTCGTGGTTGCAGGATGCGCGGCAGGTCCAGGCGGAACTGGAAGACGAGCTGGGCATCGAGCCGGCGGCGCCGACGGTGGCCGCAAAGTTCAACGCGGACGACGGCTTTCGCCGGTTGCGTGAGGACGTCTTGGCGCTGTCGCCGGAATCGCTGTCGAGGCGCATCGCCGAGTTGCTCGCCAATGGCGTGACCGAGACCGACAAGCGGTTCGTGAAGCTGCTGGAGCCCCGCTTGCCCGAACTGGTGCAGGATCGCGCGCTGGTAAAGCTGACGCGCGCCGTGGCCAGCGCCTTGGCGGAGGATGACGAGCCCGGTGATGCGCCGAAGCCGATCGACGCCAACTGGTACGGCTTCGCGCACACCGCAGGCAAGAGCGCCGTGATTGTCGGCGGCGACGGCCGGTCGGAGCGGTCGGTCGTGCTGCAAGCCGCATTCCGCTTCGCTGAGCTGGATTGGCCGGACATTCCGAAGAATTCCCCCGGCAAGGCCAACGCGCTCGTGGGCCAGGTGCGCAAGGGCAAGTACCAGATCGTGATCTGCCTGCAGCCGTTCATCTCGCACAAGCTGACGGACCAGCTGTTTGACCTGGATGTGCCGGGAACCAAGGTGGTGCTGGCGCAGGGGTACGGGATGCTGCAGATCAAGCTGGCGCTGGAGCGGTATTTGCCGCGGCCGAAGTGAGGCCGAGCTGCGCCGAAGTTGCAGGCAATCCGCAGCGCCGCGCTGCGTTCTACGCGATTGCGACAAAGAGTTGCCAGCAACCGCACGGAGGCTTGAAGTCGTTGCCAGCACCTTGCACGCTCTGTTGGTCCGCTGCCAGTCAGGCAGCATATGGGGAG
>CAIPXZ010000740.1 GCA_903869075.1 uncultured Myxococcales bacterium | reverse complement strand
GGCAAGCACCCCGACGATGGAAGCGATGATGATCTTGCTGCGTGGCGACATGGACCGCATTTTCAGGTGCATGAGGCTGCCGATGGCGTCCGTCCGCTCGAGTACCGGTCCGCTTTGACCATCGCCCGCCGCCTCACCGCCTCAATTCCCCACAAACCCAATCCAAGTATGCGTCGTCTGGCCAATCTTGAAAAAAATGAAATAAGGCTCGTCCATGAGGTCTCCGCGCACGTCCACCTGCTGAACTTGCCGACCACATCAAGCCCGCTGCCAGCGCCAGACCTTCCAGCACAGGCTTCGCCACCAGTTTCGAGTGCGCCTGCGCGCCCGTCAAGCGCGGGCAGATTGGCAGAAAGCGCGTCACGTGGCGAGCCTCGTCAGGCCAATGTCCGCAACCATCTCTTCGCGCGCCAGCGTCGTCGCGCGTTACTGCGCCACGCGCGTGAACGTTTCCACCGTCCCGTCCTGCAGCAGGCGCCACTCGGTCACCAGCTGGTCCGGCGGGCTGACCGGTTCCAACACAATATCGGCCATCTTGACGAAGAAGCGGCGCGGCGATTCGGCGAAGAGCGGCAGTGCCGGTTCCCCTGGCGTCGTGCTGACCATGAGGCCATGCGCGGTTGACGCGATTTCGATGACCTGTCCCTCCGGGTTGCGGAAATGGCCGACGACGGCCTGGCGCTGCTCTCCCGTCAGCTCGATCGCGATGCGCGGCGTGCGCGGGGTTGACTCACCGAGTGCCAAGCCAAATAGCGCGTAATCCGCGAGGTCATGGGCAGATTGACCGCTGGCCAAGACGACGGCGGCGCGGCCAGTGCCGGGCACCCAGATGGCGTAGGACTTGAAGCCGGCGGTTGCGCCAAAATGGAGAATTCTTGGAACTTCCTGACCCTTCGCCGTCTTGGTGACACCGTGGAACCACGCCAACGCGACGGTTTCTCCCGACGGCCCGTGCCACTTGACTGCGGCCGCTTCTCGCAGCGCCCGGCCCACGCGGCTCGCATCGGGGTGCATCAGGGCGCGCAGGTAGATGCGCATGTCGTGCAACGTCGACCGAATCGCGCCAGCGCCCGCCAGCGCGGGCAAGGTCCAATGCGCCGTGGGATAGCCGACATCGGTCCAGCCATCCACCAGTCGCGCCTCCAGCTCGGGCCGCAGCGCGATGCCCGTCTCGTTCATGCCCAGCGGCGTCAGCAGCCGCTCGCGCAACAGCGCCTCATACGACTGCCCCGCGCGCCGTGCGAGCACGTGGCCAAGCAGCCCCACGCCAGTGTTGGAGTACTCGAACTGCGCCTCAGGGGCGCGCTCCGGGCGAAACTGCCGCAAGAACGCGTAGAGCTCTGCGGCGTCGATGCTGCCGAAGGGATTCTCCGGATCCGCCGCCGGACCGAATTGCCCAAGCCGTGGCAGTCCGGAACGATGCGTCGCCAGATCCAGAAGCGTGATCGGCCGCCCGCGCACCTGGAGGTGTACGTCCGCCGGGAGGAACTTCTGCACCGGCTCGTCGTAGCTCACCTCGCCGTTCAGGACCATGTCCGCGAGGAGCGCGCCGGTCAGCGTCTTGGTCAAGCTGCCGATCTCGAAAACTGCGTGTTCATCGACCGCGGCGCCGCCCGGCGAGACCGAGCCTGCATAGACATCGGTTGCAGAAACTGCGTCAAAAAGCGAGAGAGCGACGGCGCGATTGCGCTGCACGGCCACCCGCGCTTGGGCGATCGCGCGGAGGTCTGCTTCCTCAGCGGCAGGCGCGGCGAGAACCGACGGCGTTTGTGAGGCCGCACCGCACGCAGCGAAGCCAACGGCGATGGCGAGCGCCGTTGCAACGCGCATCGACAGCGGACACGTTCTCCACGAGAGCTTTTCGCGCACTTGGCCCCTTCCGCACACGGATTCGCCAGTCCCGCGATGCCACAGACTTGCGGCGAAAGCAGGGCGGCGCGACGAGCGCGTTGTGTCAGCACAGTCTTTCTGCTGCCGACCTCTGCGTCAAGTCACAAGAACCATCGCGCTTGCGGGCTCCAGAAAGGTCGGCAAGGGCGAGCAGCGTTGTGCTTCGGGTGTTCAGACGCACCGGTGCACCCGCGGCTGGCACGCCAGTCCACACGTCAGTGTTCCCCTCGGCGAAAAGCGCCAGGGCATTGGAGCCGGCGTCAGGCACCATCACCCGTTGCGGATGATTTCGGCTGACGCGGCGTCGGCGACTGTACCGCTCAGGACTTTTTCCCGAGGTGCGACCACCGCCGCCGCTCCGGCTACGCGGCGGCGTCCGGGACGTCGAAGTCGTCTGCTGGCGCGGTGTCACCCGTGAACGGCACCGGACCTTGCGGCGTGCGCGCGCAGGCCTTCCCGCAGACTGGCGGGCGCGGTCCATGAGCGGTAGTTCGGCGTTGGGCGACGCCATTCCCGGTCCCCGACGCAAGACCAACCAACCAATTGGTTGACAGCTCGAACACGCGCATGTATCGTGCTTTTGGCAGTCCGCGTAGCGGACGGCTGGAGCCACGCATGTACACACTTCTGGTTTGGATTCATGTCGGTTTGATGATGGTGGCTTTTGGAGCGTCGCCGCTTGGACGCTTGGCGTTGCGCTACTTGATTTCCGGTGCGTCCGATCCGCATGCCGCCAAACCGATCCTGCGCGGATTCTCCCGCATCTTCCAATTCGGCGGCATCGCGGTGACGCTAAGTGTCTGCATCGGCCTGTACCTGGCGCGCAGATTCGGTCTTACGCAAACGTGGGTCTCGCCGTCGATCGCCCTCATCACCCTCGCGGGCGTCGGTAGCGTTGTCATCGAGGACAACTGGCTGACGAGGCTGTCCCGCGCCGAAGGCGACGCGTTTACAGCCATTCTCCACGAGAAGGTTCCTAGAGTCGCGGCATTCGCAAGCCCATTGATTTGGCTGATGATTCTGTGGCTGATGATCAAAAAACCAGTCTAACACAACGAGTGGCATCGAGGTCGAGCATGGACAGAAAAGAACAAATCGTATCCGCAGCAATTGACCGCCTGTTTGTCGTTGGCTTTGAAGGTTTCCGGCTGGGCGACGTGGCCAAAGATGTGGGGATCAACAACGCCACACTGATTCACCACTACCCGTCCAAAGTCGCGCTGGTCCGCGCCGTGGTGGAGCGAGTTACCCAGCGGTTTGAAGCCGTTGCGGACGCCACCAATACGGATGGCACGCCCAGTATCAAGCTGGCCCGGCACATGCGTTCCAGCGTCGAGTTGATGCGGACATCGCCGGAAATGTTCGTCGTTCTGAATGAAATCATGGTCCGTTCCCGCCGCGATGCCGAGATTTCGCAGTTGGTCGCCGTTCCGCTTCTGGCGTGGAAACAACACATCGTTTCGCTGCTGCTGGCTGCTGGGGACGCAAGTACGGGCGCCGCGCGGACAAAGGCTGAAGGGCTCGCCGCGGCTTGCATGTCCCAACTTCTCGGCCTGGGATTGCTCGCAAACGCGACTGGGAACACCGATGCGCCTGTTGAGCCGTTTCAGACCGCGATCGATGTCTGGGCGATTGCCGCACAGGCCAGTTTGGCTGCCGCCACGAATCCCGGTGGAGACGGCGAAATACACGGAGATTCTAAGCAGCTAGCAACCCAATAGCAGACAACGAGAAGCCTTGGGCGAATCGTTTCGCGTTCGCCTCGCGGGTTGCAAGGACACATGTGCAACGGGTACCGACTCCCCCGCTTCTCCGCGCAGTTGATTTGGTCGACGTACCGGAAGCGTCAGGTCGTTGCGTAAGGTCGGAAGCGACTGTTTTTTGTAGAGAAAGAGGAAGCCGATGCTCGCGTCCTGCACAACCTTGATTCACACCGCGCTCGGTCACTGGTGGGTGTTCACCCTCTTGTTCGCGCTATCCGGCGTACTTTTTGGCTACCTGGTGCCGCGGGCTCAACGACCCATTTTCGCTCACGTTACCAGCGATCTGCCCCACAAGGTGCTGGACATCCACTTCCCGACCTGGACCCCGGCACAGGCGCGGCGTTTCCTGCACGACATTGGCCCTCAAGGGCGCCAAGCGTATCAGCATTTCTATCTCT
>CAIPXZ010000739.1 GCA_903869075.1 uncultured Myxococcales bacterium | reverse complement strand
CCTGCTGCAGCGCCGCGACTGCCTGCGCAAGGTACGGCCGCAGCGGCCGGTCCGCATCCTGAGCCGGCGTCACGTCCGCCGGCGCCTCCGCGCTTTCACCAGCTGTTTCAGACTCTTGCGCGTCATCTTCAGGCTGCGCCTTGGCCGCCGCCTTCTCCGCCACCGCGAGATCCTTCACAAGTGCCGGCAAATACGGCCGGAAATCCTTGTCAAACCGCGCCAGCTTCTGCCCCAGCCACGCCGCGAACGCCGTGTCCAGCGCGTCCGGCGTCACGCCCAGCTCGCGCTGCACCAGTTCGGTCGTCGTCGCGCCGGTCTTGTAGCCCGCCACGAGGTTGCGCAGCTTGGCAAAGCCATAGCGATCACTCAGGAATTCCGTCAGCAGCATCGACTGGTAATACGCGTCGACGATCTCCTGCATCGACTGCGCCTGTGAAAATGCCAGGTTGAACGTCGCCACGTGCGCCAGCTGCCCGGCGTGCAGCCGATCGTACGCGCGGCGGTCCATGCGCATCGCCCAGCGCGGGTTCGCCCAGGCGCTCTCCATCATCGCCAGGCCTTCGGTCAGCCAGCGCGGCACGCGGCCGTCGGTCATCTGGATGTGGAAAACGTGCGAAAGCTCGTGCCACAGCACCATTTTCCAGTTGAACGGCTTCTCGTTCGGCGAGCGCGACGTCACAAGATGGCCAAAGCACACAGCGTGCGCGCCCAGCTGCGGCAGGCCGACGGTGCGCACGCTGAACTGCTCGGTTTCCGGAAAGATCTCAACCTGCAGCGGCTTTTCCGGCACAAAACCGTACTTCGCCTGCAGCGCCGCCAGCGCCTCCTGCAGGAACGGCAGCATCTCGCGCTCGAACGCCTTGCGGTCCTTGCGATGGACCCGTAGATCCACAAGCTTGCCCGGCAGCGTCACCATCTGCTTGAGCACGCCGTCGTACAGCACGTTCAGCTGGTTCGCCGTCCGCACGTCAAACGGGTCGCCGCCATACGCCGTCTCCAGCTCTTTTTGCGCGTTCTTGTCGTCCGCCACCCGCGCGTAGCTCATCCCCAGCTGCGCGTGCGCCGCCCACAGCTCCGGCTGCGCCCGGATCGCCGTCTGCAGCAGCAGCAGCGTCTCGCGGTAGCGGTGCGCCATCTCCAGGTACTCGCCGGTGACGAGCCACAGCCGGCCGTCGTCCGGGTTGAGCTTTTTCGCCGCCGCGTCCGCTTTGCTGAACTCGGCGGGTTGATCCGCCAGCTTGGCCAGCGCCGCGCGCACCGCCAGCACGTCCAGGCTATCGGCCCGCTGCGCCTGCGCCCGCGCCAAAAAGCCTTGCGCCACCGGGTAATCCTCGTCGTGCAGCGCCACTTCCGCGCGCAGCACCAGCGCGTCCAGGTCGCGCGGGTTCTCCGCCAGCAGCGCGTCCAGCCGCCGCCGCGCCCGGGCGACGTCCTGGTCCGACTTCAAGTCGATCCGCGCCATCGCGACCAGCGCCGCCGGCTGCCGCGGGTCGATGGCCAGCACCTTCTTCAGCGCCTTGTCGCCATCGCGGTAATTGTATTTGCTGGTGAAAAGCCGGCCCCACGCCAGCTCCACCGCCAGCCGCTCGGCGTCACTTTCGACTGCCTGACTGGCTTCCTCGTACACGCGGTTCGCGTCGCGCACGTAGCCGTTCAGCCGCAGCGACTCAGCCACCGCCAGAAGTTCCAAAGGCTCTTTGAACCAGCCGTTTTCATAGCGATCCGCCAGCGGATCCAGGAGCTTGCGCGCCTCACGCGCCTTGCCCATTTCATAGAGCGCTGCCCCCAGCGCCACGAGGAGCTGCGGATCGCCCGAACTGGCCTTGACCGCCTTGCCCAGCACCGCCAGCCGCGCCGCCTGCGACCCCGCCTGCCGCTCGATTTCTGCAAGCGTCAGCGCCACTTGCGGGGCGATCGCCTTGCCCGTCGCGTGCGGCGCCAGCAGCGCGCGCGCCTGCGCATCGCGACCCTGCCGCAGCAGCGCCTGCGCGGCGATCACCGCGTCCGCCGCCGACCACGTCGCCCTGTCCAGTGTCGTTTGCTGTTCCGCCGCGGCGTGTTCAAACAGCGCCAGCGCCGCTTTCACGTTGCCATGCAGCAGTTGCTCGCCGGCCTCGCGGCCCAGCGCGGTCGGTTCATCGGCCCAGGTCGTCGCCGTCGCCAGCAGCGCCAGCGCCGCCAGCGCGCAGCTTACAAGCCGCCGATGATGTGCCATGCGCCGTCCTCGCGCTTGAATTTCACGCGGTTGATGTCGTCCCACGTGCGGTAGGTGTCCACGCCGCCCTCGGTCAGCAGGGCGGTGCCGACAAAGTGCACCTCGGCGATGGCGCTGTCATCTTTCACTTCAATTTCGCGCAGTTGCAGCTGAAGGTGCAGCTTCTTGACGTTGTCGCGCAGCATCGTCATCTTGAGCAGCAGCTTGTCATAGCCATAGTCGTCGGTCGGATCGTCGGTCGTCCCGCCATTTTCGGCAAACTGCAAGGAAATCAGCGCTTTGAGCGCGTCAATGTCGCGGTCTTCGATGGCCT
>CAIPXZ010000738.1 GCA_903869075.1 uncultured Myxococcales bacterium | reverse complement strand
CTGGCGGTGCCGTTTGACGCAATTATCGATAAGTTTCAAGTAGCTACGCCCAATGGCAACGGCCCGGATCTCATCATCATGGCGCACGACAAGATTGGCCTGTGGGCGCGCGATGGCCTGCTGCAGCCGCTCGGCGATTTTGCCAGCAAGGATCGGCTCGCGCGCTTTTTGCCTAACACCGTGAAACCGCTGGTTTTTGATAAGGCGATCTGGGGCCTGCCGCTGGCGTTCAAGTCCGTCGCGCTGTTCTACAACCGCAAGATGGTCAAGGAGCCGCCGAAGACGCTGGCGCAGCTGATCGAGGTCGGCAAGGGCTTTACCTCAGAAAAAACCGAGAGTTTCGGCTTGGCGTACGACGCCGCCGACCTCTACTTCCACGCGCCGTTCCTCTACGGCAGCGGCGGCAAGGTGTGGGACGAGGACGCCAAGAAGGTCATCATCGACTCGCCCGAGGCCGTCAAAGCCGCTGAACTCGTTCGCGATTTCTACACGACGGCGAAGATTCTGCCCAAGGGCGTCGGCGGCTTCGTCGTCACGGCCATGTTCAACGACGGCAAGACGCCGTTCACGATCCAGGGCCCGTGGTTCATCAGCGAGATCGGCAAGGACATCGACTGGGGCGTGGCCGTGCTGCCGGAGATCGCGCCAGGTCAGCCGCTGCGGCCGTTCCTCGGCTCCGAGGCGATCCTGCTGACAAAGCAGACAAAAGTGCGCGATGCGGCGTTGAAAATCGTCGATTACCTGACAAGCGATGAGGCGGCGATCACCCGGCTGGAGCAGGGCCACCAGATGGTCGCCAACGTGAAAATCTACGAAAATCCGCGGTTTTTGGAGAAGCCGGTGGTGCGCGTGTTCCACGCCCAGGCCGAGACTTCGGTGCCGATGCCGACCGCTGTCGAGCCGTCCGTGGCGTGGGCGCCGTACAGCGCGGCGCTGCGCAAGATCATCTTCTCGGGCGCGGATCCCAAGACGGCGCTGGCGGAAGCGCAGACGGCGGCCGATCAAGCGGTCGCGCGGCTGGGCAAGTAGGAGCGCGAGATGGCGCCACCGCGCGAGCTTGTCCAGCCGAAGACCCTGCCGTTTGCCGTCGCGATGCTGCTGCTGGCGGGTGCGGCGGTGGCGGCGTTGGCGGCGGGGCACGGCGCGCTGGCGGCGAACGCGGAGCAGGCGACCCGGCTCGTGCGCGCGGGTTCGCTGGCGGACGCGGCGGCGCACACGGCGGCGGTGAACCAGAACGACGCGGCGGCGCGGGCGGCGGCGCTGACGCAGCTGGCAAAGCAGCACGCGCCGCTTTTGTCGCACGTTGTCGTGGTGGCGTCGGGCGGCGCCGATGAATTCGGCATCGAGCGCGGCAGCGGTGTGGTTTTTGCCAGCCAGCCGCTGACCGAGAGCGCGCAGACGGCGGTGCTGGAGGCGGCGAAGTCGCGGGCGACGGCGGCGGAAGACGCGCTGCAAAAGCACACGCAACTGGATGGCGCGCGGCTGCTGACGGCGCTGCCCGATGGCGCGCAGGCGCTCGTGCAGCCGTTTCGCGCCGCGCAAAACCGTGCGGAGATGGGCGGCGCGGTGGCGCTGCTGCTGCGGCCGGTCGAAGCGCCGGCGACGCCGCTGCTGCTGTGGCTGCTGCCGCTGCTGGCGGTCGCGCTGGCGCTGGGCGCGCGCAAGCCGCTGGGCGAGCGCGTGGCGCCGACTGTCGCGCTGGCGGTGAGCCTGGCGGCGGCTGTGCTGCTGCTGCCGGCGCTGGCGACGCAGGGCTCGGCGGGCGTGCAACTGCTGGCCGATGGCTGGCTAGTGCCGCACACGGCGGTCGGTCAGGTGAGCGCGGCAGGGCCGGCGTGGCTGCTGGGCAGCGCGGTGCTGCTGACGGCGCTGCTCGGGCCGGTTGTGCCGGGGCTGGCGGCGGTGCTTTCGGCGCTGCGCAAGGATCCGGTGCCGTATTTCTACGTCGGGCCGGCGCTGCTGGCGACCGGCGTGCTCGTGTTCGTGCCGTTTGCCGTCGGCGTCGGGCTGTCGTTCACCGGGCCGAACGGCCAGTTCCTGGGCCTGGCAAACTACAAGGAAGTCGTTGAAACGGCGATGGATCCGACGTCGGCGACGCATTTTGGCAGGACGCTGGCGATGACGGTCGCGTGGACGCTCATCAACGTGCTGCTGCACGTCACCATCGGCCTGGCGCTGGCGCTGGTGCTCAACCGGCCGAACCTGCGCGGCCGCGCGTGGTACCGGCTGCTGCTGATTGTGCCTTGGGCGGTGCCGAGTTACATCACGGCGCTGACCTGGAAGTGGCTGTTCAACACGCAGTACGGGCCGATCAACGCGATGCTGGCGCTGTGCGGCGCGGGCCGCGTCGACTGGCTGGGCGACTCGCTGGCTACGAATTTTACAGCGAATTTGCTGACCAACGTCTGGCTCGGCTTTCCGTTCATGATGGTCGTCTCGCTCGGCGCGTTGCAGTCCATCCCCGCGGATTTGTACGAGGCGGCGGACATCGACGGCGCGTCGGGCTGGCAGAAATTCCGCCACGTGACCTGGCCGCTGCTGCGCCCGGCGCTGTTTCCGGCGGTCATCATGGGCGTGATCTGGACGTTCAACGCGTTCAACGTCATCTACCTCGTCAGCGGCGGCGGGCCGGACCACAAGACCGATATCCTGATTACGGAAGCCTACTTCGCGTTCTCGGTGCTGCGCCGTCACGGCTTGGCGGCGGCGTATAGCGTGCTGATTTTCCTGCTGCTGCTGGGCTACACGCTTGTGACGCAACGGCGCTCCAAAGCCACCGAGGCGGTGAACGAATGACCGCGAATCGCAAAGGCTTTCCGCCGTGGGCGCTGCATCTTTTGCTGGTGCCGATCACCGTGGCGACGCTCTACCCGGCGCTCTACGTCATCAAGCTGGCGCTGAGCGGCACCG
>CAIPXZ010000737.1 GCA_903869075.1 uncultured Myxococcales bacterium | reverse complement strand
CGTCGCGCCCAGCTGCTGCACGACGAACGGCTGCTCCGCGTGCGTGCCGGCGTGCCGGTTGCGCGTCTCCACGGCCAGCGCATCGCGGCGCAACTCCCCGTAACTCGTGGCGATCCACACGTCCGCAGCGACGTCATGCTCCGCCGCCAGCGTCGCCTGCGCCTGCAGCACGCCGGCGAGGATCGAGCCCGAACCCAGCAATTGCACGCGCTTTTGCCCCGGCCGCGCCGCCGCTGGCCGGAACAGGTACAGGCCGCGCTTGATGCCGTCCACCACGCCGTCGGGCATGGCCGGCATGACATACGCCTCGTTTTGCAACGTTAGGTAATACAGCACGTTTTCACCACCCAGCATCCGCCGAAGGCCGTCCTCGATGAGGATCGCCGCCTCGTACGCGAACGTCGGCTCGTACGCCACAACCGCTGGATTTGTCGAGGCAATCAGCAGCGAGTGGCCGTCCTCGTGCTGCAGCCCTTCGCCGTTGAGCGTCGTGCGCCCGGCGGTGCAGCCCAGCAGGAAGCCGCGGGCGTTCATGTCCGCCGCCTGCCAGATCTGATCGCCGACGCGCTGGAAGCCGAACATGGAATAGTACAAATAAAACGGGATCATCGGCTCGCCATGCGTCGAGTGGCTCGTGCCCGCGGCGATGAAGCTGGCCATCGACCCGGCTTCGTTGATGCCCTCCTGCAGAATCTGCCCATCCTTGGCTTCGCGGTACGCCATCAGGTATTCGGCGTCCACCGGCGTGTACAGCTGGCCAACCGACGAGTAGATGCCGAACGGCTTGAACATCGCCTCCATGCCAAAAGTGCGCGCTTCGTCGCAGACGATCGGCACGATGCGCTTGCCCAACTCCTTGTCCCGCATCAGATTTTGCAGCACCGCCACCGACGCCACCGTCGTCGACACCTCGGCCGTACCGCTGCCCTGGCTGAACCGCGTCCACGCCGCCGGACCCGGCACCTGGACCTGGACCCGGCTCTCGGCGCGCTGCGGGATCGGTCCGCCCAGCGCCGCGCGGCGCTCGCGCACGTACGCGACCTCGGGGCTGTCGGCGCCCGGGTGGTAGAACGGCGCGTCATCCAACTGCGCGTCATCAATCGGCAATTGCAGCGCGGTGCGGAACGCCTTTAGCTCCGCCAGGGCGAATTTCTTGTGCTGGTGCGTGGCGTTGCGCGCCTCGATGCCCTCACCGAGGCTGTAGCCCTTGACGGTCTTGGCGAGGATGACCGTCGGCTTGCCCGTCGCCTGCGTCGCCGCGTGGAACGCCGCGTAGACCTTGTGCGGGTCGTGCCCGCCGCGATGAAAGCGCTTGAACTCGCTGACGCTGAGCGTCGCCGCCAGCTCACGCAAGCCCGGGTATTTGCCGAAGAAATCCTCGCGCACCCACGCCGGATCGCTGGTGACGTACTTCTGGTACTGGCCGTCCAGCACTTCGTTCATCCGCTGCCGCAGGATGCCGTGGCTGTCCCGCGCCAGCATCTCGTCCCAGCCACTGCCCCAGATGACCTTGAGCACATTCCAGCCGGCGCCGTGGAACGTCGTCTCCAATTCCTGAATGATTTTGCCGTTGCCGCGCACCGGACCGTCGAGCCGCTGCAGGTTGCAGTTGACGACAAACGTCAGGTTGTCGAGGCCCTCGCGCGCCGCCAGCGACAGCGCGCCCAGCGTCTCGGGCTCATCCGATTCGCCATCGCCCAAAAAGCACCAGACGCGCGACTGCGAGGTGTCCTTGATGCCGCGGGCGTGGAGGTAGCGGTTGAAGCGCGCCTGATAGATCGCCGCCATCGGGCCCAAGCCCATGGAAACCGTGGAGAATTGCCAAAAGTCCGGCATCAAGTGCGGGTGCGGATAGGAGGACAACCCGCGCGCGCCGGACGGCAGCGGCAGCGCTTCGCGGCGGAAGTGCTCGAGCTGTTCGGCGCTCAGACGGCCTTCGAGAAACGCCCGCGCGTAGACGCCGGGCGCCGAATGCCCTTGAAAATACACCTGATCGCCGCCTTCAGCGCGGGTCGGCGAGCGGAAGAACCAGTTGAAGCCGACCTCGTACAGCATCGCTGCCGAGGCGTACGACGACAGGTGGCCGCCGATGCCAGGGAACTGCTCGTTGGCGCGGTGGACCATGACCGCGGCGTTCCAGCGGACGATGCGGCGAATCCGCTGTTCCATTGCCAAATCGCCGGGATAGGCAGGCTGTTTGTCCACCGGGATCGTGTTGACGTACGGCGACTGCACCAAGAATGGCAGCGCGATACCCTCTGCCTGCAGCGATTCGTGCAACTGGCGCAGCAAATAGTGCGCGCGTTCCGGCCCGGCGGCGTCGACAACGGCTTGCAGGGAATCGACCCATTCGCGGGTCTCCAGCGGGTCGGCGTCCTGGGCAAAGGGCGGGCGAAGTTCGGTCATGCGCGGGGCTCCATCGGTCGGCGATTCAGGCGGCTGCGGACGGACCGCGGGCGGGAGGCGCGGCGGCGGCGAGCCCACCCGTGGAGGGTGGGACCGGACAGTGTTCGCATCCCGGCGGCTTTTGCCGCGGGGCGCCGCGAATTGTCACACAATTTGCGGAGGGGCCGTCACTTCAACAAGTCGGACATCCCGTAACGACCGGGCTTTTTGCCAACGAGCCAACTGGCCGCCCGCAACGCGCCGTGGGCGAAGACCTTGCGGTCGCGGGCGTCGTGCTTGAGTGTCAGGCGTTCGCAGCCCCAGCCAAAATGCACTTCGTGCTCGCCGACGATGTCCGCCAACCGCACGGCGTGAAAGCCGATTTCGCCCTGCGGCCGCTCACCGACTTGGCCAACGCGGCCGTCGCGGCGCACGTTCGACAGGTCCTGGCCGCGCGCCGCCGCCACCGCGTGCCCCAGCGACAGCGCGGTCCCCGAGGGCGCATCGCGCTTGCCGTTGTGGTGCGTCTCGACAATTTCAACGTCCGCTTCCGGCCCCAGCACCTTGGCCGCGCGCGCGCAAAGATCGGCCAACAGCGCGACACCGATGGAGAAGTTGCTGGCCAGAAACACCGGCGCATGCGCCACCGCCAGCGCCAGCGCTTGCTCGTCAAACGCCGACAGCCCGGTCGTGCCGAGCACCCACGGCTTGTGATGGCGCGCCACCCACTCCGCCACTTCGGCGACGGCGGCGCGCTGGGAGAAATCGACGCACACGTCCACCGACTGCGGGTCCAGCTGCGCGAGCGGGATGCCATCGCCTTCATCCGGCGCCACCACGCGGGCGGCCAGGGTCAGCGCCGGCGCCACTGCCGTCAGCTCGCACAAGTGCCGGCCCATGCGGCCGTTGGCGCCAATAATCGCCACGCGAATTGCTGTCATGTCAGTCTCCTCGCCGGCCCATCAGGGTCAACTCGTTCTTGTCGTTGAAGAAATGCCGCGCCAGCACGTGGTAGTTCGCTGCCTGCGCCACGGCGATCGCCGCACGCACCGCCGGCCAATCCGGCTCACCCTTGAACTTGAGCTGGACAACGAAATTCGCGCACAACCGCTGGGGCAGCCACGCCGCCAGAAGTTCGCCCACGCGCTCCGGAAAAGCAATAATATCGGAGACCAGCCACGCCACCGGCGCGGGCGGCAGCCAGGCAAAGGCGTCGGCGCTGGCAAAGGTGACCCGGGGATCGGCCAGCAGGTGCGGCGCCAGCGGCGCGCGGTCGACCGCCGTCACGTGCGCGCCGTGCTGGAGCAGCACGCGGGTCCAGCCGCCCGGGCACGCGCCCAGGTCCACGCACAGCTCGCCGGCGCCAGGCGACCGGTCCAGACACGCAAAAGCCTCGACGAGCTTGCGATACGACGACGCCGGCGCGACGTCGTCATCCGCCACGTCTGCCAGCCCCGCCGGCAGCGTTGCCGGCCAAGTCCCGCCAACGGCCAGCGGCTGCACCGGGCCAACGGCGAACCACAGCTGGCCTTCATCGAGCAGCAGGAACTGTGCCAGCACCGCCACCTGCCGACCGCCCGCCGCGCGCCGCTTCAGCGCCCAGCGCGCCGTCGTCCGCAGCCGCTCCAGCACGGCATCGCGGATCAGGTCCGCGCGCCGCCGCATCGGCGGCTTGGGGTTGCCCTTCAGCTGTCCGGGTACGAGCGCGTGCACGTCCCAGGTACCGTCGAGGCCGTCCAGCGCGAGTCGCAGCGCGTCCGCCACCGGCTCAGCCAGCGCGCGGATCGACGGCGCGAACAGCTCCGTCGCCTCCGGCAGAACTTGCAGTGCGTACGCCGGGTTGCAAGACAGCGGCGGCGTCCCCGGCGGCAGGTCCGCGCGCACGAGCCCGGGCGCCAGCACGCGCGTGCGGGCGATGTCCGGCTGCAGCGCGCGCAGTTCGGCGACCAGCGTCGGCTCAAAAGTGTGACGGCACGTGAACAGCCAAGGCGTTGACAGCGAAGCGGGCGCGGTCATGGCATCCTCAGCCGGCAGCACTCAGGCCGGCTTGCGCAGGCGCGGCAAGGTGGCGCCGAGGCGCACGAGCAGCGCGTCAATCGCCTCCACGCTGATCGCGCCGACCGACAGCCGGTACCAGTCCAGCGACTCGCGCGTGCCAAAGGCGTCAAACGGCACCATCGCCATGCCGACCTCGTCCAACAGCCACTTGCGCACGTCGTCGGGCGTCGCCAGCACTTTCTCGCCGTCCTTCCAGCCGCGCAGGGCGAATTCGGCGGACAGGTAGATCGCGCCCTGCGGCTGCAGCGCCCGCACCGGATAGCCCTGCGCCGCCAGCGCGGTGATGCCGTCGTACAGCCGCTTCAGGCGCGTCTCCGCCGCGGTGCGGATGAACGCCAGGTAGTCGTCCACCGCCTTGGAATCACGCAGCAAATGCGCGGTCGCGACCTGCTCCGGCTTCGGCGCCCAGGCGCCCACATGGCCGATGACCTTGTTCATCGCCTCGATCACCCGCGCCGGGCCGATCGACCAGCCGACGCGCAGGCCGGTGGCGGCAAAAGCCTTGGAAATTCCGTCGATGTACACGACGTAATCGGCCATGCCCGGGTGCACGCGCAGCGGATCGACGTGTTGCGTCGTGCCAAACGTCAGCATCCAGTAGATCTGGTCGTAGATCATCATCAACGGCCGCTGGCCGACGGTCTTGCGCCGCTCATTTTCGCTGACGATCGCGTCGCAGACGGACTTCAGCGTCGCCTCGTCAATGCACGTACCCGACGGATTTTGCGGGCTATTGAGCACGATCAGCGCCGCGTCCTGCAGGTGTGGCGCGAGCGCGGCGAGCTTGGGGAAAAAGTTGTCCTCGGGGCCGACTTCGATCTCCACCGGCACGCCGCCGACCTGGTGCACGTAGTGGTTGTTGTTCCACGAAGGCACTGAATATAGGACCTTTTCACCCGGATTGACGATGGCCCGGTACGCGCCGTAGAGCAACGGCCGCGCGCCGCCGGCGATCAGGATGCGATCAAGGGCGATGTCCAAGCCGCAGCGCTCCTTGTACATGGCCTGGACGGCGGTGCGCAGCTCCAAAATCCCGTTAGCGGGCGGGTAGTTGCTGTGACCAGCGTGCAGCGCATCAATCGTCCCGTCGACGAGCTTCTTCGGCAGCGGATATTCCTTCGGCTCAAAATCGCCGATCGTCAGGTTGGACACCTGCTTGCCGGACGCGACGAGCGCGCGCACCTGCGCCGCGATCGCGAGGATCGACGAACCCCGCAGCGTGCCTGCCATTTGCGAAACTCCGGTATCCAGCCAATCACTCATCGGTTCCTCTCGTTGCGTTGCAGCGCGCGCGTTGGTCCGCGGCGGGTGCGGGATTCTACCCGCCGCCCCCATTGCCGTCGAGAGCGTGAATTCGCACACTGCACCCGTCCGACCGTTCGGACACAACCTTTTCACACCCGGAGCTCCACCATGCGCAAGAACACCCGCTTCCTGATGATCGCGACCGCGCTCATCCTCGCCAGCTTCACGACCGGCTGCTTTGGCAAGTTCGCCCTGACCCGCAAGCTGTACAGCTGGAACGACGAGCTCGGCAACAAGTTCGTCAAGACCATCGTGTTCTGGGCGTTCAACATCATCCCCGTGTACGGCGTCTTTGGCCTCGCTGACATGTGGGTGCTCAACGTCATCGAGTTCTGGACCGGCTCCAACCCGATCGCCGACGGCAAGGTCAAGCAGCTGCCGGATGGCTCGATCGAGATGGAGCGCGACGGTCTGGCGATGCGCCTTGTGCCAACCGGAGACAACCGCTTTGACCTGTTCAGCGACGGCAAGTTCGTCGGCACCGCGGCGATGACCGGCGACCGCGGCTTGGTCTTCACCCGCACGGACGGCCAGCAGGTCGTGCGCTTGTCGCCGGAAGACGTCAAGAACGCCGAGCCGACTGCCGCCAAGCTGCAGCTGACGCCCGTCGCCGCGCAGTAGATTTTTCGCGCGGTTACAACAAATTCCTTGACCCAAGCCCGGGTGAATGCTGCGATTCTCGCCTGATTGCGGCATTTTGCCCGTGAGGTTTGCATGACGGATCTGCTCACCAACGCCCAAGCCCGCGAGCGCATTTGCGAGCTGTGTCGGCTCTTCTGGCAGCTCGGCTGGGCGTCCGGCACCGGCGGCGGCATCAGCTTGCGCGTCGGCGACACGATCTTCATGGCGCCGTCCGGCGTGGAAAAAGAGCGGCTGCAACCGAGAGATATCTTTGAGCTCGATCGCTGGGGGCGGATCAAGAAGGCCGCGCCGGGCAAGCGGCTGACGGCGTGCGCGCCGCTGTTCCAGGCGGCGTACGATCACCGCGACGCCGGCGCGGTGCTGCACTCGCACAGTCTGGACGTGGTGCTGGCGTCGATGATCGTGCCGGCGGGCGAGCCGCTGCGCCTGACGCGGCTGGAGATGATGAAAGGTCTGGAAGGCGTTGGCTATTTTGACGTCCACGAGATCCCCGTCATCGACAATACCGCGCTGGAGCACGAGCTCAAGGACCGCGTCGAGCGCGCGGTGCTGGCGTTCCCGAAGGCCAACGCCGTCATCGTCCGCAACCACGGCGTCTACGTCTGGGGCCGCGACAGCGCGCATGCCAAAACCCAAGCAGAATGCCTCGATTACCTGTGCCGCGCGGTCGTGCGGATGCACGCGGCGGGCATTGACCACCTGCAGTTTGACCGGAGCCAGCCCGGCACCGACGCCGCCGACGACGCGTGCGCAGCCTAACGGAGTTCAACGATGCGAGCGTATTTCTTGGAGAATCCGGCCGAGACCGTCGGCGGCGACAAGCTGCACGACGAAGGCATTTTTTACCTGAAGCTGCCGACCGCTGAAGCCGAGTTTCGCGCGCCGCTGGACACGCTGTGCGCCGCGCGCGGCTATGTGTCGCAGGACGTCGTGCAGCTGGGCAGCGCGACGCCGAACCTCGAGCCGCTGTTGGAGAAATTCTTCACCGAGCACCTGCACACGGACGAGGAGATCCGCTTCGTCGTCGCCGGCGAGGGAATTTTTGACCTCCGCGATTGCGATGACCGGTGGATGCGGGTACATGTGGTGCCGGGCGACCTGCTGATTGTGCCGCCCAACAAGTACCACCGCTTTGCGTTGACGGACACGATGCACATCACCTGCAAGCGGCTCTTCCAGAATCAGGACGGCTGGGCGGCGATCAACCGCCCCGCTGCATAAAACGCGATGAGCGACCCGGCACATACCCAGCACGACATCTTCCGGCCTGTGCCGCGGACCGGTGTCATCTACGTGATGGCGGAAGCGGCGGAGCGGGGTTTCGCTTACGGCAAGCCGGGTTGGGCGAATCTGGGCCAGGGCGCACCGGAGACGGGCGAGCTGCCGGGCTGTACGCCGCGGGTGCACCACATCGACGTCGATCCGGCGAGCCACGAGTACGGTCCGGTCGGCGGGCTGTGGGAGCTGCGCGAGGCCGTGGCCGCGCTGTACAACGCCCGGTATCGCAAGGGCCTGCCCAGCCAGTACAGCGCCGAAAATGTGGCGATCTCGGCCGGTGGCCGCACAGCGCTGACCCGCGTGCTGGCGACTTTGGGCAATGGCCACCTCGGGCACCTGCTGCCGGACTACACCGCGTACGAAGAGCTGCTGGGTATTTTCCGCGCCTTCGTGCCGATTCCGATTGTGCTGGACCCGGCGGAAGGCTTCGCGCTCACGCCGGCGCGGCTGCGCGCGGAGATCGTCGGTAAGGGGCTGGGCGCGGTGCTCCTGTCCAACCCATGCAACCCGACGGGCCAGGTCGTGCGCGGCCGCGACATGCGCGCGTGGGTCGAGACGGCGCGCAAGCTAGGCTGCGCGCTGATTTTGGACGAGTTTTACAGCCATTACCTCTACGACGCCGCGGCGGCGAGCGAGGGTGCTTCGACAAGCGCCGCGCGGTTCGTCGAGGACGTCAACGAGGACCCGGTGATTCTCGTCGATGGCCTGACAAAGAACTGGCGCTACCCGGGCTTTCGCCTGGCGTGGACGGTCGGTCCCAAGGACGTCGTCGAGCGGCTGACCTCGGCGGGCTCGTTCCTGGACGGCGGTCCGCCGCACCCGATGCAACGCGCGGCGCTGCCGCTGCTGGAGCGCGACAACGCCGATCGCGAGGCGCTGGCCATCCAAAAGGCGTTCGCGGAGAAGCGCTGGATGATGCTGGAGCGCATCCGCGAGCTGGGCTTGGGCCTGGACCATGTGCCGCTGGGCGCGTTTTACTGCTTCGCCAGCCTCGACAACCTGCCGCCGGCGCTGCAGGACGGCCACGCGTTCTTTCGCGCCGCGCTGGAGAAGCAAGTCATCGTCGTTCCTGGGGAATTCTTTGACGTGAACCCGGGCAAGCGCCGCAGCCACATCCCGTCGCGGCTGAAGTCGTACGTCCGGCTGTCGTTTGGCCCGGAGGCGCAGGTCGTACGCGAGGGCATGGACCGGCTGGCGGCGATGATTGCCGAACACGCCTAGCTGATGACCCACGACGCGCTCCAGGCTGGCCTTCATCGACACAGTGCGCGCTGGCTGCTGCCGCTGCTGCTGCTGGGCTGCCACCGCGAGTCGCCGCGCGTGTTGCCGGCCGACGAGCTGCCAACGCCGGTGGCGGCGCCGCATACGCGCATCGCCCCAGGCGAGCGGATGCCGGATGACGCGGTGGCCGAGGCGCTGCTGGCGGGTGCGTACTGCTATCCGCTGCCGGGCGCGCCGCGGCACGGCCTGTGGTGGCAGACGGCGAGCGCGCGGCTGGAGCTGACCGAGCAGGCGGACGACGGTCACTGGCGGCGCATCGCTGTGACGTTGGCGACGGGCGCGAGCAGCGTCGTCGCCGAGCCGGTCGATAGCGAGACCGGGCTGCCGCTGGACGCGACGCTGGACGACCTGCCGAGCCTGCCGCCGCCCGCCCCGCCGCTGCGGCAGCTGCGCGTGCCGCAAGGCCAGACCTGGCTGGCGCGGCTGGACGGCGCCAACGACACGCTGCTCGAGCCGACGCGCGCCGGTCCGGTGCCGGTGGTGACGGTGACGCCGGTGCAGTTCCAGGCCGCGGCGAGCGTGCCCGGCGGCGTGATTGCCGCGCTGCTGCGGCAGGACACCGATGGCGACGGCGTGGCGAGCGGCGAGGACGAGGCTGACCTGTGCCTGATTGCCCGGGCGGTAACACCGGTGCAGGTGGCGGCGCGGCGCGTGCCGCTGGCGCGTGTGGCGGTTGCCGATGCCGTGCGGCAGCTGGCGGCGGCGGCGCTGGCGACGGACGTGACGGATCGTTGGCTGAAGCAGGATCGGCGGCTGCAGCTGCGCTATCGGGGCGCCTGCCAGCTGGACGCGCCGGCGGTGACGGAGCGCCTTGTGGAACTGCACGACGCGGTGACGCGCGTCGTCGGCGAGATGGATCTGTCGTTGGAAGTGCGCTGCGCCCCGCCGCAGCCCAAGTAAGTGCCTATGACCAAATAGCGCGATCGATCAGAATCCAAAAAGCAAGCGTACGCGAGTTCTCGTGTCACAATCGCTATGTCAAGTGGAGCCTCCTCATGGACGTACTTTTCCTGTCGCCCGGCTTTCCCTCCGAGATTCCCGAGTTTGTGCGCGGACTTGCCGTCGTTGGCGCGCGCGTGTGGGGCGTGGGCGTGGAGCCGGTGGGCGGCCTGCCGGAGGTGGCGCGCAAGCACCTGCACGCGTATCTGCAAGTGCCTAATTTGCTGAATGAAACGGAGACCGTGGCGCAGGTCCGGCGCTGGCTGGGCGGCCGCCAGCTGGACCGCGTCGAAGCGCTGACGGAGTACCAGGTCGTGCTGGCGGCGCGGCTGCGCGAGGCGCTGGGCGTCGCGGGCATGAGCGTGGCGCAGGCCGAGGTGTTTCGCGACAAGGAAAAGATGAAGCTGGCGCTGGATCGAGCGGGCGTGCGCACGCCGCGGCACGCGCGGGCGACGACGGTGTCCGAGCTGCGCGAAGCCGCTGAACGCATTGGCTTTCCGCTGATCGTCAAGCCGATCGACGGCGCCGGCTCGGCGCATACCTTTCGCTGCAACGACGCGGCGGAGCTGGAAACGGCCATTGCCGGCACACGGCACGTGCCGCAGGTCAGCGTCGAGGAATTCATCGACGGCGAGGAGTTCACGTTCGACACGCTGACCGCCGGCGGCGCGATCCAGTACCACAACGTCGCCTGGTATCGGCCGCGGCCGCTGCTGGCGCGCACAAATGAGTGGATTTCGCCGCAGGTCATCGCGCTGCGCGACGTCGATCAGCCGCATTTGGCGGATGGCGTGGCGATGGGCAAGCGGGTCATCGAAGTCCTGGGCTTCCAGGACGGCTTCACGCACATGGAGTGGTACCGCAAGGCCGACGGTGAGGTGGTGTTCGGTGAGATCGGCGGCCGGCCGCCGGGCGCGCGGCAGGTCGACCAGATGAATTATGCCTGCGATTTCGACAGCTTCGTCGGCTGGGCCGAGATCGTCTGCCACGGCCGCATGACGCAGCGCTGGCAGCGCAGCTACAACGTCGCGACCGTTTTCAAGCGCGCGCACGGCCAGGGCCGCATCGTCGCCATCGCCGGGCTGCAGGGCCTGCGCCGCGACTTCGGCGCGCACATCGTCTGGGAAAACCTGCTGCCGGTGGGGGCGCAGCGGCGTAACTGGCTGCAGACGCTGTTGAGCGACGGCTTCCTCGTCGTGCGCCACCCGGAGCTGGCGCAGACGATCGAGATGGCGGACCGCATCGGCCGCGAGCTCAAGCTCTACGCGCGGTAATTGCAGCGATTACGGTAGCTTGCCGGCGCGCGCATACACCCGCGGCGTGCCTGAGCCAGTTGCCAGCGCGAAAGTCTTGGGCGGCGCCGCCAGCAGCGTCAAGTCGCTGTCCGTCGGCGCGTCCGTCGGCGTCTGCGACCAGACGCGCGACAGATGCAGCAGCGGCCCCATCGCCAGCGTGGCGCGGCCGCGCTCGAAGAGCACCGGCGAGGTGCCGGTCGGGTACTCGTACAGCTGATACACCGGCGAGACCTGCGCCAGATCGGCGTCGAACAGGTCAAACTGCGCCAGTTGAAACGCGCGGACCGTCGTGCCGTCGTCGTTGACCCATAGGCCGTAGAGATCGTCCATGGAACTGGGCAGCCAATAGCCGTCGGGCCAGACGTCCGGCGCCGGACCCGTGTCGGGGACGACGGCGATCTCGACCGGCGCGGCGACGTCGGCAGCATCGGCAGCGTCGTCGTCTGTCGCGCCATGGCCGGGATCGCACGCCGCCAACAGCATCCCTAGCAGTAATCCTTTACGCGTGCGCAGCATCCCGCCGACCTTACCCGCAAACTGCGGCGGCGACAACGGTTGCGTCTGCCGGCGCGCGTGCCGATACTGGCGGCGCGAGGTTTGCCCATGCGCGCGATCGAACTGCAATCTTTTGGCCCCGGCGGCCTCCACTTGGTCGAGCGGCCGCTGCCCGAGCCGGGTCCGGGCGAGGTCCGCCTGCGCATGTTGGCGTGTTCGCTCAACTACCGCGATTGGATGACGGTTTCTGGCACCTACAACCGGCGCCAGCCGCTGCCGCTTGTGCCGCTGTCTGATGGCGTGGGCGTCATCGACGCGCTGGGGCCAGACGTGACGGGGCGGCAGGTCGGCGAGCGCGTCATCGGCCTTTTCAACCAGCACTGGCAGGCCGGCGAGGCGACGCCAGAGGTGCTGCGGCAGACGCTCGGCGGGCCGTTGGATGGGATGCTGCGGGAATTCGCCGTCCTGCGCGCCGATGCGGTGCTGCCGGTGCCGGCGCACTTGAGCGACGTGCAGGCGGCGACCCTGCCCTGCGCGGCGCTGACGGCGTGGACAGCGCTTGTGACCCAGGGCCAGCTGAAAGCGGGCGACACGGTGCTGATTCAGGGGACCGGCGGCGTGTCGATTTTCGCCTTGCAGTTCGCTGTGTTGATGGGCGCCCGGGCGATCGTGCTGTCGTCAAGCGATGCCAAGCTGGCGCGCGCCCGGGCGCTGGGCGCGTGGCAGACGCTGAACTACCGGACGCAGCCGGCGTGGGGCAAGCAGGTGCTGGCGCTGACCGGCGGCGGCGTGGACCACGTCGTCGAAGTCGGCGGCGGTCAGACTTTTGGCCAGTCGCTGCTGGCGGCGCGTCCGCACGGCCACATCGCGGTGATCGGCGTCCTGAGCGGCGCGCAGCCGGACGCGACGCTGCTGCCGATCCTGATGAAGAACCTGCGGGTGCTGGGCGTGATGGTCGGCCACGCCGCGAGCGCCAAGGCGATGTTGCGCGCCATCGACGCCGCGCAGCTGCAGCCGGTCGCCGAGCGTGTGATGCCGTGGACCGACGCCGAAGCGGCGCTGCAGGAGCTGGCGACGGGCGGCCATTTTGGCAAGATTTGTCTGGAGTTCTAGGCGCTAACGGCCCTCGGCTTCCGCCGCCGACGCCGCACCGCTCTGCGGCACCTGGCCCCACAGCTTGCCGTTCAGCATCATCCAGTACATTTTGTAATCGCCCATCAGCGACCACAGCGGGTAGGTGAACGTCGCCGGGCGGTTCTTCTCGACGATGAAGTGGCCGAACCACGCGAAGCCGTAGCCCGCCACCGGCAGCGCCCACAGCAGCTGCCACCGCCCCGCGAAGACCACAGCGAGCAGCAAGGCGTTGACGATTGTCGTGCCGGCGAAGTGCAGCCGCCGATTCGTCGGGTGGCTGTGCTCCTTGAGGTAGTACGGAAAAAACGCGCGAAAGCTTGGGTACCGCTCGGTGGCCATGGAAACCTCCTGTTGCGGCGATTCTATGGCACGCAACCCGCGTTGGGGTCAAGCAATTTGCGAATGCGGTTGTTCTTGGTGTCGGCGACGTACCAGACGCCCGGGCTGGCCCAGAGGATGCCGCCCGGCGTGTTGTAGGTGGAGCCGTTGAAGGCGCCGTTCATGAACGGGCTCTTGACGCTGCCGGTCAGGGTGCTCGTCATCGTGGCGCTGACGGTGCGGATGCGGTGGTTGTTGGTGTCGGCGAGCCAGAGCGTCGTGCCGTCGCTTGTGAGGCCGGCGGGCTGGTTGAAGCTGGCGGCGGTGAGGTTGGCGCCGTCGGCGGAGCCGGTGCTGCCGCTGCCGGCGATGGTGCTGACGGTGCTGGCGGTCAGGTCGACCAAGCGCACGAGGCTCGTACCGACGTCGGTGAAGTACAGTTTCTTGCCGTCGGCGCTCAGCCACAAGCCGGTCGGCTGGTTGAGCGTGGCGCTGCCGAGCGGACCGTCGGCTTGGCCGCCGGTGCCGGTGCCGGCGAGCGTCGCGACGGTCGCGGCGGTCAAGTTGATGGCGCGGATGCGGTTGTTGCCCTGGTCGGCGACGTAGAGCGTGTTGCTGGCGGCGTCCCAGGCGAGGCCCATCGGCGCGCTGAACAACGCGCTGGCGGCGGCGCCGTCCTGGAAGCCGCCGGTGTTGGCCTGCGCCGGGAACGTCGGGTCGATGGCCAAGCCGGCGACAAGACTTGTCGTTTGGTCAGCGGCGACCTGGCGGATGTTCTGGATGGCGGAGTCGCTGACGTACAGCTTGCTGCCGGCGACCACGACCGACTGCGGCGCGCGGAACCGCGCCAACGCGCCGACGCCTTCCTGGTAACCGGCGATGCCCTCGCCGGCAAACGTGCTGACGGCGCCGGTCGTGTCGATTTTGCGGATCTTGAAGTTGCCGGTGTCGGCGACGTAGAAGTTGCCGCTGGCGTCGAGCGCGATGCTGCGCGGGCCGTTGAAGGTCGCGACCTGGCTGTTGCTGTTGTCGGCGGCACCCGCGGCGCCCTGGCCGGCGAACGTGGTGACGGTCGTGGCGGGCAAGCTGCCGACGCAGACGCCGGACTTGCAGGCGTCGGGCGAGGTGCACTTGTTGGCGTCGTCGCAGGCAGTGCCGTCGGTCACGGGCGTGAACGTGCAGCTGCCGGTCGTGGTGTCGCAGGCGTCGGTCGTGCAGGACAAGCCGTCGTTGCAGACTTTGGCCGCGGCGGCGGTGCAGACCCCGGCGACGCAGCTGTCCGGCGTGCACTTGTTGCTGTCCAGGTCGCAGCTGCCGGTGCTGTTGGCGGCGTGCTTGCAGCCGATCGCCGGGTCGCAGCTGTCGTCGGTGCATGGGTCGCCGTCCGAGCAGTTTGTGGTTGTGACGCCGGCGCAGACGCCCGCGGTGCAGACGTCGCCGCTCGTGCACGGCTGGCCGTCGTCGCAGACGCCGACGTGGTTCGTGTGCTTGCACGCGCCGCCGGCGGCGCAGGAGTCGTCGGTGCACGGCTTGCCGTCGTCGCAGTTGATGGCGGTGCCGAGGCAGCTGCCGGTGGCGCAGGTGTCGCCTTGCGTGCACGGGTTGCCGTCGTCGCAGGCGCCGGTGAGCGCGACGTGACCGCAGCCGGTGCCGGCGCTGCAGCTGTCCGCGGTGCATGGGTTGCCGTCCGAGCAGTTCGCCGGGCTGCCCGCGCAGGCGCCGGTGACGCACTGGTCGCCGCTCGTGCAAGCGTCGCCGTCGTTGCAGGCGGTGCCGTCGCTCTTGAGCGCGTACGCGCAGCCGCCGGCGACCGGGCTGCAGCTGGCGATGAGGCACGGACCGGGGCTTGGACACGTCTTGGCAGTGCCGACGCAGCCGCCGCCGGCGCAGGTGTCGCCGTCGGTGCAGGGGTTGCCGTCGTCGCACACGCCCGCCGCGTCGGTGTGGACGCAGCCGGCCTTGGGCGCGCAGCTGTCGGCGGAGCACGGGTTGCCGTCGTCGCAGCTGAACGGCTTGCCGACGCAGGTGCCTTCCGAGCACGCGTCCGCCAGCGTGCACGCGTCGTTGTCGTTGCAGACGCCGCCGGACGCGGGCGTGTAGACGCAGCCGGAGGGCCCGCAGGCGTCCGCGGTGCAGCCGTTGCCGTCGTTGCAGACCGTCGGCGCACCGGGCAGGCAGACGCCGCCCTTGCACGCGTCGCCAAAAGTGCAGTTGTCGCTGTCGTCGCACGGCGCGGTGTTGGCGGTGTGGCTGCAGCCGGTGGCGGTGCTGCAGGCGCTGTCAGTCGTGCACGGGTTGGCGTCGTCGCAGGTGT
>CAIPXZ010000736.1 GCA_903869075.1 uncultured Myxococcales bacterium | reverse complement strand
GTCGTTGCCGTTCAGGTAGACGCTCTTGACGTCGAATTGCGTGCTCCACGCTGTAGCGCCGGGCGGCACGGGCGTCTGCTGGGTCCAGACGCCGTTGTCAAAGCTCCACAGCGTGCCTTGGGTGCCGCCGACGAGCAGATGGCTGGGTCCGGTGCCGTGGATGGTGCGGTACGCGCCCTGGCCGAGCGCGGCGCTGATGGCGACGGTGCGATCGACGCTCGAGCTGGGCGTGTTGACGTAGACCTCGCCGGCGTACTTGAAGTCGACGCCGTCGCAGACGTTGCTGAGCGAGCCGTCCCAGACGGCAACCGCGGATTGCGTGGGCGACAGGCCGTTTTTGCCGATGTAGCCCGCGAAGTACACCGCGGCGTTGTTGGCGACGTAGATGTCGTTCACCGTCATCGGCACCTGCACGTAGCATTGCGTCGGGCTGGTGGTGATCATCAGCCGCGTGATGGCGCCGTAGACGCCGGCGGTGAGGCTCATGAGCCCGACGTTGCTCTGGAATTCCGCCTTGCTGTTGGCGCCGCCGCCGAAGACGAAGGTCTCGCCGCTGGCCGTCGGGATGGCGTCGACGGCGTAGAACGTGCGGGTGAAGCTGGGGACGGCGAGGACGGTCGCGGGCGTGTAGCCGGCGACGGATTGCGTCATGAGAATCGGAAGGTTATCGCCGATGCCGCCGACGGCGAGGACGTCGCGGCAGTCATTCATCCGCGAATTGGCCGTGCCGTACGCGCCGGCGCCGCTGACGGCGAGCGTGGTGGTGTCGACGGCGCGGACGACGCCTTGGATGGCGCCGGCGAGAAACGAATTGTCCCAGCCGCTGGCGAACAGGCCGCTGCCGTTGCGGTCGATGCTGGTGAGCGCGCCTTGCGTGGCGGGGCTGGGCTCGCCGACCTTGACTTCGAAGCCGGTGCAGGTGATGCCGGCGCAGAACGGCGCGAGCAAGCTGGCGTTGGCGGGCGTGCAGGCGGTGCCCCACGGCTTTGTCGCGCTGCTGCAGCCGGCGGTCGGGTCGCAGGTGTCGGTTGTGCAGTCGATGCCGTCGTCGCAGCTCTTGGCGGCGGGCAGGATGCACTGGCCGTAGGTACAGGCGCCGGGCGCTGTGAACTTGATGCCGCTGCACGTGCCGTTGCCGCAGCTGGCGCCGTTGGCGACGTTCTTGGTCGTGCAGCCGTCGCCCGGGTCGCAGCTGTCGACGGTGCACGGGTTGCCGTCGTCGCAAACAAGCGCCGGTCCGGGCTGGCAAGCGCCGCCGCCGCAGACGTCGCCGTGGGTGCACTTGTTGCCGTCGCTGCAACCGGCTGTATTGTTGGCATTTTTACAGCCCGATGTCGGGTCGCAGCTGTCGTTCGTGCACGGGTTCTTGTCGTCGCAGCTCTTGGCCGCGCCGCCGACGCACACGCCGGCGACGCACGCGTCCGGGCTGGCCACGGAGCCGGTGCAGACGTTGCCGTCCGAGCACGCGCCGCTGGCCATCGGCGTCCAGACGCAGCCCTTGGCCGGATCGCAGCTGTCGATTGTGCAGCCGTTGTTGTCGTCGCATGCCATCGCCGCGCCGCTGGCGCAGATGCCGGCGGCGCACTGGTCGTTGAGCGTGCAGGCGTTGCCGTCGCTGCAGCCGGTGCCCGTCAGCGGCTGGTACTGGCAGCCGCTCACCGGGTCGCAGGCGAGAATTTTGGCGCACTCGCCGCCGTCCGCGCACGCCGCGACGGTGCCCGCGCACACGCCCGAGGCGCACGCGTCCCCGGTCGTGCAGGCGTTGCCGTCGCTGCAGCTGGCGCTGTTGAACGGGTGGAGGCAGCCGCTCAGGCCGTTGCACAAGTCGCCCGTGCAGGTGTTGCCGTCGTCGCAGCTTACGGCGCTGGGGAGCGCGCCACAGACGCCCGCCAGGCAGGTCGCCGCCGCTTGGAAGGTCAGGCCGTTGCAGCCCTGCGCCGAGCACGCTGCGCCATCTGACATCGCCGCGTGCTTGCAGCCGCCGACACCGTCGCAGCCGTCGACGGTGCACGGGTTGCCGTCGTCGCACGGATTCAGCATTGCGCCGCACTTGCCGCCCGCGCAAACCGCGCCGGTGGTGCACTGCGAGGCGTCGTCGCATGGCGCAGTGTTGTTGACGAACGTGCAGCCGAATTTGCCGTCACAGCTGTCGGTCGTGCACGGATTCTTGTCGTCGCAGACAAGCGCCGGGCCGGGCACGCAGGCGCCGCCGACGCAGGCATCGCCGACGGTGCACACGCTGCCGTCGTCGCAGACGTTGGCGCCCGCGGTGTGGAGGCAGCCCTGGCTCGGCGCGCAGGTGTCGTCGGTGCAGACATTGTTGTCGCTGCAGTTTGTCGCGCCGCCGCTGGCGCAAACGCCTGACGCGCAGACGTCGCCGCTTGTGCACGGGTTGCCATCGCTGCACGGCTGGCTGTTGGCCTGATGGGCGCAGCCGGTGTTGGGCGAGCAGTAATCGTCCGTACACGGGTTGTTGTCGTCGCAATTCAGCGGGTTGGCGAACAGCACGCAGCTGCCCGCGGTGCAGGCCCCGCCTTTGCCCAGCACCAGGCCGACGCAGCCGGCGCTGACGCACACCGTGCCATCGGTCGCGGCGGGGTGCTCGCAGCCAACGCTGGGGTCACAGGCGTCCACCGAGCACAAATTGCCATCATCGCAGCTGGTGACCGCGCCGGGCAGGCAGGCTCCGCCACCGCAGACGTCACCGGTCGTGCAGAGGTTGCCGTCGCTGCAGGCGGCGGTGTTGTCGCTGTGGAGGCAGCCGCTGGCCGGGTCGCATGTATCGTCCGTGCAGACGTTCAGGTCGTCGCAGGGGATTTGCCCGCCGGGCACGCAGCTGCCGCCCTGGCAAGTGCTGGCGGCGACGTGCAGCGTGCCGGTGCAGCTGGCGCTGGCGCAGACGGCGCCGTCGGCTTGCGCGACGTGGCTGCAGCCGCTGGCCGGGTCGCAGCTGTCCGTTGTGCACGCGTTCTGGTCGTCGCAGCTGCTGGCGGTGCCGGGCGCGCAGGCGCCGCCCGCGCAGGCGTCCCCGCTGGTGCACGGGTTGCCGTCGGAACACGGCGCGGTGTTGGCGCCGTGGATGCACAAGCCGCCGCTGCTGCAGACGTCGTCCGTGCACGGGTTGTTGTCGTCGCAGTTGGTGGCGGTGCCGACGCAAGTCAACGCGGCGCAGGTGTCGCCGCTCGTGCAGGGGTTGCCGTCGTCGCACGGCGCAGTGTTCACTGTGTGCGCGCAGACGGTGCCGCAGGCGTCGTCGGTGCACGGGTTGCCGTCGTCG
>CAIPXZ010000735.1 GCA_903869075.1 uncultured Myxococcales bacterium | reverse complement strand
TGGTGCCGCTGCAGGGCGAGCCGGGCGAGTTCATCTATTCGCTGCAAGCCAAGCGCGATTTTGCCCACCGCGTGCGCTACGCCATCCCGCCGGAGCTGCCGACGGACATCTGCCAGCGCATCGAAGCGGCGGCGCTGGCGGCGTTTCGCCTGTTGGAATGCCGGGATGTGGCGCGCATCGACTTTCGCGTTGGCCCGGACGGCGAGCCGTACTTCATCGAGGCGAACCCGCTGCCGGGGCTGTCGCCGACGACGGGCGACATCGTGCTGACCGCCAAGGCGATGGGCTGGACCTGGGAGGCGCTGATTACCCGCATCCTGCGCGAGGCCGAGTTTCGCCAAGGCGTGCTGCGGCCGATGCTGGTGCCGCGCGGCGAGCCCAAGCGCAAGAAGCCGCGGTCGCTGGACGTGGTGGCGCTGCCGAGCGGCGCCGTCGTTGCCGGGCTGCGGTAGCCGTACATGCGCGTCGCCATTGCGTTCTCTGCCCAGCGGGACGATCCGGACACGGATTTGCACGCCGCCGTCGCGCACCTGGCGGACGCGCTGACGGCGCTGGGCCACACGCCGGTGCCGGTGCCGCTGGGTCTGGACGTGCTGGCGTTCTGGCAGGCGCTGCGGGCGGCGGCGCCGGACGTGATCTGGAACCTGTGCGAGGAGGCGTCCGGCCGGCCAGGGCGCGAGCTGCACGCCGCGGCGCTGCTGGAGCTGCTGGACGTGCCGGTGACGGCGACGGCGGCGGCGGAGCTGGCGCTGTGCTTGGACAAGTCGCGGTCGCGGGTGCTGCTGGCGGCGGCGGGCGCGGCGGTGCCGGCGGCGGTGCGGGTGGCGGTCGGCCAGCCGCTGCCCGACGTGGTGCCGCTGCCGGCGATTGTCAAGCCGACCAGCCAGGATGGCAGCGCCGGCATCGACGCGCAGTCGGTCGTGCACACGCGCGCGCAGGCGCATGCGGCGGTGGCGCGGCTGCACGCGAGCGGTCTGGGCGACGCGCTTGTGGAGGCGTACATCGCCGGTCGCGAGCTGAACGCGCTGCTGCTGGGCCCGGCGGGTGGGCCGATCCGCCATCTGGCGCTGGGCGAGGTCGACTTCAGCCAGCTGCCGCCGGACCAGCCGTCGATCCTGACCTGGGCCGCCAAGTGGCAGGAGGACAGCGCTGTGTACAAGCGCACGCCGGTGCAGTACCCGGCGGACGTTGCGCCGCAACTCCGCGCCAAGATTGCGGAACTGGCGGAGCGGGCGTTTGCCGCGCTCGGGCTCGCCGGCTACGCGCGGCTGGACCTGCGGGTGGACGCGGCGGGCGAGCCGTTCATCATCGACGTGAACCCGAACCCGGATCTTTCGCCAGACGCCGGGCTCGTGCGCGCGCTGCCGGGCGCGGGGCTGCAGTTTGGCGATTTTGTGGCGCTGCAGCTGCAGTGGGCGCGCGTGAAGTGAGCGGAGGGCCTGTGGAAGCTGTGAAGACGCGCTTGGCGACGGTGCACGACCGCGCGGCGATCGACCGTTTGCTGCGTGAAGCCGGCAACTTCAACGCCGAGGAGTGCGGCGTCGGCCTTGAAATCCTTGACGTCTTCCTCGGCGACGGTCCAACGGCGGGCGTCGACGGCGACTATCCGACGCTCGTCGCGGTGCACGACGGCGCGGTCGTCGGCTACGCGACTTTTGGCCACACGCCGATGACGATTGGCACCTGGCACCTGTACTTCATCGCCGCGGACGTGCGCTTGCGCCGCGCCGGCATCGGTCGTGCGCTTTGCCAGGCGATCCAGCAGGTTGCGCAAGCGCATGGCGGCCAGCGGCTGGTGCTGGAGACAAGCGGGCGCGAGGCGTACGGCGGCACGCGGGCGTTTTACGAGCGCACCGGCTTCGTCGAGGAAGGCCGGATCGCCGATTATTACGCGCCCGATGACGCCGTGGTCTATTTTGTTTGGCGCTGGTGACGGTGTCGGGTTAGCCCGAAGACTCGCCGCGAAACGGCTTGAAATCAGGAAATGATTTCGGAACGCCTCCGGTATGTGTGCCGCCGTGGAGGCGGCCGGCGCCGCGATGCGTGACAGCTGGGGGCGCACGTTGCGGACTTCCGTCCGCTTTTGGCGCTGGCGCGGACGGGGCAGCGGGCGGACGTGACGCTCAGGCCGCCGCGCCGCCGTCCAGCACCGCTTGCACCGTCAGCCGCAGCGTCGCCGCCGTCACCGGCTTTTCCAGGCACGGCGCGCCGGTCGCGTCGCGAATCGCCAGCGCCTCGTCGCTCGTCACGTCGCCGCTCAGGAACACGACGCGCCGCGCCAGGTGCGGCCGCAGCGCTTCCAGCCGCTGGTACAGGGCGAGGCCACTCAGCCGCGGCATCAGCTGGTCGGTCAGGATGCAGTCGAACTCCGTGCCGTCCAGCAGCAGCTGCAGCGCCGCCTCCGGGTCGGAAAGCGCCGTCACGTCGTGCGTGCGCCCCAGCAGCTGCGCCAGCGCGCGCGCGAGCATCGGCTCGTCGTCGATGATCAGCACGCGCCGCCGCCACTCCCGGCCGACGATCTGTGGCACGGTCGCTGCCGCCGCGGGCAGGGTGACGCGAAACGTGCTGCCGCGGCCCGGCGCGCTCTCGGCCGTCAGCTCGCCGCCCAGGGCGCGCACGATGTCGCGCGAGATGGTCAGGCCGATGCCGCTGCCTTTCTCCGGGCCTTTCGTCGAGAAAAACGGCTCAAAGACTTGGCTCAGCGTCGCCGCGTCCATGCCGCAGCCGGTGTCGGTCACCTCGATGACGACGCTGGCGCCGGCGTCGCGCGTCACGAGCGTCACGTGGTTGGTGTCGAGATTGCCCGGCGCGATGGCGTGCGCCGCGTTCAGCAGCAGGTTCACGAACACCTGGCCCAGCCGCGTCTGGTTGGCCTCGACCGGCCGCGACTCGCCGTAGTGCTTGATCACACAGGCTTTATAGCGGACCTCGTTCCACATCATCCGCAGCGCCGAGTCCAGCACGTCCTCCACCCGCACAAGCTGGTGATGCTCGGCGTCCGGCCGCGAAAACACCTTCAGATCCCGGGAGATCTGCCGCACCTGGTTGGCCGCCAGCGCCGCGTCGTCGATCGACGTCTGCAGCTCGTCCAGGCCGCGCTGGCTCGGCAGCTCGCTCAGCAGCCACTTCGCCGTCTCCAGGTGGGCGACCACGCCGGTCAGCGGGTTGTTGATTTCATGGGCGATTCCCGCCGCCAGCGTCCCCGTCGTCGCCAGCCGGTCCGCCGTCATCAGCTGCGTGCGCAGCTGCTTGGCTTCACTGATGTCGCGCAGGATCGCCGCGGTGCCGATGAGGTTGCCGGCAGCATCGCGGATCGGCGCCGCTGACAGCGCCACGTCCACGAGCGTACCGTCCTTGCGCTGCCGC
>CAIPXZ010000734.1 GCA_903869075.1 uncultured Myxococcales bacterium | reverse complement strand
GCCTTACCACTTGGCCATGCCGCCGCAAGGCGCGTGACAGGATACACGATTGGCACAGCCGGTCAAGGCGCGTGCGGAGGGCGGTCGCAAGCTCGACCTCGTGCACCCGGGCCTGAAGTCCCGGGCTCTTGTTCGAGATGTCCGCCGGAAGGCGGACTCGGCCAAGCCCAGAATCCCGCAGGGATTTCTTGAACCATAGCCGCGGACTTTAGTCCGGGGCGTTGGGATGTTGGCGCGACTTGCTGAACTTGCGACCGCCCTGGGCGCGCGCGACACGTCTGTCACAGACTCGACGCTTCCAGCCGCCACGCACCGCCAGCGCTCGCGTCGCGCCGCAGGGTAATCGGCGGCGGCATGCGCTTGTCGGCGCGCAGGAACAGCTTGACGATCTCGGTTTGCGGCGTCAGCACTGCGGGTTGCGCGCGCTCCACAGCAAAACTGCTGGGATCCGCCGGCCGCGCCAGGTACTGCTGGCAGCGCTGCAGCAGCGGCCGCCACTTGTAGGCGCGCAGTTCCTCGTCCAGCAGCGGCGTGCCGCGGCGATCGGCGTGGACCAGATCGCGAAACGCCAGAAACGCGTCTTCATCCGGCAGCGACGGCGCATTCAGCGCCGCGGCGAACAGCGCCGTCACCGCCGCCTTGGCCGCTTCCAGCGGATCCTGCGTCGGCAGCTGCTGCGGCGCCACAACCAGTGGCCGCGCGCCAGGCTGCAGCTGCGCCTCCAGGCCCGCCACGCGCGCGCGCAGCTCCGCGAGTTCCTGCGCCAGCGTCTCGAGCGTCACGTCCGCCATCCTCGGTCCTTACGGCGCCAGCCCGAGCTTGCCCAGGCACGTCACGTAATCCGCCGCCTTCAGGAGCTGGTAATCCGGGTGAATTTGCGGCTTCGGCTCGCGCTTGGCGATCGTGTCCGCCTTGCCGGTCTCCTTCACGCACTTGTCGATCGCCGGCATCTGGTCCGCCCACGGCGACTTTTGCGTGCCCTGCAGCGGCACCAGGTGGTTGCTCAGGTTTTCCTCGCGAAAGCCCACGGGAATCTTGCCGTCCACGTCCGGCGCCACTTCCGCGTCCGGCGTCACGCCCACCACCTGCAGCGTATAGCCGCTCGGCGCGTAGTACCGGGCGATCGTCAGCTTGATGTAGTAGTCCTGGTGCAGCGCCGGCTCGAACAGCGTCTGCACGCTCGCCTTGCCAAACGTCCGCAGGCCGACGACGAGGCCGCGCTTGTTGTCCTGCAGCGCGCTCGCGACGATCTCGGACGCCGACGCCGAGCCATCGCTCACCAGCACCACAAGCGGATAGCCGTAGTCGCTGGGCGAGGGCGTCGCCTCGTGCACTTCCTCGGCCTTGCGGCGGCTCTTGACGCTGACGATCTTGCCCTGCGCCAAGAACAAGTCCGCGATCTTGATGGCTTTATCCAGCAAGCCGCCCGAGTTGTTGCGCAAGTCGAGGATCAGCCCGGTCAGCTTGCCGCCCGGCGCCTGTTTCTCAAGCTTGGTGATCTGATCGCGCAGATCGGTGACGCTCTGCGGGATAAAGCCGTTCATCTTCACCGTCGCCACGCCATTGTATTCCTTGACCAAACTGCCATCGACGTTCTTGACGTCGATGTGCTCACGGGTAATCGCGTAGTCCTTCGGCTCCGGATCGGACTCGCGGCTGATCGTCAGCGTCACCACCGTGTTGCGCTTGCCGCGGATCTGCTTGACGACCTTGGACAAAAGCATCCCCGCGACGTCGTTGCCGTCGACCTTGTGGATGACGTCGCCCGCGCGCAAACCCGCCTTCCACGCCGGCCGGCCTTCCATCGGATTCTCAATGATTGTCAGGTCATCGCGCTGCGTCAGCACCGCGCCGATGCCCTCAAAGCTGTTGTCCTGCGTGTCCTGCGTCGACTTGTCCCACGCCTTGCGCGCGATCACGCTCGAGTGCGGGTCCAGCGCGTACAGGTAGCCCTGCGCCGCCGCCAGCCACGCGCGGTTCAGATCCGGCGCCGGCTTGGGCGCGTCGGGCACGTCAGCGTCCTTGGCCGCCGCGGGCTTGCCGTCGGCCTTCGCCGTCTTGGCCGCTTCCTTGGCAGCGGCCGCCTTGTCGGCACTCGCCTTTTCCGCCGCAGCTTTCGCGGCCTTGGCCTGCTCCTTTGTCAGCTTGGGCGGCGGCGGGTTCTTCGCTTGGTACGCCTTGATCTCCTGAGTCACGTACGCCATCACGCACTCGAATTCCGCGCGATCAAAGCTCAGCTTGTCCCATGTGTCGTTGTACAACGCCGCGCGGGTCTTGTACTTGTCGCGCAGCGCCAGCACTTCCTCATTGCTCAGGCGGCCTTTCTTGCGCACGGGGCGGTGCGCCTTCAGGTAATCATCGCTCGGCAGCTTGTGCAGCACGATGTTCGGCAGCGGCTTGCCGGCGCACTGAAACGCCGACGTCGTGCCGTCCAGGCGGCCTTCCTCGTCGGGGATGCCCTTGCGCGGCGTGTAGAAAGCCTCAGGCAGCAGCTCGACCGCCGGCTCCAGCGACAGCAGCGCCATGTTGGCGGCCTCGACCCAGGCGCGCTTGCGCTCGCCGGAGCCGTCGATGTAGTAGGTCGAGACGTAATCCAGCACTTCGTCGAAGTTGTGGACATCAAACTGGATCCCTTTCCAGTAATCCGACTCGTTGTCGCTGTCCTCGTCTTCCTCGTCGTCATCGCCCTTGGCGGCGACGGGCTTGGCCACGCCGGCCGCACCGGCGACCGTCGTCGTCGCTTCCTCGCCTGCCGGATCGGCGTGCGGTGCCGCGGCAGCGACAGCCTTGGCTTTGGCCTTGGCGGCGGCGGCTGGCTTGGCCGCCGGACGGCAGCCGAGCGCGAACGCCAGCAGGATAAGCGGCAAATACCAGCGCAGCCCCGTGCGAAGCGCCTGCGTGTGGATCTCTTGGTTGCTCACGTTTGTCACCTTTGGTGGCCGCATCGGCGGAACCACGTCGTCCAGACTGCCAGCCGGACCCCGCGGGCGCAAGCCAGCGCTTCCCGTTGCCGACGGAACCCCGCGAACGCGCGCAGGAGCCGCCCCGCGCCGCCCTGCACTCACAAAGTAGCCAGCGCCGCTCGCAGCGCGAGCGTCGCCGGGTCGTTCAGCACCGCGGCGATCCCCGCCGCCGTCGGCCGTGGCCGCACAAGCCGCGCCCGCAGCCGCCGCACGCGCGCCACGCTCGCCAGCGCGCGCGCCCGCTGCGCCTCGCCGTCCTGACCCAGCAGCACCTGCGTGGCGCCTTCCAGCGCCGCTTCCAGCGTATCTTGCCGCCGACACACAAGGAAATTGTCGCATCCCGCCTCGATGCCGCGCCGCACGGCCTCTCCCGGCTGCAACACCTGGGCGATGCCGTGCATTTCCAGATCGTCGCTGACGATCACGCCGTCAAAGCCGCAATAATCGCGCAGCAGCGGCCGCAGGATCTCCGGGCTGACCGTCGCCGGCCAGACGGCGTCCAGGGCGCGAAACAGCACGTGCGCCGTCATCACCATCGGCAGCCGCGTCGCCAGGCGCTGGAACGGCAGGAGCTCGACGGCCTTGAGCCGCGGCAAATCGTGATTCAGCACCGGCAGTTCCAGGTGGCTGTCGGCATTCGTGTCGCCATGGCCGGGGAAGTGCTTGCCGCAGCCCAGCACGCCCTCCGCCTGCAGCGCGTCCAGCAGGATGCCCGCCAGGTGCGCCACGCGCGCCGGATCGCGGGAAAACGCGCGGTTGCCGATGATCGGGTTGTCCGGGTTGGTATCGACGTCCAGCACCGGCGTGAAGTCGAGGTTGAAGCCCGCCGCCAGGCACTCGCGCCCCAGCTGCCGACCCACCGCGGCGATCAGCGCCTCGTCGCCGTGCTCGCCCAGCGCGCGCATCGGCGGCAGGATTGTGAACGGCTTGCGCAGCCGCGCCACGAGCCCGCCTTCCTGATCGACCGCCGAAAAAATCGGCGCCGGCTGCCACGGGCACTGCTCGGACGCGGCGAAAATCGCCTCGGTCTGCGCCGTCAGCGCCGCGGTGTCGATGCTGCCATCGGCGTCGAACTCAAGATTTCGCTTGAACAAAATCACGCCGCCGAGGCCCTCGCGCAGCCACGCCGCGTAGGCGTCCGGCAACTGCGTGCCTTCGTAGCCGACGATGAACAGCTCCAGCGCCAGCCGCCGTGCGTCGTCGGGACTCAAGGGGTGCGCCGCATGCGCCAGGGGATCACGCGTCATGGCCATCCTGTTCACGAAAAAAGTGTTGTGGGCGCCGCGATTTCACGTCTTGGGCAGGGTCCGAATTGGCGTGCCACACGCCTAATTCGAGCACTTGTCGAGCAATTGCTGCATCGCATCGGCGTCGCCCGCGGACGGGTTCTTTTCCAGATACGCCTTGGCGTTCTTGGCGCAGCCGGCTTTGTCGTTGCGGGCCTGGAACAGCAGTGCCAACTGCTTGTGCGCCTTGCCATATCCAGCTTTGGCAGCCTGCTGGTAGAGCGCGATCGCCGCGTCCGTCTTGCCATCCATCTGCGCCGTCCGGCCGTCTTCGTACAGGTCCTTGCCGGACTTGCTCGCCGGCGCCGCCTTCACTTCCGGCTCCGGCTTGGGCTCCGGCTTCGCTTCCGGCTTGGGCTCGGGCTTGGCCGTCGCCGTGCCTTCCGGCTTGCCTTTGGGCTCCGCCTTGCCGGTCTTGCGCTTTTCACCCAGCCCGGCTTTGGCCGCGTCGATGATCTTCTCCGCCGCCGCCGCCAGCGGATCGTCCACCGCCAGATGCGCCTTGGCGTCGGTCGCAAGCTCCAGCGCCGTCGCCGGATCCTTGGCCAGCAGCGACTCGGCCTGGTCCAGCTTGCCCTGCCACTTCTTCTCTGCCTCAACTTGGCGAATGCGCAGGGAAATTTGGGCGTTGTTGCCGTCTGCCGCCTTGAGCGCCGCCAGCGCGTCGTCGTACTGGCCGGCCTTGCGCAGCGTCTCCGCCTTGACCAGCGCATCTGTCACGACATTGCCAACTGGTTCCGCAGGCTTGGCCGTCGCCGCGGCCACTGCCGGCTGGTCGGTACCGGCCGGCGCCTCATCGGTCGCGTGCGGCTCCGGCGTGCTCGGTGGCGGCGTCTCCGCCTTGGCGGGCGGCGTCGGCGCATCGGCTTGCGGCCGCGCCGGCTTCTTGTCGCCGGACAGCGCGATCACCGCCGCCACCGCCAGCAGCGCAGCGACGATCGCCACGCCCAGCGCCACCGGCAGCTTGCTGCGCCGCGGCGCGCCAACGTCTTCCAGGCTCGGCGTCGCTGCGCCCGAAGCCAAGAACCGCAGCGTCACGTGGCCGAGTTCGATGCGGTCGCCCGACTCGACGTCGCACTTGGAATACGGCTCGCCGTTCACTTTCAAGCCATTGGCGCTGCCCAGATCGAGGATCTGCCACGCGCCATTGCTCAGCCGCGTCAGCCGCGCGTGCTCCTTGGAGATCGAGCGGTGATCCAGCACCAAGTCGGCGTTCTCGCGCACGCGCCCGAGCACCACCGGCGTCTTGGCGATGCGCAGCTCCAGCCCGCGCAGGTTTTCGCTCTCGACAACCAGCCGCGGCTGGGACGCCTCGGGGATCGCCGTCGCCGGACCCGCCGCTGGCGCCAAGCCCTGCAGATCCGCGAGGTTGATCATCGCGGTGGCGCCGTCCACGCCCTTGCTGGCAGTGCGCGCCTGGCCGTCATCGCGCAGCGCCGTGTCGCGCTGCTTGCTGTTGCCGCTGTCAATTTCCAGCGTGTAATCGCCCACTTGAACGACATCGCCCTCTTCGAGCTCGGTCTTCTCGCGGATCAGCAGCTTGTTGCGCTTGGTGCCCCAGGACGCATGGATGTTCTCGATCCAGACCCGCGAACCGGCGACGCTCAAGCGCGCGTGATGGCGCGAGACGTTGCGATCGGTCAGGCAAATGGCGTTGGCATCGCTGCGGCCAATCTCCAGCTCGCCATCGGCCAATGGCACGATTGTCGTGCGGCCTTCGCTATCCTGAATCGATAGTTTGACCATCAGCGCTCGAACCCTCAGCGGCCATCGCGACGAACAACCCGTCGGCTAACCGCACTTTAGCCTTGCCGGCCAGTTGTGCGTGGCGAACCGGCGTGCAATCTAACAGGATGACTTCCAAACGCAAGCAAGCTGCCATTTTGTCGCCAATGCGCGATGGCGAGGGCCGCGACGGTAGGCAAGTGCCGCCGATGTGTGCGACAACCCGCCGCGGAGGCGCTGGACCGTGACGCGTACCGATCCGATTGAAGCCGCTGTTTCCGCTGCCGGTTTGGCGCGTCGCCAAGCGGCGTGTGCGCCCGATGCGCCGGTGCGGCTGGCCGTTATCGTCAACCCGCACGCGCGCCGCCTGCAGCGCACCGGCAAGCGCGCGCAGCTCGCGGCGCGCGTGGGCGCGCAGCTGTACGCGGAAACGCGCGATCTGGCGTCCCTGCTGCGGGCGATCGCCCAGCTGGTTGGTCAAGAAGGCGCCAATGTCCTGGCGGTTGCCGGTGGCGATGGCTCGCTGCATCACGCCGTCAACGCGCTGTGGCAGCTGGCGCAGCAGACCGAACGCGTGACTGGGACGCTGCCGCCGTGGCCGCGCATCCTGATCCTCAACGGCGGAACGCTGAACATCGTCGGCCGTTCGGTGGCGATCCACGGCCCGCCGGAGGTGACGCTGCAGCAGTTTGCCCGCGATTTTGGCCACGGGCCGCTGTCGCGCGTGCCGGTGCGGCCGGTGCCGATGCTGGAGGTGCGGTGGCATGAGGAAACGCCGCGACTTGGCTTCATTTTCGGCTCGGAGCTGGCGTACCACGCGCTGGATCTGTACAGCCGTTTTGGCGCCGGCTACTTGGGCCTGTCGCGGTTCCTGCTTGAATTTGGCCGCGGCGCGTTGTTTGGCAGCGCGCTGTGGCGCCAGGAAGCCTGGAAGCTGGGTCCGTACGCTGACCTCGAGATCGATGGCCAGCGCTGGCCGCGCTACGGCGGCGTGACGGCGGTTACGGCCGACCTGACGCTGGCGATCGGCGCAGTGCGGGCGATCCGTCGGCCGCTGGGCGCGCCGGGATTCGCCGTGCGCGTTGTGGAGGAGACCGACCCGCGCAAGCTTGTGCGCCTGCTGCCGGCGCTGATGTCGGAGCGCGGTGGCCCCGGCGTCCGCGATCTGCCCGTCGCGCACGACATGCGGCTGACGGGGTCGTACACGCTGGATGGGGAGTGCTTTCATGCACCTACGCCGCACGCGCCGCTGCGGGTCGCGCGTTTTGCTACACCGCTGCCGGTGGTCCCCGCCGCGGAACACTAGGCCCCGGTTCTGCGCGGTGCACTGCGGCTTCGGCGCGCGATTTGTCAGGGATTGTGCTTGCCTGCCGGTACTGGGTTCGCTACGCTGAACGGCTTGGTCCCAGCGCCTGGAGTCACAGCTATGTTCCGCTCCCCCCGTCCGTCCATTTTTGCGGCTCTTCGCGGTCCGGCGACGGCGCAGTGCATCGCCTTTCTGGCCGCTTTGGCGCTTGCCGCGTGCGGTGGCAGCACGCCCACCGGCGATGGTGCCGACACGGCGTCGGGCACGGACACCAGCACGCAAACCGACCTCGGCACGGATTCGGACGCGACAAACGACGCGCTGGGCCAAGACACCGGCACGGACAAGCCAGACACCGTCGGCGGCGATGCGACTGACGGCGACAGCACGACCGCCGACACCACCGACAGCACCGACGGCAGCAGCGGCGGCGACATCGACGTCGTATGGACAAGCGACGGCGGCGACGCCAGCAGCGGCGGCGCGGACGAGTACAAGGAATTGCTCGTCAAAATCCTCGGTCCCAGTGGCCGCGATTGGGCGCAGAGCGAAGGCGCGAGCACGGCGCTCTCCGGCGTCGCGTTTGGCCAGCCGGACGCCATCAGCTGGGCCGCCGCCAACGGCAAGTCCGGCACCGTGTGCGGCCCGTTGCCGGCATTGCAGACCTGCGCCGACATGCGCAAGGCCAACGGCGACTTTTGGCAGTCCGACATCTTCACGCTCGATCAGGGCGACAACACGGTTACCGTCACGGCGACCAAGGGCGCGGCGTCGGTGTCGGATGACATCCACATCACGTATAACCCGCTGTTTTCCTTCGACGGTCCGCCGAACATCTCGCCCAACGCGATTTTCGTCGGCGAGAACGCGATGCTCGTTGTCGGCATGTCCGTGCCCGGCGCCGCCAACAGCAGCGTCGTCGACGCGACGACGATCCAGCTGATCGAAGTCGATGAAACCGGCAAAACAATCAAAGAATACGATACGTTGCAGGACAATGGCAACGGTGGCAATTGCGACGACGCGCAAAAGGACAGCATCTATTCGACCTGCCTGTCGCTGACCGCGACCGCGCCCAAAACCTTCCGCTTCCGCGTGCGGGCGACCGTCAACGTGAAGCTCAGTGGCTCGACCGTGACAACCTACCAGGCGCTGTCGCCGGTCGCGGAAGTCGACGCCGTGGCCCACTTTTCGCAGGCAGAATGCGGTGGCATCGTCAGCTTGCAGCAAAAGGTCAAGGGCGACTATCAGACTGCCGTGGCGGCGGGCACCGACCCAGCGACCGCGCAGGCGACGGCGATCGCCGCTTTGCAAGCCGACAGTTCGGTGGCGGAAGCCGCGGCGACCGACGGCGGCAACATCTGGATTCGCTATAAATCCGGACGCTTGGGCGCGCTGAATCTGGCGTCGAAGGGCCTGCGCGGCAATGGCGGTCCCCCGTCCGGATCCGGCGCCGCCCTGCCGACGCACTCCGTGGGCACGCGTCGCGCCCTCGCGCTGGCGCCCGCGGCGGCCGAGTTTGCGGCGACGGGTGGCGATGAGGCCGCCAATGCCGGCAAGGCCCTGACGGCCAAGCAGTGCCCGCCGTTCGCGGTCGATTCCTACAGCGATAACGCGGCGTTGCTGCGTTATTACCGCGAAGCGTCGAGCTACGGCGTCGTCGCCATCACCGGCCACGGCGACTCCCTGTTCAAGACGATGGACGTCGCCGCCAAGCAAGCGCTGGCGTGGGAGCATTTGGGCTCGCAGGAAGTCATCTGGTCCGGCGAAGCGGTTGACTGCAGCCAGATCTCGGCGTCCAGCGGCAACTGCGCACAGGACAGCAGCGGCTGCAAGCCCACGGAAACGTGTGTCAAAACCTCGATGAGCGGCGGCGTCTGCGTCGACTACACCCAGGCCGACATCATGACCGGCCGCGTCGTCGTCGGCGACGCCACGTACGGCTTCACGCCCGCTTTCGTGCGCCGCCACTCGCCGGACAAGTTCCCGGCGTCCATCATCTACCTCGGCGCGTGCCGCAGCATGTTCAACGGTTCCATGGCGTTGCAGTTCATCGCCGCCGGCGCCGCGGCCGTCCTCGGCTACTCGGACTACATCAACGCGGACTACGCGTACCAAAAGGGCTGGGGCGTTTTCGACGGGCTGATCAACAATGGTCTCAGCGTGTTGCAAGCCATCGTCCCCGGCGACGACCCCGCGCACCCGGGCGCGCACTTGCGGCTGTACGGCGACAGCGCCGCCAACACCAACGACGCCAACCTCATCAACCCCAGCTGGGACTCCGGCAATGTCACCGGCTGGAAGCCCGTCGGCGACGGTCGCGTCATCTCGCGCCTCGGTGAGACGGTGCCCGTCGCCGGCAAATTCATGGGCATCATCTCCACGGGCTTGGGATTCACCACTGAAAACGGCTCGCTCGAGCAGCCGTTCTGCGTCGACAAGAACAAACAAAACCTGTGCTATTTCTGGAAGTTC
>CAIPXZ010000733.1 GCA_903869075.1 uncultured Myxococcales bacterium | reverse complement strand
GCTCGCCGCGTCGGTGGCGCCGCCCACGACGTCGCTGCCGCCGGTCGTCGCATCCGCGCTGCCGTCCGCGCTGGCGTCGGTGCCGCTTGTCGCGTCGCCGCCGGTGGTACCGGTGCCGTCCATTGCCAAGCCGACGTCACCGCCGCTGCCGTCGGCTTTGAAGTAGCCGCCGCCGCCCGTGTTGGTGGCGCTGGAGCACGCCGCGCCGAACAACGCGCAGGCGAACGTGAGGGCGAGAAACCGGGAAGTGCGCATGGGGATTCAGCCTTTACTTGACGATGCATTGCTGCAGGATCTGCAGGTCATCAAACCGGTGGTAATTGGTCGCCCAGCCCGTCGTGCCAGAAAAGCCAATGAATCCGCCGCGGAACTTGAAATTCGGGATGGCCTTGTTCATGACCTCGTTGCCATCCACGGTCACGCGCACGACATCGCCGGTAATTTGCACGGTCACCGGGTGCCAGTTCAGGTCCTCGATGAACGGCACGCTGGCCCACAGGTAGTGGTTCGTGGCGTCGCCATTTTGCATAATTCCGATGTGATTATCAGGCGTTGGATCGTAGTTCGGATCGCCGGTGTTCTGCCAGGTGTCGATCTCGATGTGGAACGACTCGATGTTCATGGACACGCCGCCTTGCTTGCAGTCGCCGGCGACGCCGTAGCCGAGGCAGCCGCCCGCGCCGGCGGTGTTGATGTAAGTCTCGAGAGCTGCAACGGTTTTGACGTTGACGACGCTGAGCGCGAAGCCGTCCGCGCCCTTGGATTGGCCGCTGGAGGTCAAGAAGCCGCCGGTGGCGATCTTGAAGCTGAGTTGGACATCGCCGGGTGAGACGAAGTCGACGGTGTTGAAGATCGCGCCTTTCTTGCTCTGGGCGTTGCCGGTCATTTCCAGCCAGCCGCCCGGGTCGAAGTACGCGTCACCATAGACTTTCCACTTGCCACCGGTCACCGCCGTGTCAAACGTGTCCGGCTGGCCCCAGGAGCAGACGCCGAGGCTGATGCTGTCGACCGCTTGCAGGCCGCTCAGCTCCGTCACGGTCAGCGAGATCGTGTGCTGGCCCGGGCTGAGCTTGGGCACGTTGAGCGTGACGTTGCCGGCGGCATCCGGCGTGGAAGTGCCCAGCACGCCGTCGACGTCGGAGGTCCACACGGCCGTCAGCTGGCCGCTGGCGTAGAGCGAATCGGTGGCGGTCCCGGCGAGCGCGACGGGCTTGCCGTCCTCGACGACAGCGCCGCTGGCAGGCGACGTAATGTGCGCGGACGGCACGCCTTTGGGATTGGTGTTGATGTCCGCCGGCGGCACATCGGCCACATCGACACTCGCATCGGCGCCATCGGCAGCATCCGCCCCGGGGGCATCCGCCGCATCCGCGACATCCACAAAGGTGTCCGCCGGCGCGGTATCCGCCGTGGCTGCCTGCGCGTCCTGGACGGCCGTCACATCGCCAGCAGGGGCAACGTCCACGAGCAGTTGGGTGTCGCCGCCGGTCGTGTCATTCGCACCAACCGACGGTCCCGCGGTGCTGGGCGAGCTGCATGCAGCGATCGCGCACGCCCACGCGCCCAGAAGCGCCCAAGATCGCAGCCGATTATCATCCCATCGCCTCATCGCACACTCCCGAATGAGCCTTGATGGTAACGACCGGGCCATGGACTGCAAGCAAAGATTCCGCAAAAACGCTGCGGCCGACCCGGAGTAGGCCCCGGATCGGCCGCTGCGACACGCCAGGCTGGCTTACGCCTTGAGGACGAAACCGGCGCAGTTGCCGTCGGCCGAGACCGGGCCCTTGAACAGTTTACAGCCGCCGCACGCCGCGCCGCCCTCGGGCGCGTTGTACTGCTGGCACTTGCCGCAGGTCTTGGCCGGATCGGCGGACTTGTCGACGTACTTGAGTGAGGTGCGCGTCGCCTTGGCCGCGTCGTCGACGCCGGTCAGGTCGTCGCACTTGGGGGCCTCACCGCCGCCTTTGCCGCACGCCTGGACGGCGGCGATCGCGCCGATGGAGAGGGCACCGAGGCCGAGACGCGACAAAAAGACGCGGCGGCTGCTGTTTTCTGCGTTCATGAATCCTCCGGATCGAATGGTGGCGGGAAAGCTCCCGCGAGACATAGCTACGCTTGGACTGCTGACAGGCAGCCGGGCAGGACACTACGCCCGCCGCCGCAGCGCCGCAAGATTGACCAAATCAGTCGGAGTTCGCCGCTCCCGGCGCGCGTGGCGTCCAGGAGCAGCGAAGCTCCCTGATTGCATTGCAAGTTTTGCCGATGCAGGCGGAATTTAAGGGCGCCGAGGTGCGGGCGCCTACTGTCACGGTCCTGTCATGGCTGGCCGGGCGGCGGCGATCGGCCGCACCGGACTTACGGGCAGCTGGCGGTCGTGCAGGCGTTCTTGGCGGCGGCCCACGCGGCGACGGTGGCCTTGTCCGCGGCGCTCAGCGAGCTGCCCTGCGGCATCTGGCCCGACTGCACGTAGCTGTTGATCGACGCGTAGCTCTTGGCCGACGAGCAGCCGTTGCCGAACGTGTGGCCGTGGCAGCCGTTGCAGTTGTTCTGGAAAATCGCCTGGACGTCCGCGTACGTGGTGCAGGTCTTGGTGCCGGCGGGGCAGTCGGCCGGGCAGGTGGCGTTGGTCTCGCCGGTCTCGCAGGTGCCGTTGCCGCACACCGGCGTCGTCGTGGTGCCGCCGCCGTTGCAGTCGGCGCAGGTGGAGCCGGTGCAGACCTTGCCGGTCGCGGTGCCCGCCGCGTTGCAGCAGTCGCCGTAGGTGGCGCACTGGTTGTCGCAGTAGCAGGGCTTGCCGCCGACCGTGCCGCCCTGGTTGCCGCAATTGCCGTCGCAGACGTTGGTCGTGGTCGTGGTGCCGCAGTCGGCGGGGCAGTTGGCCTTGGTCTCGCCGGTGTCGCACTTGCCGTCGCCGCAAACGGGGCTCGTCGTGCCGCCGCCGGAGAAGCAGTTGTTGGTCGTGCCGCAGTTGCCGAGGTTGTTGTACTCGGTCACGGCTGCCTGGCCGGCGGTGCTGGCGCACGCGTTGATGCACGCGGTGTCCGTGGCGCTGGTGCAGGCGTTCAGGCAGTTGAGCAGGGTGACGCACGCCTGGTCGGAGCCGCACGCGTTGTACTCGGTGCCGCAGTTGGCCTGCAGGCACGCGGTCGGGTCGCTGCCGGACGCCGGGCAATCCGCCGGGCAGTTGGCCGTGGTCTCGCCGGCGTCGCAGGTGCCGTTGTTGTTGCAGACCGGCGCGACCGTGCCACAGTCGGCGGGGCAGTTGGCCTTGGTCTCACCCTTTTCGCAGGTGCCGTTGCCGCAGACCGGACCGGCAGTGCCGCAGTCGGCCGGGCAGTTGGCCGCGGTCTCGCCGGTGTTGCAGAAGCCGTCGCCGCAGGAGCCGATCGCCGGGCCGGTGTCCGGCGTCACGGTGCCCGTGTCATCGCCGCCAATGATCTTGACGTCCGCGGTGGTGGTGCCGTCCGCGCCGGTCGTGGTGTCAGCGGCGGTGGTGCCGTCGGCGCCAGTGGTGGCATCGCTGCCGCCGCCGGTGGCCTTGCAAGTCGCGAGGCGCTTGGCGGCGTTGCTCGGGTCAACCGTCTCGCTGCAGATCTCGCCGACCGCGCACGTCCCCGAGAGCGCCCACTTGCCGCCGGTCGTCGCCGTGGCATCCGCCGTACACTGCATGCGCACGCCGTTGAAACAGCCCTGATTTTGGGTGGTTGGCGTGCAGCCACTGCCAGCCGCGCCGGCCGAGGACGCGCTGCCGCCGGCCGCGCCGCCGCTCGTGCTGCATGCTGCGGCGGCAACGACTACCATCGCGCCGAGCAGGGGGCGCACCGCGCTCCGCTTCGTTGCATCCACCGCCATCGTGATCTTGCGAGCCATCCACATCCGCGCCATGAGCCTCTCCTTGCAATCCGGTCACCGGGCGAACCGTTCGCCCGAAATTTGTCCATCAAAGTTCCGTCTACCGTTTTTCCCGTTCGAATGCGGGTCGATCCGACGTATTACTGTGCGTCAACTGCGGCAAAAGTACGGCAAAACCGCACTTTCGACGGCCAAACCATAGAGGTTTTGCCGGTCAACAGCAAGCAAATCTTCACAATTGCGCATGGGGCGCGGGCATCGCGTTCAGCGCGTTGCTGGTAGACTCGGGGCGGGAGCCAGGCGGTTCCGTGAGGCGATCCATGCACGTGCTTGTGACCGGCGGCGCCGGGTTTATTGGCTCCAACACCGTGGACTTGTTGCTGGCAGAAGGCCACCGCGTCCGCGTGCTGGACAATTTCTATTCCGGCAAGCGCGAAAACCTGCAGCCGCACGCGCAGTTGGAGATCGTTGAAGGCGATATCCGCGATGTCCCAACGGTCGCGCGCGCGCTGGCGGGCATCACGCACGTGCTGCATTTGGCGGCGCAGGTGTTCGTGCCGACGTCAATCGAGGAGCCGGTGATGTCCGGCTCCGTGAACATCGCCGGTTTTCTCAACGTGCTCGATGGTGCCCGCCGCGCCGGCAAGCTGCGCGTGGTCTACGCGTCGAGCGCCGCCGTTTACGGCTTGACGACAGCGCTGCCGCTCACGGAGCAGACGCCGCCGATGGCGCTGTCGCCGTACGCGCTGGAAAAGCTCGTGGACGACCAGTACGCCGCGCTGTTCACCCAGCTCTACGGAATTTCCGCCTGTGGTTTGCGGTACTTCAACGTCTACGGCCCGCGCCAGGATCCGCGCTCGCCGTACTCGGGCGTCATCAGCAAGTTCTGCCAGGGCGTCGCGGCGGACCAGCCGCTGACGGTTTTTGGCGACGGCATGCAGACGCGTGATTTCGTTTCGGTCCGCGATGTGGCGCGCGCCAACCTCGCGGCGCTGCAAAGCGACGTCAGCGGGGTCGTCAACGTTGCGACCGGTCAGAGCGTCACTTTGCTGGCGCTGATCGCCGCGCTGGGCGCGGTTGTTGGCCGCACGCTGACGGTGCAGCACGCGGCGCCGCGGCTGGGTGAAGTCCTGCGCTCGGAAGTGACGCCGACGCGCTTGCGCGATGAGCTGCACGTCCGCGACCCGCTGCCGCTGCAAGATGGCCTGCGCGCGCTGCTGCGCAGCCTTGGCCAGCCGGTGTAAAGCCAGCGGCGACGCCAGCCTGCGCGCCAGTCGTTGCCAGCGCCGCGACGGCTGCCTACCATGGCCCGGCCGTCGCGAGGTCCCATGCCGCCGTCCCCGTCGCCCCCGCTGCCCGTCCCGCCCCGCGTCCGCGTGATCCAGCGCGCCGGTTCGCGCCGCACGCGGCTGTTGGGGCTGCCGCGGCGGCCGCTCTCGGACGTCTACCACTACCTGCTGACGGTGCCGTGGCCGCAGCTGATGGCGCTCGTGGTGGCGCTGTACGTGACGCTGAACACGGTTTTTGCCGCGCTGTTCTGGCTCGGCGGCGACTGCATCCAGAACGCCCAGCCCGGCAGCTTCGCCGACTGCTTCTTCTTCAGCGTCCAGACGCTGGCGACCATCGGCTACGGCGTCATGGCGCCAAAAACGCCGTGGTCCCATTGGCTTGTGACGGTCGAGGCGTTCGTCGGCATGTTGAGCGTGGCCATGGTGACCGGCCTGATGTTCTCCAAGTTCTCCAAACCGACGGCGCGCGTCGAATTCAGCAAAGTCGCGATCGTCGCGCCGCGCAACGGCGTGCCGACGCTGATGTTTCGCATGGCCAACCAGCGCGCCAACCAGATCGTAGAGGCGCGGATCCAGGTCGCGGTGGCGCTGACGGAGCGGACGCTGGAGGGCGAGACGATGCGGCGGTTCTTCGACTTGCCGATGATCCGCAGTCAAAACATCCTGTTCGCGCTGTCCTGGACGGCCATGCACGCGATTGACGAGGCGAGCCCGCTGTTTGGCCACACCGCCGCGAGCCTGGAGGCGACGGACATCGAGATCGTCGTGTCGCTCATCGGCATGGACGAGACGATGTCGCAGCCGGTGCACGCGCGGTTCTCGTATATCCCCTCGGAAATGCGCTGGAATCACCGGTTCGTCGACATCATCCGCCAGGACGCGCGCGGCGAGCGCGTGCTGGACCTGAGCTACTTTCACACCACGGAGCCACTGGCGGCGGCGGTGGTCGGCGATGCCTGAGCGCGCGCTGCTGCTGACCGGTTTTGGCCCCTTTCCCGGCGTCGTTGATAACCCGACGGCGCGGCTGGCGCTGGCGTTCGCGGGCCGGCAGCTGGGCGCGTGGCGCGTGCATACCGACGTGCTGCCGGCGGCGTGGCAGCGGGCGCGCGCGCAGGTGCAAGCGCGCGCGGCGGCGTTGAACCCTGAAATCCTTGTGCATTTGGGCGTGGCCAGCGAGACGGTAGCGCTGCGGCTGGAGGTCCAGGCGGCCAACGCGCTGCAGTTTCGCGTGGCGGACGCCGATGGCGCGCAGCCGCTGGAAGGCGCTGTCGTTGCCGGCGCACCGGCGGTACTGCAGACGGCGCTGGACGTTCCCAGTCTGGTGGCGGTGCTGCAACGCGCCGGCCTGCCCGCGGAAGTGTCGCACGACGCCGGTCGTTACGTCTGCAATGCCACGTATTTCAATAGCTTACACGCCTATGGCGACCGCCCGGTGCTGTTCGTACACGTGCCGCCGGTCAGCGCCGCCTGGCCGCTGGCGCGGCTGGAACTGGCCGTCGGGCAGGTGCTGGACTGGCTCGTGGCGTGACGGCTAGCGCTGCTGCGGCGCGTCGATCGCCGTGCCGGCGCTGGCGACAAACCGCGTATGGCCGTCGAAACTCAGCGGATCGCCGTCAAAAACCGCGAAATCGGCGACATGCCCTTCCAGCAGCGTGCCCGTGCCCGCGGGCAGCCCCAGAATCGCTGCCGGCTCGCGGGTGATCGCCGCCAGCGCCACGTCCGCCGGCAGGCCATGCGCCACGGCAAAACCGGCTTCAAACCGCAAGTTGCGGGCGTTGTGCGTCTCGGCGGTCGCCAGCCCGAGCCGCACACCCGCGGCGTGCAGCAGCGCCGCCGCCTCCGGTCGCGCCTGCCGCGTGTTCCAGCCAAACGGCGCCACGCGCACCGGCCCTAGCAGCACCGGCACTTCCTGCGCCGCCAGCTCCTTGGCCAGCAGGTGCGCCTCGGCGCCGCCGGCGATAACCAGCCGAAAACCGAGCTCTTTTTGCAGCCGCAGGGCCGCCGCGATCTCGTCCGAGCGGTGCGCGTGCACGACAACCGGCAGCTTCTTGCGCCACACGAGGTCCGCCAACGCGGCGATGCCGGCGTCCTCTCGCAGCCGCTGGATCGCGTCTTTTTCCGCGGGATCTTTCGGTTTTTTGCGGTCGGCATCCGCGAGCCGCTGCGCGTTCTGCAACAGCGTCCGCAGCACCGCCAGCTGGCCCGAGCGCGCGCCCATCAGCGGCATGTCCTGGCGCGCGTCCTCGCCCAAAGTCACGTGCACGGCCACGGGCGCCTGCACGAGCGCCGCGTCCACCGTCAGCCCCACGGTCCGGAACGCCGCGCTCTGGCCCAGCACCAGCGCCCCGCCAAGCGGCCGCGCCAGCACGAGCGTCACGCCGCCCAACCGGCTCGCGTCCATCGCCCGCGAGGCCATGGCGATGCCGTCGACAGCGCGGACCTGCGCTAAATTGCTGTCTTTTGCGGCGATGCCGTCGTGCGAGCCGTCCTCGGCGTCGACCTCGACCTGGCCGACGCGGCCGAGCGTCTCGAACATGCCCGGCGTGACGATGCCGCTCGCGCTGTAGTCGTAGCGGCGGATGCCATCGGGCAGCGGGCAGGACTTGGCAGCGCCGGCCAACTGCCCGCCGATACAGGTGATTTTGCCGTCCTGAACGACGATGCGGCCGTTGTCGATCGCCGCGGCGCCGGGCGCCAACGTGCGGATTTGCTTGGCATCCACGGCAAACGAATCGGCCCACGCCGGCGCGGCGACGGTGTGCAGCAGAAGGAGCAGGGCGGGCGCGTGTTTCACGGGGACATCCAAAGCAGTCGCGGCGAGCATGACGCGGCGCGCGGCGGCTTGGCAAGCCTCTTCAGCTGCGGTGTTCGGCGGCGCGGGCGTGCGCCTCCAGGCCTTCGATGCGCGCCAGGTGCGCGGCGGTCTGCGCCAGGCCGCGCGCGGCACCCGGCAGCGCACGCTGCGTCGACAGCACTTTGACAAAAGTCAGCGCCGAAAGCCCGCCGGTGTAGCGCCCGGCGCGGCCGGTCGGCAGCACGTGGCTCGGACCGGTACAGTAATCGCCCAGCACTTCCGCCGCGTCGTGGCCGATGAACAGCCCGCCGTAGCTTGTGCACAGCGCCGCCAGCGCCTCGGCGTCTTGCGTCACGATTTCAAGGTGTTCTGGCGCGCGCTCATTGGCCACCGCGACCATCGCTGCCCGATCCGCAACCACCACCACGCGGCCGTGCCGGGCGATCGACTGCGCTGCCACGTCGCGGGTCGGCAGCAGTTCCAGCTGGCGGTAGACCTCGGCGACGAGCTGTTCAGCGAACGCGCGGTCATC
>CAIPXZ010000732.1 GCA_903869075.1 uncultured Myxococcales bacterium | reverse complement strand
TGCAGGCGCGCAAGACCAAGCGGATCCAGAAGAACCTGCACGACTCGCATCTGCCGCGGGAGAAGACGCTGGCGCACCTCGATGTGACGCGGCTGTCGGCGCCGGTGCGGCGGCAGCTGCCGGTGCTGTGCCAGGGTGGCTTTGCCGAACGCGCTGAAAACGTGCTGATTTTCGGTCTTCCTGGACGCGGTAAGACGCACGTGGCGATCGCCATCGGCCTGGAACTGATCCAGCAGGGCGTGACAGTGCTCTTTATCGAGGTATTCAAGCTGGTGCAGCGGCTGCTGGTGGCCAAACGCGACCTGAAGCTGGAGCGCGAACTGCAGAAACTGGATGCGTTTGATGTGCTTATCATCGACGACATCGGCTACATCCAGCAGGACCGCGAGGAAATGGAGGTGCTGTTTACGCTGCTGGCGGAGCGGTACGAGCGCAAAAGCGTGGTGATTACGTCGAATCTGGTGTTTTCGCAGTGGGATCGGATCTTCAAGGACCCGCTGACGACGCAGGGCGCGATTGATCGGGTGGTGCACCACGCGGTGATTTTGGAGCTGGTCGGGACGAGCTACCGGGCGGACAGCGCGGCAGATGCGACCGGAAAGGCGGAGTGACTCTCGTTTTCGCAGAACACGGGCTCGCGGCGGCCGCTGTGGCCCCCTCCGCTCCGGGCTCGCTCGCAAGCTCGCTTCACCCTGCGCTGCGGGGTCCACAGCGCGGGCTGGCGCCGCTGGGGCGCGGGCGATGAGCTTCGCCATCGCTGAACACGCGCTCGGCTACGCCGTCGCGACGTGCGGGTTTTTAATTGTCGCGGAGGGTGCGGGGTACTTGACGCGGGGGAGATCGCGGCGCCCTAGCGAGCGGCACACTTCCACGACCATACACACCGTCAACTCTGTCGCGCTCAGCGCCCGGTGTCGCAGACGGTTGGACGCGGATGCTGGGGATTGTTGTCGTCACGTATTATTGGAAATACGTTTCGAGCACCGTTCCAAGACGCGCACGATGGCCGGCCTACCTGGACTCCATCAGCTCCAGCCCGGCCAGCTCGTCATCCAGCCCTTCAGGGTCAGGCGCGTTCTTGTCGAACAACCGCCTCATTTCCCAACTCGCCGTTGCCTGCTCGCTGATTTCTGGCACCTTGGACGTGACGCGCTCGACCAGTCGCTTCATTCGCCGTGCCCCGCCCATCCCGAACGGCAACATCTCGGCCGCTCTCGGGTCAAAAGTGCGAATCCGCCGCACACTGCGCCAATGCCCTTCCAGGACGCCCTGGACGCTGCAGCTTAGCGGACGCGCGACAGGACGCGCAACGTGTGGACTGGCGAAGAAGCCGGCCGCGGGTGGACTGGTGCGCCTGAGTGGCCCAAAACCACACGAGGCCGTTGAATATCCCCGCCTGCAGGTTAGTGAATTCGCTCAGCGCGACATCCTCGCCGGCCAGTGCCACGCCGGCTTCTGCCGCGTCCGCCAAATCCCCGCCGCCGGCGCCACGCGTTTGAC
>CAIPXZ010000731.1 GCA_903869075.1 uncultured Myxococcales bacterium | reverse complement strand
ACTGGCCGCCGCGCTTGACGCGCTCGTTACCGCCGAGGGCGAGTTTGAGGACTACGACCCGGGCGAAGACCCGTGGTCGCGTGATGACCAGACCAAGTTCACCGACGACGACGACCCGGGCTACGGCGAGGGTATGCTCGAGACGCTGGAGGAGGCGTGGCGCGAAGTGTTTGACATCGTTCAGGAACTGGAGGCGCTGGGCTACCCAGCGCAGTACGAGGAAGGCAAGGCGGTGGTGGACGAGGCGGATGCCGGGTCGTTTGTCGGCACCTACGAATGCGTGCTGCGGTTTGGCGACCTGGAATATGACCGCTGGAGCGAGACGGTGCGCGGCACGGTGACGCCGGGCTCGGCGTACCTGAGCCTCGAGCTGCCGTTGGACTGGGAACGGCCGTCGATGTATTTCCAGCGCATGGGATTTGCTCGTAAAGACGGCGAGTTTCCGCAGACCGTGGCGGAGGCGCGGGCTTGGGCGGGGCTGGACTAGCGGTCAAACCCGCAAAACCTCCCCATCCCGCAGCCGCACCACATCCGCAAACCCCGCACCGTCCGTGTCCCACGCCACGCCGTGAATCGGCACCAACATCCGCGGCTTCATCGCGCGCGCGAACGCGTGCAGGTCTGCCACTGACGCGTGCCCGGACGTGTGGATGTGCGCCGCCCGCGCGCCGCCCTGGTCAAACCACGCCTGCAGCGACACGCCATCGGGCTGCGCCAGATAGCCGCGCCACTGCGAGTAGCTCCAGGCGTCGTCCGGCGTCGGCGTCACGCCCTTGGCGGCGAAGTCGCGCAGGAGGGAAGGGCGCGCCATCACCAGCCAGCGGTGGCGACTTTCCGCTAGCCGCGCCGCCGAAATTCCGTGCGCAGCCATGCGCGCGACGAAGTCCTGGCGCCCCGCCGCCTCATAGCGCTTGGCCAGCCCGCGGGTGATGACGACCTGGATGTGCTCCCAGCCCGGCCGCGGAATCCGCCCGGCTTCGCCAAGCAGTTCGAGGACTTCCGCGGTGTACAGGTCGACGACCAGCGTCCGCCCGGCGCGGATGCACGCGCGGTACAGGCTGACCGTGCGGTCGATGTTCTGCGCCGACCAGCACACGAACACGCGGCCCGGCGTCGCCTTGCACAGCGCGACGAATTCGCGCTCCAGGTCGCTCTCGCGCTTGGTCGGCTTGTCGCTGCCGAGGTTGGTCCCCTCCAGCAGCAGCACGTCCAGGTTCGGCGGCGGCGCGGCCATCAACCGCTGGACAAGCGCGGCCTTGCGGCCATGCATCCGGAAGTCGCCGGAGTAGAGGATGCGCTTGCCCGCGACCTCGACCAGCAGCATGTAGGCGTCAAACGCCGAGTGGTCGGTGAGGTACGGCGTCACCGCGAACGGGCCGATGGCCACCGGCCGCCCGGCGCGCCAGTGGCGGTAGTCGCGGTCGGGCGCGGTGCCGAACAGATTGGCGGTGAGCCGCAGCAATTTGCCAGCGAATTCGCCCGAGTAGACCGGCCAGTCCGCCGGCAGCTCGTCGAGCAGGCCAAAGTGGTCTTGGTGCGGATGGGAGATGAGCACGCCCGCCACCGGCCGCTGCGTGTCCAGCGTTGCTGGCATCAGGTTCGTCGCAGCGCGCGGTGCGTCGAGCGGCCGGCCGATGTCGAGGAGTAGGCGGGCATCGCCGTGGGCGATTTCGATGCAGTTGCCGCCGATTTCGTGGGCGGAGCGGTGGATGGTGAGGGTGGGGCGCGTCGCCATCAGGCTGAGACCGGCCGACGGCGCGCCACTGCGTGCCGAACCGCATCTGCCTCCAGCAAGACCGCAAACTCCGTCAACGGCATCAGTCGATCCTCGAACAGGCCGTACCCGAACGCGTTCGCCCGAGCGACGAAGATGTTGAGATTTGCTGGTTTCTTGGACGGATCCATGGCCATGATCGCCCGAATCTCGGTGCTCAGAGCGGTCTTCGCCGGATCGTGATTCGCCAGGACGAAGATCAGGTCCAGCCCGCTTCGATCCAAGGAACCCTGGTCGGGCCGTCCATTGTTGATGAGCCGTAGCCGATGCTTGACGTGGTAAACCGCTTCCATCTCGTCGCAAAGCCTGGCGAGCGTGGGTTGTGCAGCGAGCTTTGCCGCGTCGGCGACGTGCTTCTTGAGTCCCGACGTGCCGCCGATCGCGCCGTCGCCGAATTTCAGCTCCACCAGTGCGAGCCGATGGGGGCCGGTTCCCACGCGGTCTGCGCGGGTCGAGGGCCAGCGCATTGCGACGACATCCGCTCGCCCGACGCCGTCCGCGTATTCCACATCGAGGACGAAATAGTCCGTCGCGCGTGCACCGGCCTCGTCCCACGTGTTCTCGCGAACGAAGAGCTGCTGTGCTTCGCGTTCACGGGCAGATTTGACCAACGTCAGCCACCGATCCATGGAGTCCTTCAACAGCGGTAGCGACGCAACCCACTGCTCGCAGTCTTCGTGGGTCTTGATGGTCTTGCTGCCGCCAAGTCCACGGCGCGGAGAGCCGCCACTGCCAAGCTGCCCGTCCTCGAAATATTTGGGATCGAAGAAGAACTCGTAGAGTCCCTTCGACTTGCGGTTGACCTTCAGGACGCTAACCCCACGATAATAGACGTTGAGCGCTTCCGCGCGGATGTGCATGTCCAGAGTGTCATCCTCGTGCACCCGTCGAAGCAACGGTCTCAGGATGCCCACGATGCTCGTGAGATCGTGAATGAAATCATTGCTCAACAGCCGTTGCTTGGT
>CAIPXZ010000730.1 GCA_903869075.1 uncultured Myxococcales bacterium | reverse complement strand
TCCACGACGGCAAGGGCTGCCACGTCAACGGCCTCGATCCGCCGTCCGGCTGCACAAACCGCGGCTGGGTCGACAAGGACCGGATGCTCAAGGCGATCGCGCTGTATGCCGGCTATTGCGCTGCGGAATTTGGCGGCGAGGTCGACCTGTGGGGCACGCTGAATGAGCCGTTCGCCGTCGTCCTCGCCGGCTACATCTTGCCCAGCGCCGATCGCACGAACCCGCCCGGGCTCGTGCTGCAGCTGGACGCCGCCGTTGCGGTGATGTTCAACATGATGGAAGGCCACGCCCGGATGTACGACGCGATCCACGCCAACGACACGGTCGACGTCGACGGCGACGGCAAGACGGCGATGGTCGGCATCGTCTCCAACCTCGCGTACATCGTGCCCGCGGATCCGAGCCTGCCCGGCGACGTCTCGGCGGTTGCCCACGCCGATTGGGTCTACAACCAGGAATTCCTCGAGGCGACGATCAACGGCAAGGTCGACCGCAATCTCGACGGCGTGCCCGAAGAGGATCGCCCGGACATGAAGGGCCGCATGGACTTCATCGGCATCAATTATTACAACCAGTTGCCGGTCAACAACAGCCCGATTCCCGGTGCCGACAAGTGGAAATACCTCGACTTCCAGCCCGTCACCTCGGCTTTTGCCACGAACCCGGAGGGCATCTACCACGAGGTCAAGTTCGCCTCGCAGTACAAGCTCCCGATTTTCATTACGGAAAACGGCACGGGCGAGGCCAAGACAACGGGCATCGAGAACTACGTCAAGCCGCACCTGACCTGGCTGCACAAGGCGATCGCCGAAGGCGTGGACGTGCGCGGCTATTTCTACTGGACGCTGATGGACAATTACGAGTGGAATCACGGTGTTGGCCCGTACAAGATGGGGCTTTTCGCTGTCGATCAGCCGACCAAGACGCCGGTGGTGACGCCGATGGCGACGGGCTACGGCGCGATTGCCACGGCCAACGGCTGGTAGGCACGCAGGCGGACACGCATGGCGCACGATGCCGACGCTGACTTGCTGTCCCTGGCCCACACGGCCCTGCTCAAGCGCCTGCAAATTCTCGACAAAGAGGCCGATGGCGTGCGCCTGGGCGCTGACCCGGAGGCCGTGCACCGGATGCGCGTGGCGGCGCGGCGGCTGCGGTGCGCGCTTGTGCTGTTTGCCGACCACCTGCCGCCGAAGAAGTGCGCGCGCTGGCTCAAGGAGACGCGGCGGCTGACGCGGGCGCTGGGCGCGGCGCGCGACACCGACGTGCAATTGGCGTTTCTGGACGCGGTGTTGCAGCGACCGCGACCGGAGCTGGCGGCGGCAACACGGCCAGGCATCGTGCGCCTGCGGCTGCGGCTGCAGCAGCGGCGGCAGCGGCAGCAGGTCAAAGTGGTGGCGGCGCTGGACCGCTGGCAGGCGCATGACGTGCCGAGCGCGCTGGCGCATGCCCACGCGCGCCACGCGGACGCGCCGACGCCGTCGCAGCAGATCGCCGAGCGGCTGGCGCACGTGCAGGCGCTGGCGGCGTGCGTCGACCACCCGGAACAGGTGGCGGAGCTGCACGCGCTGCGCATCGCCGTCAAGCACCTGCGCTACGCCATGGAGTTTTTTGCGCCGCTGTACGGTGAACCGTGGCTGGCGTCCGTGGCGACAATCCGCACTTTCCAGGAGCAGTTGGGCGCGGTGCATGACTGCGATGTCTGGCAGGAATTCCTGCCCGTGTTCGCCGCCGACGAGCGCGCCCGCACCCTGCGCTATTTTGGCGACACCCGCGCGTTCCACCGCCTGCAGCCCGGGCTCGCCTACCTGCAGGCTGACCGCGCGGCGCAACGTCAAGCCTGTTTCGCTGCGTTTTCAGATAGTTGGCAGCGCTCCGCCGCCGACCAGCTGTGGCGACGGCTGGACGCCCTGCGCTGAGGGCTAGCGCAGTCGCCGCCACGACGCCAGGAAATTACCGCCCAGCACCTTGCGAATCGCCAGCTCCTGCCAGCCGCGCTGCAGCAGCGCGTCGACCAAGCGCACGTGACCGTGGCCGTCGCGCATGTCCTTGGGCGGCACCACCGCGCCGTCGTAGTCCGAGCCAATCGCCGGCACGTCCTCACCGGCGACGCTGGCGATGTGCTCCAGGTGCTCGGCGACCATGTGGCAGTCCTGCGGCCCGTCCTTGCGACCCATGAAATTCGCAGCGTAAATCACGCCGATGACGCCGCCCGACTGACCGACCGCCTTGACGTGCGCGTCGTCCAGGTTGCGCCAGTGCGGCACCACGCCGCTGACGCCGCTGTGGGTGACAATCAGCGGCAGCGTCGGATCGTGCACCGCCACCGCGTCCCAGAACGACTGCGGCGCGATGTGCGCGAGATCGACAAAAATCCGCGCGCGATTCAGCGCTTGGACGATTTCCTTGCCGCGCGCGCTCAGGTGCGGCTGGCGGCGGTTTGTCGCCGGGCTCGACGTCGCGCCGTACAGCGAATCGGTCAGGTGCACAACCGTCACGCGCGTCAGCCAGCGGTCCGCCAGCCACGCGTCCAGATCCGGCGCCGACGCCAGCGCGTTGCCGCCCTGAATCGCCGGCAGCACCGCGTGCACGCCCGCCGCGCGCGCCTGCGCGTACGCGTCCGGCGTGCTCGTGATGACCATGCGCCCGCCCGACGCCGCGACCATCGCCTCATACCGCGCGCGGTTCTTCTGCAGCACCGCAAACCGCTGCCGGGCGGGGCGAAACGGGTTCGTCGTCAGCGACCACATGGCGCCGGTGACGCCCTGCTCCTCCATGCGCGGCAAGTCCAAGTGACCGAAATAATAGCCGTTAAGCGGCCCACGGCCGTGATGCTGCATCACATCGTAGCCCCAGAGCCGCACCGGGATGAACGTGTCGACGTGCAGGTCGATCAGGTCCGCATCCAGGCAAAGGTCCAGGGCACGTTGCGAAACTCCGAGTTGCTGCGCTGTCATCGTCGTCTTCATGGCGCGACGTGGTAGCAAGAACCGCCGCGGTTGACAACCGCCAACAAACCAGATGGCTGCGCGCAGCAGGGTTGACGCCTGACGCGCGGACGGGCACAGTGACGAGCGGGGGGAAGGCCAGCGTGAATCATTGGTTGCAACAGGCGCGCTGCGCCGCATGGCTAGGCTTGGCCGGCAGCTTGCTGGCGTGCAGCAGCGCGCCCACCGCCGGCACGGACGGCGCCGCCAGCGCCGCGGACGACGTCCCGATCTTCACGTTCAGCGACAGCACCACGCTTGACGCAGCCGACGCCCCTGCCGACGCCCCTGCCGACGTCCAGTCCGGCACGGACGCCGTCGCCGACAGCGCCAACGACGCCGCGACCGACGCGGGCGCCGGGACCGATGCTGCCACATCCGACGAAACGACCGCCGGCAGCGACGCCGCGGACGCGACCGACACCACCGACGCCGGCTGCACGCCCGGGTCCTGCCCCGCCGCGGATTCTGCTTGCGCAATCGCCATTTGCCAGCCGGACGGCACCTGCGGCCTCACCGCCGCCGCCGACGGCACAAGCTGCAACGACGCGAACGGCTGCACGGCGCTCGACAGCTGCCAGGCCGGCAGCTGCGTCGGCACCGCCATCAACTGCACCGACGGCAACGACTGCACAATCGATAGCTGCACGCCCGCCAACGGCTGCGTCCACGCCTTTGACAACTCGCCGTGCGAGGACGGGGACGGCTGCACGGTCAACGACGAGTGCGTCAGCGGCGCCTGCACCGCCGGCGCGCCTATCGTCTGCACCGCCAGCGACCCGTGCCAGCAGGTCGGCACCTGCGAGCCCGCTACCGGCCAGTGCAGCATGGGCGCCCAGCCCAACGGCACCGCGTGCGGCACAAGCCAAGTCTGCATGGTCGGCAAGTGCACCTTCGCCGACGCCCTGCCTGCCGGCACGCTCGCCTGGTTCGCCACCGCCGACTGCCCCGGCGGCTGGGACGCCGAACCGCTCGCCGCCGGCCGCACGCTCGTCCCCGGCGACGCCAGCACGGTTGGCCAGCTGGATGGCACACCGCTCACGGCCGGCGAAGATCGCGTCCACAGCCACACCGTCAGCGGCAGCATCAGCACAAGCGCCGTCAGCTTTGTCGGCATCGCCAGCTGCTGCAACGCCGGGCTGTGCCCCGCCGGCGACTGGGCGATCAGCGGCAGCGCGCTGCCGGCGTCCGCGGGCATCCCGTACGTGCAGCTGCGGGCGTGCAAGAAGTCCACGGCGATCGCCTACGGCGCGGCGCCCGAGAGCCTCATCGCCTTCGTCGCCGGCCAGGACTGCCCCGACAGCTGGGCCAGCGCCGCCGCCGGCCTCAGCCGCTTCATCGTCGGCACGCCGCCCGGCGGCACCACCGGCGCCACGTTCGGCGGCAGCTGGGCCGCCAGCCACAGCCACAGCGTCACCGCGGACGTCGCGCTCAGCGGCCACGGCATCGCGCTGGCGTCTGGCTGCTGCGGCGGTGGCTACGCCGCGGCCGGCACCGTCCAATTCAGCGCCTCAAGTGACGCCGGCACTGCAACCTTCCCGAGCATGCAACGCGTCGCCTGCGCCGCCAGCGCCCCCGCCGCGGGCGTCGGCCCCATCCCCAGCGGCCTGGTCGGCTTCTTCAACGCCAGCAGCTGCCCCGCCGGCTGGAGCGTCGCCACGGCGGCTGCCGGCCGGCTCATCGTCGGCGCCGTGGACGGCAACGGCGTTGGCGTCCAGGTCGGCAAGCCTTTGGCCGATCAGGAGGATCGCAGCCACAGCCACGGCGTCTCGCTGAGCATCCAGCCGCCAGTCAAGGACGTCGCCGGCGCCAACGGCGGCAACACCCAGGCCGCCGACAACACCGCCAGCGAGGCCATCGGCCAAAGCGGCAGCGCGCCGTCCGGCATGCCGTTCGTGCAGTGGTTGGCTTGCCAGAAAAACTGACGGAGCTGTCAGGCATTGCCGCGCGCGCCGCGCCGCCGCATTGACATCCGCGCCGCGTTGGTCCGTGATCCCGCTCTGGACTTTCCGGAGGCCGCCATGCGCCGCTACCTGCCCCTGCTCCTCTGCCTGACCGTCGCTTGCAGCAAGACCACGACCCAGTCGCCGACGACCGGTGACGACGCCAGCGGCGACGTCGATCAGGCGCCCGTGCCCGCCGATCCGGACTGCAACCCGATCGTCGGCAACGACTGCTGGAGTGGCTGGCCGTCCAACTTCTGGCTGCAGACCGGTGCGGCGCCGCGGCTGAACTTGCCAGCGGGAAAATTGCCCGTGAATTCAGCGAATACGCCGGTTGACCCGACCGAGTGGAACCGCCGTGACGGCTTCTCGCCCAACTCACCGATCGTCGTGCTGCTGCCGACGCCGCCGACAGCGACAGGGCTGCCCGATGAGACGCGCCCGGCGCTGGTGATCAAGCCGGACCTGCCGATCGTGCTGCTGGACGCCAAGACCGGCGCGTTCATTCCGTTCATGGCGGAGCTGGACAGCAATGCCGACGTGCCGGCGCGCCAGGCGCTGCTGATCCGGCTGTGGACGCCGGTGCAGGAGAACGCGCGCGTCATCGTCGCGCTGACCGACACGCTGCTGGATGGCACCGGCAAGCCGTACGCGCCGACGCCGACGTTCCAGCGGCTGCTGGCCGGCAAGGCGACGGGCTATGCGCGCATCGATGGGCAACTATCGGATTGGCAAGATGATTTGACGACGCTCGACAAGGCCGGCATCACGCGCGCGCACCTTGTGGCGGCGTGGCACTACGACACCGCGTCGACGGCGTGGACGCACGGCCCGGCGCTGGGCATGCGCGACGACCTGGTGGCGGCGGTGGGCGCCAAGGGGCTCAGCTACCACATTGACATGGTGGAGACGGACACGCCGACCGCGGCGCTGTTCCCGAATCTGCCGGCGCCGGAGGCGGACAATCGCGTGGTGCTGAAGCCGATGCACCCGGACGTGGCGCTGCGCGTGCGCGGGACGTTTGACGCGCCGCTGTTCCTGACCAGCGCCGGGCCGGAAGGCACGCTGAACTGGCAAGGCGATCCGCCAAAAATCACGCAAAATGGCACGGTTCAGCGGCCTTTCATCCTGCTTGTGCCACCCAACGTCATCGCTGCGCAAAAGCCGACGCGGCTCATGCTGTACGGCCACGGCTTTTTGCGCGGCGCGTGCAAGGAAGGCTGCGTGGAGCCGGGAGATGCTGAATTCTTTCCGCATTTCGTCCACGCTGCCGGCGTCGTCGCCATTGGCACGGATTGGTGGGGGCTGGCGTACACGGAGCTGCCGCTGGCGGTGCAAGCAGGCAACGATTTCTCAACGATTACGCGGATTACCGACAAACTGGCGGTCGGCGCGGTGATGCCGGTCGCGTTGACGCGGATGGCGATGGGCCAGCTTGTCAAAGACCCGTGGCTGCAGTTCACGGCGCAGCCGCAGCCGCTCTACGACACGACCAAGCCATTGGTTTATTACGGCAATTCGCTCGGCGGCATCATGGGCACGACGATGACGTCCATGCACCCGGACGTGACGCGCATGGTGATGAACGTCGCCGGCGGCGGCTGGTCGACGCTGCTCAACCGCAGCTCGGACTTCGCGCCGTTCCTCGGCATCATCAACGGCGTCTACCCGGACAAATTCAACCAGCAGCTGCTGTTCGCGATGTCGCAGTCGCTGTGGGACCTCTCCGACCCGATCAATTTTGCCGACCACGCCGTCAGGGACCCGTTCCCCAACACGCAGCCGGGGCGCAAGGCGCTGTGGCCGATGTCGATGGGCGACAGCCAGGTCGCGAACCTGACGTCGCAGATGCTCAATCGCGTCGCGCAAGTACCCGTAAACTTGCCGGTTGTCGAGGTTTGGCCGCTGAACCTGACGACCGCGGATGTGCCGGTCGACGGCAGCACGTGCCTGCAGTGGAATTCCGAGCGCGGCACGCATCCGCCGGGCAACGGCTCGCGAACCGAGGACAACCTGGCGCACTACGCCACGCGCTGGATGCCGGAATTCGAGCAGATGATCTGGCGTTTCCTGTTTGATGACGGGCTTGTCGAGCAGCGCTACTGCCTCGCCGGCGGCCGCGATGAAGACGGCAAGTTGCCGTGCAACCTGAAGGAAGTGGTGCCGACGGTCTACGCCGAGTCGCCGCCGCTGCCGGTCATCCCGCCGCCGCCGATCAAGTGAGCGATTCGTCCAGCGATACGCGATCGCGACCGGCCGTCTTGGCACGGTACAGCGCCCGGTCGGCGCGCTGCAGCAACGGCCCGAGCGTGCGTTCGGTCTCCAGCAAGGATGCGATGCCGATGCTGACCGTCACCACCGCGCCGTCCAGCAGATCCACGCGCATGTCGCGGATTTGCTCGGCCAAACGCCGCGCCATGGTCTCGCCGCCGCGCAGGTCGCAATGCGGCAGCAGCACGGCGAATTCCTCGCCGCCGATGCGCGCCACGAGGTCGTGACCGCGGACTTCCTTGCGGCACACCTCCGCCACCGCGCGCAGCACTTCATCGCCGACGGCGTGGCCGAACAGGTCGTTGACGCGCTTGAAGTGGTCCAGATCCAGCAGCAGCACCGTCAGCGGCCAGCGGTAGCGGTGCGCGCGGCTGATTTCGGTCGCAGCGATCGTCTCCAGCTGGCGGCGGTTGGCGATCTGGGTCAGCGGATCGGTCGCGGCATCCTCGCGCAGTCGCGCGTTGGCGGCTTGCAGCTGCGCCTGCAACTGGTCATTCAGCAACAGGAAAAATCCGTACGTCATGAACACGCCACACGCGGCGAAGGCCGAATACAGCGGCACCGCGCTGTTCAGCGCCAGCACCGGATCGGTCCCCGGCGCGGCGTGCGCGAAGTTGAACGACCGCGACGCCTGGCCGGCAACCGGCATGAGCATGGCCACGAACACGTACCACGTCCCCAACGACCACGGCCGCGGCGCGCGCCGCAGCAGCGCGTAGCACGTGCCGCCCGCCGACCACAGCAGCGCCAGCGCGAACGCCGCCACGCGCCCGCCCGCCCACTGCAGCTGTCCCGGCGACGGATCGAGCGCCCACAGCAGCGACAGGGTCGCCCAGCACGCCAGCGGCAGCAGCCGTTGCCACAGCGGTCGGAGCGGCGCGTTGTAGAGGTGGCGGACGGAAACGTGCACGCTGTCCGCGCCGAAAATCAGCAGACCGTTGGCGAGGACGACCGTCAGCAAGCCCGGCGCCACGCCGCGCTCCGACAGCAGCGCCATCGCCACCGCCAGGCAGGCATTGCCGACGCTCCACCGCGCCATACCCGAGTCCTTGGGCCAAATCCGCAGCGCAGGCAGGGTCACAAGCGTCAGCGAGATGTACTCGATGGCCAGCGCGATCAGCAGCGTTTGAGGGTGGACTTGGGACATGACCCGCGCGAAACCCATCCGAGGCTTGTGATCCAAGTCTGCCGGAAATTGTCAGCGAGCGCCACTTGCCCGTGCGCGTGCGAGCGCGCAAGATCGCGACGTCCGGCCACTTGGCGCAGCGCACGTGCGCGTCTTTGAGCCGGACCCAAGGTCGCCATGTTGCAACGCCTCGCCATTTTACTCGTGATTTTGTGCGTCAGCACGGCCGCCTACGCCCGCTCCGGCGGCAGCTTCGGCGGCGGCAGCTTCCGCGGTCGCTCCGGCGGCTCCAGCTTCGGCGGCGGCAGCTTTGGCAGCGGCAGCAGCGGCGGCAGCTCGTTCTCGCCCAGCTTCGGCGGCGGCGGCGGCACGCGCTTCGTGCCGGTCCCCGTGCCCATCGGCGGCTCGCGGTACTACGGCTCCAGCTACGGCTACGGCGGGTCCAGCTCCGGCGGCGGCGGCTGGCTCGTGTTGCTGATTCTCGTCGGCATCATCGTCGTCATCGTCATCGTCGCCCAGCGCTCGCGGCGCATGAACCGCGGCGGCGGCAGCGGCGGTCGCAGCGACGACGCCGATGCGATCCAAACCGCGCGCGTCCAGCTGGGCTTGCAGATGCAGGCGTGGGCGCTCGTCGATCGCCTGGACGCGCTGGCACGCTCGGGGAATACCAGCGATTCCGAGGGTTTGCAGAACCTGCTGCGGCAATCGCTGGCGACGATTCGCCACTACCTGGCCAACATCGAGTACGGCGCGGCGGAACAGAAGCCTGCGCTGGAACCCATTGAAGCCGAACGGCAATTTGGCCGCTGGACCGGCGAAGCGCGGCTGAGCTACGACCGCGAGGTCGTGCGCAGCGACAAGTTTGGCGTGCAGGAACAGCAGCGCGAAGTCGCGACCGACGGCATCCGCGACGAGGACGGTCAGCTCGCCGTGGCGGAATTCTTCGTCGTGACAATCGTCGTCGCGACGCGCAGCTTTGCCTTGCCGCCGCTGCGCAAAACCGATGATTTGCAAGGCGTTTTGAGCGCGCTGGCGGGGCTGACGGCGAGCGATCTTGTGGCGCTGGAGATCATCTGGTCGCCGGCGGCGAAGTCGGACGCGATGAGCCGCGACGACATGGAGACGACGTTCCCGGCGCTGCGGCCGCTCTAATCATCCTGACCTATGTCCAACACCAAGTGCTTCCAAGCAGACCTGTTGCATTTCGGACTGGATCCCCGAGCCTGCGCCGAAGGTCGCACGCCGCCGATGACAACGGCTCGATCTCGAGCTTCGGTCGGAGTGTTTGGTCACTCCGGCTGAAACCGCTTGAGCCGCAAGGCGTTGATCACCACGCTGACCGACGACAGCGCCATCGCCAGGCTGGCAAACGCCGGGGACAACAGCCAGCCCGTCGCCGCGTACAGCGCGCCTGCCGCCAGCGGAATGCCGATGAGGTTGTAGCCGAACGCCCACGCCAGGTTCTGGCGGATGTTGGCCATCGCCGCGCGCGCCAGCCCGAGGGCGTCGGCGACCGCCCCGACGATGTCGGCGGGCACGGCGACCGCGTCGATGGTCGCCCGGATCGACGCGCCGATCCCGCCGAGATCGGTCCCAGGGTCGGTGTTGAGC
>CAIPXZ010000729.1 GCA_903869075.1 uncultured Myxococcales bacterium | reverse complement strand
GGCCGTGCCCACAACGCACCGGCCACCAACTGCGACATTTGCAACAACCGTGCCAAGGCCCGCAAGTGCCTACTAACCAAGGCGAAAGCGCCAAGCCGTCCGCCCGCACGACAGCGTCGTTGCTGTCCGGTCCCGATTTGGGACGGCAGCTGTCCGGGATTGTCGACGATTTGCTGGAAATGGGCAAAATCTCAGAAGATTTTCAAGATTTCGCGGGGTTTGGCAAGCTCCTTGCAACCTTGCGACCGTGTAAGCTGACCGACTTGGCGCGGCGCGGAGTATGCAGATGACACGATCGCCCCAACCGACACCGCCGAACGCGCCGCAGCCGACGCTACGTGTCGCTGAAATCATGCAGTATTTTGATGTCGGCGGCATCGAGTCGCTCGTCTCGCGGCTGGCGGTGCAGTCGCGGCCGTACGGCGTGGAGATGCTCGTCATCGCCTATCTGGGCGACGGGCCGCTGCGGCAACAGCTGAATGACGCCGGCGTGCAGACGCTGCTGCTGCCGGGCGCAGGCGGCATCCAGCCGCAGCGGATTTGGCAACTGCGCGCGGCGCTGCGCCGCTTTGGCGCGGACGTCGTGCACACCCACCACCTCGGGCCGCTGCTGTACGGCGGGCTGGCGGCGCGATCGCTGGGCGTGCCGATCGTCCACACGGAGCACTCGGTCGAGTGGGCGGAGCGTCCGCGGCTGCGGCTGCTGGCGGCGCTGGCGAGCCATGGCGTGACGGTGACGGCGGTGTCTGAAGCGGTGGCGCAGGCGCGGCAGACGCACGTGCCACCGCCGGTGCAGGTTGTGGACAACGGCGTGCCGGTGCGCGAGCGCGTCCCGGCGATGCGTGAGGCGGTGCGGGCGGAGCTGGGCTTGCCGCTGGATGCCCCGGTGATTGGCTGCGTCGCGCGGCTGGCGGCGGAGAAGAACCACGCGCTGCTCATCGCGGCGTTCGCGCAGGTGCTGGCGGCGCGGCCGGATGCGCACCTGCTGCTGATTGGCGATGGCCCGGAGCGGGCGCGACTGGAGCAGCAAGCGGCGGCGTGCGGCGGCAACGTGCACTTTCTTGGGCTGCGGCAGGACGTCGGCCGGCTGCTGCAGGCGATGGACATGATGGCGCTGGCGAGCGAGCGCGAGGGCCAGCCGCTGGCGCTGCTGGAGGGCATGGGCGCGGCGCTGCCGGTGGTGGCGACAGCCGTCGGCGGTGTGCCGCTGCTGCTGCGCGACGGCGCGGGTACGTTGGTGCCGGCCGGGGACATGACGGCGATGGCGGAGGGACTGCTGGCGCTGGTGACGCGGCCGGAGCTGGCGCGGTCGATGGGCGACACGGGTCAGGCGCTGGTGGCGCGCAAGTACAGCGAGACCGCAATGTTGCAGCACTACCTGCGGATTTGGCGGCAAGCCGCGCAGGGGGCGGCGTGAAGATCGTCCACGTGATTGCCCCTGGCGGGCTGGCCGGCGCGGAGCGGCTGGTGCTGGGCGGCGTGGCGGCGCTGCGGGCGGCGGGCGAGGACGCGCGGCTCGTGGTGCTCGACGAAGTGCGGGCGCCGGGTGTCAGCGTGCCGTTCCAGGACGCGGCGCGGACGCTGGCGATCCCGCTGGACGTGGTGCCGGTTGTGTCGCGGCTCGACCGCCAGGCGCGCGCGGCGCTGCGGGCGCTGACTTTTGACGCCGACGTGCTGCACCTGCACGGCTACAAGGCGCTGGCGCTGGCGACGCGGCCGGTGCACGGCGTCTGGCTGGCGACGCACCACGGCGACACGGGGCACACGCGGACGGCGCGGCTGTACGAGGCGCTGGCGCGGCTGCTCTACCGGCGGCTGGACGCGGTTGTCGCGGTCTCGGCCGAGACGGCGACGGCGCTGCGGCTGCCGCACGTGCGGACGATCGCGAATTTCCTGACGATTCAAGCCCAGCCGACGCCGCCGCCAGCGCATCCGGTGCCGCAGCTGCTGGTGCTGGGCCGGCTGAGCGTGGAGAAAGGCGTGGACGTGCTGCTGCAGGCGCTGGCGGAGCCGGAGATGCCGCCGATCGCGCTGGCGGTGGTCGGCGACGGGCCGGAGCGCGCGCCGCTGGCGGCGCTGGCGCAAACGCTGGGGGTGACGGTGCAGTTCCACGGCTTCCAAACCGACGTGCTGCCGTTCCTGGCGCAGTGCGACGCCGTGTGCATGCCGTCCCTGCGCGAAGGGATGCCGCTGGCGGCGCTGGAGGCGCTGTGCGCCGGGCGGCCGCTGCTGGCGTCGGCGGTGGGCGCCCTGCCCGAGCTTGTGCAGCTTGGCGCCGGCGGGACGGTGCCGCCCGGTGACGCGCACCTGCTGGCGCTGCTGCTGCGGCAGTGGCTGGCGAACCAGCCGGCGTGGCGCGCGCGGGCGCTGGCGCAGGCGGACGCGGTGCGCGCGCGGTTCAGCCCGCAGACCTGGGCGCAGCAGACGCTCTCCCATTACCGCGCCCTGCAAGCGCCGCACCGCCGCTAGCCGGCACGGCAACCGAACCTGGAGGCTTAGATGGACTGGCTGGTTTTTGGCGATGACTGGGGCGCGCATCCCTCGACGACGCAGCACCTCGTGCGCAATTTGCCGAGCGAGGATCGGGTGTTGTGGGTCAACTCGCTGGGCATGCGCGCGCCGACCTTGACCCGCCACGACGCCAAGCGCGCCTGGGCCAAGCTGACGCGGCAGCGGCAGGCGGCGGTGGCCGCGCCGGTGGCCCAGACGGCGGGACCGACGGTGATCGAGCCGCCCGTGCTGCCGTGGCACCGCGTGCCGCCGGTGCGCGCGCTCAACCGGCTGCGGCTGCAGCGGCGGCTGCGGGCGGCGCTGGCGCAGCACGGCTTTGTGCGGCCGACCGTGCTGGTGGCCAACCCGGTGGCGGTGCAGTACCTCGCCGGGCTGGAGCTGGGGCCGGTGGTCTACCTGCGGCTGGACGACTACGCGCGGCTGCCGGGCATCGACGCGACGCTGGCGCGGGCGGCGGAGGCGGCGCTGCGGCAGCGCGCGGACCTTGTGGTGGCGACGGCGCGGGCGCTGCTGCCGACGGTGCCGGTGCGGCAGGCGCTGTACGTGCCGCAAGGCGTGGATGCGGCGCATTTTGGGCAGCGGCCGCTCGTTGAAAACCCCGTAAAAGTGCTGGGCTTTTTTGGCCTGCTGGAGCAGTGGCTGGACTGGCCGCTGATGATCGCCGCGGCGCAGCAGAACCCGGATTGGACGTTTGTGTACATCGGCCGCGCGGCGTACGTCGACCCGGCGCTGACGGCGCTGCCGAACGTGCAGCTGCTGCCGCCGGTGCCGTACGCGCAGCTGCCGCAGCACCTGGAGACGTGGCGGGCGGCGTGGGCGCCGTTTGCCCTCAACGAGCTGACGATGGCGGTGAACCCGCTGAAACTGCGGGAGTATCTCGCGGCGGGGCTGCCGACGGCGTGCGCGCCGATCCCCGAGGCTTCCGGCGTGCACCCGGACGTGACGCTTGTGCGGACGGCGGCGGACGTGACCGCGTGGCTGGCGACGACGCTGGCGGACACGCCGGCGCGGGCGCTGGCGCGGCGCGAGGCGATGGCGGCGGAGACCTGGGCGGCGCGGGCGCGCGTGATGCGCGACGCGGTCCTGAAGCTGGCGTGACGGCGGCTATTGCCGCGGCAACTGCTGCATGGAAGCGCGCAGCATCGCCGGCAACTTGTGCAAATCCAAGCGCTTGTCGAGATACCCGGTGTTGGCGACAGCCGGCACCGCGTTGGCAAATTCCGTCGCGTCCATGGCCGAGCAGATGACGACCAAGCCGTCGTAGTCGTGCGCCCGCAGCACCTGCGCCATGTCGACGCCGCCGATATCGGGCATCAGCAGGTCGATGAGCACGGCCGTCGGCGCCGGGTGGCTCGCGAACCAGGCAAATGCCTGTTCTGCGTTCTCGCAGCCCTCACTGCGAAAGCCGATCGAGCCAATAATCGCGTGTAAAATCACGCGTATCGTCCGGTCGTCGTCGACGATCAGCACCGTCGGCGTCTGCTCCGCCGTCAGCGGTTGCCGCGCCAGCGACGGCAGGTCGCCCCAGCGATCCAGGTTGTCGCTCGGCCGCCGGTGGTTGACGAAAAATTCCCGCGACCAGGCAGCCTCGACCTCGGGCCATATCGACTCAACCGCCTGACGCACCTCGGGAATCGACTGCGGCCGCCGCGCCGGGTCCTTCGCCAGCATGTGCGCGACGAGCGCATCGAGCGCCTGCGGCACCCAGCGCCCGCGCGGCCGCGCCGACGGCGGCGGCGGTTGCGCCTCGAGAATCCGCCGCAGCCAAGTCTGCACGTCCTCGGTCTGGAACAGCATTTCGCCGGTCAGCATCTCGTACAGCACAGCGCCGAGGCTGTAGATGTCCGAGCGCTCGTCCACCGTGCCGCGCGCCGCGACTTCGGGCGCCATCGTCCCCGGCGAGCCAAACGCCCGTGACGCTCGGGTCTTGTGGCGCCGTTCCGCGACGACGACTTCCCAGCCGGCGTCGCTCTTCAGCCGCGCCAGCCCAAAATCGAGCAGCTTCACATGGAAGCCCTCGGGGCGCTGCGCGTCGTCGACCAAGAACAGGTTCTCCGCCTTGACGTCGCGGTGCACGAGACCGCGCGCATGTGCCGCCTGCAGCGCCGCCATCGTCTGCGTCAGCACCACGCCGATCTGCGTGATATCGAGCGGCGGTTCCTCGGCGAGCCGGCGCCCCAGATCGCGGCCGACGAGAAATTCCATGACGATGTAATAGCCGATGCCTTCCTGCTGGCCATGATCGATCACGTGGACGATGTTCGGGTGGTCAAACATCGCCTCAGCCTGCGCTTCCATGCGGAACCGCGAGACCATTTCCTCATACAGGGCGTGCGCAGCGCCGAGGATCTTGATGGCGACGGTGATTGGCAAGCGGATGTGGCTGGCCTTGTACACTGAGCCAAAGCCGCCAGAATCCAAGCGGTTGCGGATGCGGTACGTGCCGGCGATGAGCGTGCCGAGCACCGGGTCGGCGCCGGGCGTGTTGACCAACGCTGCGCCGTCGTGGATGCAGAATTGGGTGTGGTCTGCGTAGACGATATTGCAGCGGGGGCAGCGTTTCACTTCCAGCCTCAGGCCGGCGTGCGCCAAAACCCGCCGACGCAGCGAGCCTAGTCAGCCGCGGCGGGGCGTGCAAGTACGCACCGACCGAGGAAAATTCCGCGGCACCGGGTCCAGCCGCACAAGCCTATGCAGTGGACAGGCTCACCGGCGCATTTTGGCCACTTTATGCGCCGGTCGGGACGTACAGCTCGCCGCCGTGTTTCTTGAATTCTTCAGCCATGGCGGCCATTCCTGCCTCGGCCGCCGCGCGCACGTCCTGCGTGATGCGCATGGAGCAGAAATGCGGCCCACACATGGAGCAGAAATGTGAACTTTTCGCCGCCGGCGACGGCAGGCTCTCATCGTGCAAGTGCTCGGCCGTCGTCGGGTCCAGACTGAGGTTGAACTGGTCGGCCCAGCGGAACTCGAACCGCGCCTTGGACAGCAAGTCGTCGCGCTTGTTGGCGCCGGGGTGGCCCTTGGCCAAATCGGCGGCGTGCGCGGCGATTTTATACGCGATTACGCCGTCTTTGACGTCCTGGCGATCCGGCAGCCCGAGGTGTTCCTTGGGCGTGACGGAGCACAGCATCGCCGTGCCGAACCAGCCGATCATCGCCGCGCCAATCGCGCTCGTGATGTGGTCGTAGCCGGGCGCGATGTCCGTGACCAGCGGCCCCAGCGTGTAGAACGGCGCTTCGTGGCACAGCTCCAGCTGCAGGTCCATGTTTTCCTTGATCTTGTGCATCGGCACGTGGCCGGGCCCCTCGATCATGACCTGGACGTCGTGCGCCCAGGCGATCTTGGTCAGCTCGCCCAGCGTCCTCAGCTCACCCAACTGCGCGGCATCATTGGCATCTGCGGTGCACCCGGGGCGCAAGCCGTCGCCGAGCGAAAACGCGATGTCGTATTTGCGCATCAGCTTGCAGATCTCGGCGAAGCCCGTGTACAGGAAATTTTCCTTGTGGTGATGCAGGCACCACTTGGCCATGATCGAGCCGCCGCGGCTGACAATGCCGGTGACGCGCTGCGCCGTCAGCGGGATGTACTGCAGCAGAACGCCGGCGTGAATTGTAAAATAATCAACGCCTTGCAGCGCCTGCTCTTCCAGCGTCTGCAGGAACAGCTCGAGCGTCAGATCCTCGATCTTGCCGTTCACTTTTTCCAGGCACTGGTAAATCGGCACCGTGCCGATCGGCACCGGGCTGTTGCGCAAAATCCACTCGCGCGTCAGGTGGATGTCCTTGCCGGTCGACAGGTCCATCACGGTGTCCGCGCCCCAGCGAATCGACCACTGCAGCTTCTCGACCTCCTCGCGGATCACGCTGCGCAGCGCCGAGTTGCCGATGTTGGCGTTGATTTTGACAAGAAAATTGCGACCAATAATCGCCGGTTCCAACTCCGGATGGTGGATATTCGCCGGAATGATGGCGCGGCCTGCGGCGACTTCCGCGCGGACGAATTCGGCGTCCACGCCTTCGCGCAGCGCGCAGAACTGCATCTCCTCGGTGATGACGCCCTGGCGGGCGAACCACAGCTGCGTCGGCGCCGCGAGGCCTGCGCGCGGGGCGATCCACGGCGCGCGGCGCTTCGGCAAACCTTGATGGATATCGCAGCCTTGCGGACCAGTCGTGTCGTACACATCCAGCTGCGAGCCGTCGCTCAGGTTGATCTGGCGAAACGGCACGCGCAGCGCCCCGACTTCCACCTTGTGCGACGCCGGGAAGTGCTCTTCCACGGGCGGCAGCGCCTCCGGCACCGGGTCATCGGTGGCCACGGGCCGGGTGGTAAACAGGCGATTGTCTTGGCTCTCCATCCACTTCTCCTCGCAACAGCGCCGCAGCACAGCGATCGCAGGCGCGCCAGTCTAGCAGGTTTGCGGCGGCCGCACGGCTACAGATTGAATCCGGCTGTCAGCACGGCGCCATTTTGCACCTGCCACTTGTCGCTGACCAACGGCACGCGCTTGACCGAAAACACGTAGTCGAGCGACAGCCACTTGGCGAGCTTGTAGGACGCGCTCGCCGTCAGGTCGGTGTTCAGCGCGTCGATGCCGGTGGGCGTGCCGCCGATGCTCGTGAAAAACGGCATGAAGAACGAGGCCTTGGCCTTCCACTTCAGCGCCTCGGTGGCCTGGCCGTACGCCTGCGCTTCCGCTTCCGCACCCGCCTGGAGCGCGGTCTGCACCTGCTTGGCGTCGAATTCGTGCGTGTCGCTGTTCTCCGTCACCGAATAGCCCCAAGTGCTGATGACCTGCTGCGAGCCGACGCCCAGCTTGAGCTTGACCGTCACCGCCTCGGACTCGGTCGGGTTGGCGAACATACCGACCGACTCGCCCAGCACCAGCGGGTCAAAACTCCCGGTTGTCTTTGTGAATTCCTGGGCGGCGTAATTCTCCTTGCTCACCGTGCCGTCGGAATTTTTCCAGTTCACCGTGTACGCCGTCGGCCGCACCAGATAGCCCGGCGCCACCTGCGTCGACAGCCGGGCGCGCACGTACGGCCCGATCCAGCGCACTGTTTCCAGACGCAGCGTGTAAGTCGTTGTCAGGTCGAGGTTATCGGCCGACTTGAGGAAGTGGTCGACAAGCGGCGTCTTGG